>JAFDLS010000160.1 GCA_019306365.1 Deltaproteobacteria bacterium
GTCTCGAAACGTCTGGAACAGGCGCCATTGCTCATTTGACGGTAATAGGTCGCTAAAAAAGTTGGGGTTTTTATTCTTGAGATGCTGTTTGGACTGCTCAATGTAGTTCTCGATTTGCTTAACCCGCGTCAGAGAAAGGGGGATCTGATCAACGCTGAGAAAAGTCTCCCAGGACGAGAGGCCGGCTGACCACAGTAAATGTTCCGTTTTTAGTCCCACACCCGGGATGTGAGAAAAGGTATGACTCAGCAAGATTATCCCCTGTGATGGTCTTGGATTTTATATCACCTCTATCATAGAAGAGCCTGTATTTCAACATGATGATAGCATAAATAGACAATATTTAGAGTGAATGTCAGAATTATTGTCCACTTGATAACGATAATTCGGGCGTTTGTCATAAATATGTTCCGAGACCTCTGCAAAACCAGTAATTTTGTTGAAATCGCGGAAGGCGAAAATTTAACCCGCAGGAATATTACAAAGTATTTCGAGAACTTAATATTTTTAGCCTGACATATGCCGCTGCAGCGTCAGCGAAGCGGCGCTCATGAAGTCAGCTAAAGGACGAAGTTTTGCAAAGGTCTCATTATGAGTTTACGGTGTTCAGGTTCTGGGTGTCCATAAAGAAGACCGTCCCTCATGCCAGGCTGGACTGTTTTTCACGCAAAAATATTTTTTCCATCCATACCCTTGATATCTCTTAAATCCTTTAATATTTTATATTAAAAGCCAAGTTATTGATAGTCAGATTGAACCCTCAGCGGCTAACCTCCGCCAGCGGTAGCGTTTGAATTTAGGGGGTTCAATTTGAGTTGTATCACCGGATTACAGGGAAGCGGATGAAATTCTGGTCTGAACACGCTGTTTTGAGGAAGGTGATCAAGCCGGTAATATATATCGCTATCGGTCTGGTGGTGGCCTTCCCGCTTTTTAGTCTTTCTTATTACACCATGGTCCGAACCTCAACACCAGACTTTTGCAGTACATGTCATGAGATCCAGTTCGCGTATCGCACCTGGAAGACTTCAACCCACGTGAACAACGCGCACGGGTTTGTGGCGGACTGCATGGACTGCCACCTGCCCGCCCGCGCCTCATGATACCCTGGACTTTTTTTATGCAAAAACTTTACACGGCGCTAAAGATATCATTGTTCATTTTTTATCGGACAGTTACGACCATGAAAAGGAACGAATGGCCGTATACGCCACCATGAAGAACGATATCTGTCAAAAATGTCACCGTAACCTCCTCCATATTCCGAATAAACGGGGCGCGATGCTGGCTCACCGGTCGGTCATATATCCCAGACCGGGCTATGAAAAAAAATGCGTTGACTGCCACCGGAATTTGGTTCACAACCCCGAGCCGGTTTATCGTTATAAACAATATCAAACCGAGTATAAAGGACGGTTGATGTAACGCAAGATTAAGAGGACTGGACCAGGACCATAAAAGATAAAGGTTAGACAAGGAGGGCTCTTGGCATGAAAAAAATTTTAACCCTGGTCTCATCAGGGATGGCCGTCATGCTGATTTGGGGGGGCATGGCCCTTGGCGGCCAGCAAGGGGGAAACATACCCAAAGTAAAGCAGTTCAGGATCGAGCGTTCCATGCCCAAGGAAGCCGTGGGATGCATCTCCTGCCATAAACAGGAGCATCCTGGTTTGTTTGCCGACTGGGCCAACAGCAGGCACGCGAGCGCCAACATAACCTGCCTTGATTGCCATCAGGCCGAAGCCTCCGATCCGGATGTGAGCGAGGATCACTACAAGCAGTACCAGCGATCCGATCATGAATTCGGGAAGCGGGAATACAAGATTCCGGTCTCAGCCATAGTCTCGCCGAAGGATTGTTCACGCTGCCATCCCGATGAAGCCCTGCAGTATGCACGGAGCAAACACGCCAACACACTGGAGATAATATGGAAGATCGACCCCTGGCTCAATCATGGCATGAATAGCGATTTTGAAAGATCGTCAGGCTGTTTTACCTGCCATGGCACCATTATCAAAATCAAGGACAAAAAGCTAACCGCGGACACCTGGCCCAATGTGGGCGTTGGCCGGATAAACATGGACGGAAGCAAGGGAAGCTGCAGCAGCTGTCATACAAGGCACCGATTTTCCATCATGGAAGCCAGGAAACCGGAAGCCTGCGGCCAGTGTCACCTGGGGCCGGATCATCCCCAGATCGAAATCTACATGGAATCCAAACATGGCGACATCTACACCGCCTTTAATGACACCTATAACTGGGAAGCAGCCCCGGGAACCTGGACGCCCGGTACCGACTACCGGGCTCCGACCTGCGCGGTCTGTCATATTTCAGGTGCGGGCGAGGTCATGACTTCGCACGATGTGACTGAAAGACTTTCCTGGGAGATTCAAGCTCCTTTGACCGTCCGTCCTGAAGACTTCAAACCCTTTCCGGCAAAAACCAACTGGCAGGTTGAGCGTGATAAAATGAAAGCGGTCTGTCAGCAGTGTCACGGCAACGTTTGGGTTGATAATCATTATATCAAGCTGGATAAGGTCGTCGCCGAATATAATGACATCTATTTCAAACCGGCCAAAGAGATGCTGGACAGGCTCTATGCCCGGAAACTCCTCGATAAAACCAGATTCTTTGACGAAGAGCTGGAAGTTGAGTATTACGAACTATGGCATCATGAAGGGCGCAGGGCCCGCATGGGAGCGGCCATGATGGCCCCTGATTACACCTGGTGGCACGGCTTTTATGAGACAAAGAAAAGATACAACTCCTTCATGAAGGAAGCTCGGGAATTACTCAAGCACAATAAAAAAGCCTATAAAGCGACCGATTTTCCAAACGCGACCGGTAATACCCAAAAACCTCCTGAAGCTCTGCCCAAGTAGAAAACGAAAAAAATCCCCGGCCCTTCCACTGAAAGGCCGGGGATTTATGTGTATAGACGCGGAGAATCCGCTCCAGGAGAAAGGATGTCTCCGTATTTATTTTTATCCCTTGATCAGGCGCGGCAGCAGCATGTGATGCTGCGGGCAGAAACTGATCGGATTCTGGTAGGCCGCCCCGGCAAAGGCGGTCATGTAGCGCCTCAATTCATTGAACGAAACAAATTCATCCACGAAACCTCGTTTGGCGCAGTAGGCAGGCCGGGACTTTTCATAATACTCCCTGGCCAATTCATTCATCTTGTCAATAATAGGCTCCAGTGGACGGTCCGCGTCCTGTTCCTTGACCAAACGCCGGGAAAAAGAGGCGGCAGCAGCGGTTTCGCCGTGCATGACGTAAATCTCGGTGGTCGGCGTTCCCAGGCTGAAGACGTTGTTATTGTTGGCGTTGGGGCCGCCCATAATATAATGGGCCGCGGCCGTGCCTTTCCTCAGCACAACCAGTATCATGGGCACGTCCGTCTGCTCGATGGAATAGATCAAAGACTGACCCAGACCCAGCAGTTCAGCTTTTTCGGCGATATCACCGACGTCGATTCCCGAAGTGTCCTGGAACCAAACAATCGGCAGTCGGTCACGACCGCACTGGGTCACGAATTCATTGAGTTTAATCAGGCCCTCACGGTAAAGCTTCCCGCCGATACCGGGGTATGCCCCTTCGGCGTATTTGGGGTAGCCTTTGGGAAGAAGACCCTGACGATTGCCGATGACACCAACCGGAAAACCATCAAGTTTAACCAGGCCGGTGTAAACCTCGGGACCATAATCCGGGCGAAATTCCATGTGTTCACTGTTGTCAACCAGTCTGGCCAGGACGTTATCAAAGTCGTAAACCGCCTTCTGGTTAACAGGGACCATCGAACTGATATCCTCGATCGGAAACTTTGGTTGAGCCGGCTCATCCACCCGGAAGAACCTGGGATTATAGGCCGGCATATCCGCCATCCAGTTTTTGAGCGCGTCCAAAACGCCCTTTTCGTCCTCATATACTTCCCGGAAAAAGCCGGTCTCGTCGTGATGGATCTTGACCGTCCCCGGAGGTTCCTGTTTGAAGTGACGGGTAGCCTCAATAAGCTGCTCCGCCCCGTCAAGATCAAAAGTACCCTTGGGGCTCATACCGCCGACGATGCCGCCGCCGCCCACGGCTATATTTGTGTCTTTGTGGGCGATCAGGATGGTTGGGCTGATACCCTGGTATCCCCCGCCGGCAGGGTTGGTGCCGTATATTCCGGCCAGAACCGGGATGCCCATTTTTTCCAGTTCAGCATGACGGAAGAAGGGGGTGCCGCCACCGCGCCGGTTGGGGTATACCTCCTCCTGCATGGTCAGTTTTACTCCGCTGCAGTTTACTATCCAGGTCAAGGGTATGTGCAGCCGCTTGGCCATGTCGGTCACACGGAGAATATTATCCGCCTGACCGGGCAGCCAGGCTCCGGCCATAACCTTATTATCGAAGCCAATGATCACGGACCACTTTCCGCTGATCTTGGCCAGACCGTCGATAACACCGGTGGTGCCTTCCACATTATTTTCAGGGTTGTATATGGTATGAAGCGGCGTCCAGGTTCCAGGATCAACCAGGTATTCCAACCGGTCCCAAATCGTCATCTGACCGCGCTTGTGAATAACCTCCGCAGGCAGCCCGGCGTTCTTGACCTTTTCTGCCTCAGCCGCGACCTCCGCCTCGATCTCAGCGATCTGGTTTCGATTTTCTTCCATCCGCTTTATCGCTGACTCTTTGAGCGGCTTGCCCAGGTCTTTCATCTTTTTCCAATAGGGCCACATAATTAAACTCCTTTTTTCTGTTAATCCGCCAATAAGCTTTCTTTAGCGATTGGCCTTACGATATCCCAACTGATCCTGGGCAATGATCATTTTGCAGACATTGAGCGAACCCTCAACAATGTAATAGCTCGGGGCGTCGCGATAGTACCTGGCCACCGGGTATTCAGTCGAATAGCCGTAAGCTCCCAGGATGCGCATGGCATAGGTCGAGGCCTTGGTAATTACCTCCCCGGCCATGTACTTGGCGTGAGCCACTTCAAGGGTGTTGCCCAGGTTGCCTTGATCCTTCTGCCAGGCGGCCTTGTAAACCAGCAGCCGGGCCGCTTCGATCTCAACGCACAGCTGAGCTATCAAATCCTGATTCATCTGAAATCGTCCAATTTGCTGACCGAACTGCTCACGTTCAGTACAATACTGGGTGATCGCGTCCAGGCAGGCCTGCGCCACACCAACAGCCCCGGCCGCGGCTGAAAGACGGGTCTGGTTCAAAGAGCCGAAAACAATCTTGGCTCCGTCACCCGGCTTGCCCAGAATATTTCCCTTGGGCACCTTGGTATCTTCCAGGATAACCTCGCCGGTTGGCGATGATTGCAGGCCCATCTTGGGTAGCTGGGAAGTTGTGACGCCATCGAAGTTCTTGGGCTCGATGACAAAGGCGGAAAGCCCTTTGCCTCCCTTTGAGCGGTCGGTATAGGCGTAATAGATTAGAACATCAGCGATGTGGGCATTTGAAATCCAGGATTTGGAGCCATTGAGAAGCCAGTAATCGCCCTTGTCTTCAGCGATGGATTTGATGGCCATTACATCTGAACCCGCGTCAGGTTCTGTGATGGCGAAGCCGCCCAAACTCTCGGCTGAAATTAGCTTTTGGATGTATTTATCTTTGAGTTCATCGGTTCCGTAGCGAAAAATGGTAAAGGCGCATCCCAGGCCGAGGAGGTTGATTTGAACCCGCAAGGCGCCGGAGGCGCGGGCGATTTCTTCAGTGATGATCGAGGCCGCGAGCCAGCCCATGTTATTGCCGCCGTATTCTTCTGGGATAACCGTGCCGAACATTCCCAATTCGCCCATCTTTTTGATCACTTCCTCATAAGGAAAATAGTGCTCTTCGTCCCATTTGTCTGCATGGGGAGCAATCTCTTTCTGGGCGAAATCCCTGGTCATATCTCTAAGCATTTCTAAATCTTCAGAAAGGTTAAATTGCATTTCTTACTCCTTGTTCACCTTTATTATAGAGGGGAAATCCTCTACCCACGGCAGGTTTAATGTAATTTGATTTTTAGATCGAAAGGGATTAACAGCCTCCCCCTTTTTAGCGTTTACTTTTTGACGGACGCATAGTAGCATGTTTCAAACGATCCTTAAAGTGGTTTTAATTTTTTTCATTCATTTGGCGCGGCATAACCCTTATTGATCGGTTTTCATTTATTATCTCCAGGGATGTGTACAGGTTGGGTAAGCGGTGATGTATGGCTCTTCAAATAAAAAGTAAATTCTGGATCGAGGACGGTAAAGGCAGACCTGTTTTCGGTCATGGCCGGCGAATTATTCTGGAAAGAATAGACGAACTGGGCTCGATCCGGGCCGCGGCCATTGATTTAAAGATGTCCTACCGGGCGGTCTGGGGTAAAATTAAGGCCGCGGAAGAACGCCTTGGGATCAAGCTGGTCGAAACTTTTCCGGGTGGAGGAAAAAAAAGGGGGGCCCTATTGACACCAGAGGCCCGGGAATTCCTTCAAATGTTTCAGCAGCTTCAAGACCAGGGGAACGCTCAGGCTGACGTTCTTTTCAAAAAGGTCTTCAAAGTCTGAAATCCGCTCTATCATTTCTATTATTAATGCACTTTACATGTGTGAATTGAGAAGCGAAAGGGAGTTTGTCAATGACCGAGAACTTGGATCCTAGATGTTCGATCTGTGGTGTGGCCGTGAACGCGCGGGCCTGTTATGCTGAAGAGGGTAAAGGCCCGGATAACTGCCCCACCAAAATGTTACAGGAGCTGGCTGAGGAAGCGAACCAGGAATATGCTGACGCCAAGGTGCGGGAATTTGCCCGGCTCGCTTCGGTACAGGACACGCCAGTAAGCCCAGAATTCAGGAGATATGTGAGTTCGCCGATAAGATCTCAGCCAAAAAGCTGGGTCTGGCCTTCTGCGTCGGGCTGGCGCTGGAAGCGCGGCTGGTCGATAATATTTTTACCAGACAAGGCTTTCAGGTGGTGAGCGTGGTCTGCAAAGTGGGCCGGATGCTCAAAGAGGATCTCGGAATCAAGGACGAGGAAAAAATTTTCATAGGCACTGATGAGTCGGCCTGTAATCCAATCCTCCAGGCCAAGGTTTTAAACCACGCCGGCACGGACCTGAACGTGCTCCTGGGGCTGTGCGTAGGTCATGATTCCCTGTTTTTAAAGTACGCCGAAGCGTTTAATACCGTGCTCGCGGTCAAGGACCGGGTTACCGGCCACAACCCCCTGGCGGCCTTGATTTTATTAGGAATTTCTAACTGAGTCGTTATGCCTGACGCGTTTGAAATATTAAAAGAGCGCTCCATCAAGCTCTGGAGTGACAAAGGCCTCCTGAATGAATCGGTCCGCATTAAAACCCGCCCTTTAAGCCCTGAGGAGGCGATTGGCAACCCGGAAGCCGATGACTTCCCCCTGCAAAAAGGCAGGGAACGCCTTATTCAAGCCGAATTTAGAGGCAGTCCCGGGCAGGCTTTCACTGACCGCTATGGGGATTTTGAGGGCTCCCTTGAGGAAGTCGCAAGTACGGCCTCGAAAAATAACTTTCGCCGGGCCGTGTTTGTGGCCGCCTTGAACGCGGTTTTGAGACATCTGGGCCAGGCCGAAAAAACTATTCATTGTAAAGATAAGGGGCCGAACCAGTGCGCCCGTGAATTAACTTCTTATATTTCTGAACGCTTTGGTACTGTTAAAATCACCCAGGCCGGTTTCCAGCCTAGGATGATAGAAAGTCTGGCCCCGAATTTCCCTTTGCGTGTCCTGGATCTGGATTCGGACAATATTGGCAGCCAAAAGTTCGGCGTCACCATTGAAGGTCCTGAAGACACCAAAGACGCCATTCGGTGGGCAGATCTCCTGTTCGTAACCGGAACAACCTTGGCCAATGGTTCCATAGACCGCTTTCTGACGGATAAACCCGTTCTCTTCTATGGAACCACCATCGCTGGGGCGGCCAGTCTCATGGGCTGGGATCGATTTTGCCCCCCTTAAATCCAAAGGGAGGCAGCGGGTCCAGGTTTACCAGCCGCTCAATCTGTGAATAAGGCACATCCGCTTGGTGCGCGGCCCAGAAGACGCCTTTTTCCTGCCGGCCCACAGCCTCTTCCGCCTGCCGGTTCAAAGGGCAGTCCCAGCCCCAGGAATCGATTCCCATGACCCTGACGCCCTGATCATACATCCAGCGCGTAGCCTCGGCGGTCACACCGCATCCCTTGAACATGTAATCAGGCTGGCCGTAAAATTCATCCCGCCCGGTTCTAACCAGGACGATGTCCAACGATTTCAGGGTGTATCCGATACGGTCGAGTTCCTTCTTCACCTCATCCGCCGTGACAGGGCAGAACAACCCCATCGCTGAAAAACCATTCCAAAGGCAGTTCATCCACGGTTTGGGATTTTTGACCCTGGATCTGGCTGTTGTAATGCCAGGGGGCGTCAATGTGAGTGCTGCCATGGGTACTGAAACGGGTGAACTCCTCAACGGCCCAGCCTTCGCCCCGGCGGAGCAGATCTGAAGGAACATTGAACATGGACTCGATCGCCATCGCCCCTTCCGAATGGTCTCGATAGGTGATGTCCAGGTCCGGTCCTGGAGCGATGGTGGTGGCAAGGTCAATAAATCGCATGTACTTTTATCTCCTTATCGCGGGATGAACATTATTCGAATTGAAATCCGCCGCCCGTATTCGCGAAGATGAAATTATCTCCGAATTCCTGCATCAGACGCATGGCCGGTTTCATGCCTGTGCAATGAGAAACGGCGATGGTCTCAGGATTGATCTTTCTTAGTTCCTGTATCGACTCCTCCAGCTGGTCCGGGGAAAGGAATCCCAGGTGCGTGCCGCCGAGCAGGGCGCGAACCCTTTCCTGCCCCGTCTTCTTCTGCGCGTACCAGATAGTGTTTATCATGCCCGCGTGAGCGCAGCCGAAAACTATAACCAGCCCCTGGGAAGTATTGATCACCATGGACTGGTCATCCGGGAAGTCGTCAGGTATGTATTCATCTTTCCGGCGGATAAAAAGCCGAGGGTCGCCTTTTTCAAAGGCGGACTCCCGGGGCACTTCCCCGGTTAAAAATACATCCGGGGCCACTTCGGTAAACCCGCATTCAAGATTGAATTCAGCTCCCAGCCCCTCGAGATACTCCCGGCGGTAAGGCAGCCCTATAAACCGCTGTATCTGGTTTTCACCCTGACCAATGATCGCGATCCGCTCGGCAAAGATATCCGGATGCGCGTATACATCGGCGCCATGTGTCAAAGCCAGCGCCTGCGGAAAACCCTCCGTGTGATCGTAATGACCGTGGCTGATTAATATTTTTTCCACCACACTGAGATCCTTGCGCAGGACCCTCGTATTGTGAAGGAGCCCCTGGCCGGCGCCTGTGTCCATGAGAATTGCTTCCGTGTCAAGCTCGACCAGGGCTGAAAATCCATGTTCCCCGATCAAGCCGGGGACGCCCACCGTGTTTTCACATAGAATTGTAATCCTCATAATATTGAGCCTCCTTACTTAATTTTTCCGTTTCCAGGTCCATTTCTTTACACCCTTGAGGTCCCTGTATCCCGCGCCCTGAGATACCGCCCGCAAACACGCCCCAGGGTCAACCACGGTACTCCCCGCCAAAACGTCCACGCCATAATACCACAAAATCGGGCTGGCCGGGGCGCTGGGGCCCATCATTACCATGAAAGCTCGATCACAAAGCGGGAGCATTTCCCGGTAGGTTCCATTCATGAGGACGGTCGCTGTTAAAACGATCACGTCACAGGCGGGTAAAATCTCGCTGGCTTTGGAACTGGGCAAATCTCCCGGTATGTCTTTAAGCTCCAGGACGTGAAGTTCCTTGACCTCCTGACGAAGCTTCTTCACAAAAGGGAAGTGTCCGACCACGGCGACCCGCCGATTTCGTCCCCGCTCAAAAACCATTTCTATGGCTGGTTTTTCCTCATAACACGAAGATGGTACTTCAAGGATCGCGTTTAAAGCCGCCAGGCCGATAGAGGCTTCCAGGGGAAAATTCGATTTAAGGAGTCCGGCCAGTTTCTGGGCTGTGAGATCTTCTAACGTCCCGACCTCGCGAACCAAATTTTTCCGTCCGGGTTCATGCGTCGCCAGGGTGGACGCCAAACCGCACCCTGAAGATTCCACGCGTTCGTCTCCCACGCAAACCATCGTCAGAAACGGACCCACGCGTATCGCTTTGACAGGCAGCGTTTCCTTGGGCAGTGTCTGGAGCAGCTCATCCAGCACCGTTAACCGTGAATCTTTATCTTCTTTATGACTCTCGTTCACGTTTTCCCTCCCTTCGTTTCAGGCTGCCATCCGGGCTTTGCCGCCCCAGAGCCAAACGGAACATATTTATTACAAACGCTTTAAGCCGAACGTCTTGGTCAAACGGAAAATATTAATGGGAATCGCTTTAAGTCGGGCCGCGCTAAGTTCTATGGTTTCCTTTTTT
>JAFDLS010000161.1 GCA_019306365.1 Deltaproteobacteria bacterium
GAATCAAAATTATATACCCAACTCATCCGCTACTTTAGACCGATGCGACCATGAGCTTCCAAAATCTAGCGCCGATACCATGGCGTGTGTATAGAATAAGTGCAAATCATGTTCTTCCGTGAAACCTATTCCCCCATGCAGTTGATGACCAATACGGGTCGTTTTATTATAGGCGTCTCCGCACCAGGCCTTCGCCATACTGATTTCTTTAGCACAAGGGAGTCCTTCGCTTAGTAAATATGCCGCCTGATAAGCAATCAGCCGGGCTGTTTCGAGATACGTGGCCATATCAGCGCAGAAGTGCTGAACGGCTTGAAGCGTTCCCAAAGGCCGGCCAAACTGATGACGCTCTTTCATATACTCGACCGTCATTTCAACGACTCGCTGTAATCCGCCCAGCATCTCCCCGCATTTTAAAACGGTGGCCTTAGGCATCACTTTACTCAAATAAACATCTCCCTGCCCCACAGATCCGATAATGCTCTCAGCAGACGCTGCAACATCCTTCAAAATAAGAGCAGACAGCTTTTCACTGCCTGTTGTATCCAAGGCAGCTTTTTCCAGACCTTCGGCGTTACCATCGATTTTAAATAATGTGGGTCCTCCCTGTTTTTCGTCCTTAACATTCGCGCACAAAATTATTTCATCAGCCACATGCGCGTAAGGCACCAAAAGTTTAGTCCCATTCAAAACATACGAACCAGTTTGAGTCTTCCGGGCTTCAACCCCGGGAGTTTGAGCGTCGTAACCGCCTTGTTCATCGAGCAGCGCCGTGGTTAATATTTTTTCTCCCTGAATGATGGATGGCAGATACTCATTTTTTAATGAATCATCTCCGGCTTCATTTATTACCAGACCGGACAAAACAGCGCTGCAAAGAAAAGGACTCGGGAGAAGCACTTTACCCATTTCCTCAAAAAGGATGAACAAATCAAAGAAAGCGCCTTCAAAACCACCGTACTTCTGGTCATAGATTAAACCCAGCCAGCCGAGTTCAGCCGTTTCCTTCCATATACTTTTTGAGAAGCCCACCCGGTCTTCTATTAATTCTCTAGCCAGTGAGGATGGACATTTTTCCCGCAGGTATCGTTCGGCGCTATTTTTCAATAGCACAGTCTCTTCATTAAGATTAAATTCCATTTTAATTTACCCCTTTGGCTATCAAGCCTCTAAACTGGATGTTATTTTCTCGGCAGTCCCAGACCTCTGAGCGCGATGATATTTTTCAAGACCTCGACCGAACCGCCCTGTAAAGTATAGCTCGGCCCCCAGAGATTGCAGGCGGCGAGATCTCCATCGAACGCGGCCCACGGAGCACCTTGCTTGATCTGGCTGACGGGGCCCATGATTTTAGTAGCGACATCATTAAGGCGCTGTTCATATTGAGTGCAGTAAGCCTTGGTAAGCGCGGCCTGACTGGAAGGCTTTTGACCTTGATCAACCACCCAAGCGGTGTTATAGCAAAGAAGTCTTCCTATGTTGTACTCTATTTCCAATTGCGCCACCTGATCTCTAACCCAGGCGTAGAAATATCCTCCATCTTTGTCCTTATCCATTTCTTTTACATGATTTTTTAACTGCTCAAAAAGCGGATAATTTTGCATCAGCCTTTCAATGCCGGCACGTTCATAATCCATTTGAGCCATAATCTGCTTGAATCCGCCATTTTCTTCCCCGACCAGATACTTCTTGTGTATCTTTACATCATCAAAAAAAACTTCATTGAAACTGTGCGCGCCAGCGATGTTTATAATCGGCCTGACTGTAATTCCAGGCGATTTCATATCAATCATGAACTCGCTGCAGGCAAGGTGGCCGCGCACTGAGCTATCGGTATTCGTTCTCGCCAGCATCCAGCCAAAATCCGCCACATGTCCCGCTGAAGTCCATACTTTCTGACCGTTGATAATGTAGTAATCCCCTTCCTTCACCGCCTTGGTTGTAACAGCGGCCAGATCGGATCCAGCGTTGGGTTCACTAAAAAGCAGGCAAAACTGCATCCCGTCCTCCGCTTTTATTATCTTTGGCAGGAAGAAATCTTTTTGCCAATCCGAACCAAAGGCCATAAGGGCGGGGCCAACCTGCCGGTCCGCGGAAAAATGATAACCAATGGGCGCTTTGACCCTCAGGCACTCCTCAATCAGTATCATTTTTTCCACATAAGTTCGTCCCTGCCCTCCATACTTTTTGGGCCAAGTTATTCCGATCCAGCCTTTCTCCGCCATCTTGCGGGAGAATTCCTGATCAGGCCCGCCAACAAGTCCAGAGACATCAACTGAGAATGTGCCTGCGTCGAGTTCCGATTTCAAAAAATCACGAATCTCCTGGCGGAACTTATTTTGCTCATCGGTAAAAACAAATCTCATCGGTTAATCTCCTCAAAATATGCTGATGACTGTTTATGAAGTCTTAAATACTTAAAGTTAACCGCCGTCAAAAAGCCCCTTAATACTCGTCACTAAATTGCGGGGTTCGTTTTTCTCTGATCGCGTTAATACCCTCCTGAACATCCTCGCCCATATAACACAAGGCCTGATAAGTGGCTTCCCGGCGCAAGGTGTCATCAAGACTGCCGCGTATACTGGCGTCAATGGATTCCTTTAACATTTTGATGGGTAAAACAGGCATCGCCGCAATTTTTTTTGCCAACTCCATAACCTTATCCATCAGTTCTTCCGGCTGTGCGGTATGGTTCACCAAACCAATCCGGCAGGCTTCCTCAGCGGTGATAACGTCACCGGTCATCAGCAGTTCAAAAGTTCGCGCTCTGCCTACGATTCTCGAAAGAAAATACTCAGCGCCCATACCCGGGTGCAGGCCAAGCTTTGCGAAGGTGAAACCTATTCTACTTTTAATAGAGGCATATCTCATGTCACACGCCAGGGCCAAACAACCTCCGGCACCGATGGCGTGTCCATTTATGGCGGCTATCGTTGGAATTTTTAATTCTAAAATTCTAAGAAAAACATTATAGAAATCGTAACCATTTTTTTGGTTAATGTTGGGATTTGAACCAATCCTGGCCTCAATTCTGTCCAGATTGCCTCCAGCGCTGAAAGCTCTTCCCGCACCGGTAACAATAACCACCCTGGGTTCGGAATCAGCTTTTATTTTTTCCAGAGCTTCAGCGAAATTTTTCGCCATCTCGTCGCCCATGGCATTGAGTTTTTCCGGCTGATTTAACATTAATGTACAAATTCTGTCTTTCACTTCCAGCTTCACAGCTTGATCGCTCATACAATCCCCTCCTTAATATTTGAATCCCAATATCTTGAAAACAATAGTTCCCTCAACTAGACTTTTATGCGGTACTTATAAAACTATTCATCCCATGTTTTTTCTGCGATCTTCGGAATGGTTCAGAATTATCTAATAAGACGGCTGCATGTCAAGGATAAAGCAATGTGGTTAAAGAAAGCTCGATCCTTGTATCTGAAAACAGCTCATATTATTGCAATTGTTAAAATAATGTTACTTGAAGCTATCTCAAAATTACTGTTTTGGTCTAAATCGCGGAAGGCGAAAATTTAACCCGCAGAAATATTGCTAATATTTCGAGGACTTAAATTTGAGACTGACATATGCCGCTGCAGCGTCAGCGAAGCGGCGCTCATGAGGTCAGCTAAAGGACGATGTTTTGCAGAGGTCTCCTTTTAGCAGGCACTCCATATCAAGCCCTAAAAACTCATTTTTGTTTTTCCATCATTCTGACGACGCTCTGGCCAACAGCCCTGGCTTCCTCCAGCGCGGAAAGAGCAGGGGAACCGCCCGGCCCCTGTTTAACGTCTCCTTTAGCCATGCCATAGCCGATGCCTCCACCGGCGGTGACCATTCTTTGAATGTTGAAATAACTATAGAGCAAACTCAAGACCTGACCCGCCCCCACCCTTCTCACCGCGACGAGAGCCGCGGCGACTTTGCCTCTCAACTTTCGATGAAACAAGAAGGCGTAAGTTCGATCAATGATGGCTTTTGCCTGAGCGCTCACATTGATAAAATACACAGGGGTGCCGAATATGATTCCGTCAGCAAGTTCAAGCTGCCGGTATATGGCTTGCATGTCATCGTCAATTACGCAAACACCCTCCTTAACACAAGCCCCGCAGCCGTCACATGGGGTTATGTTCTTATCCGCCACTAAAATCATTTCAGTCTCATGACCGGCCAGCCGCGCGGATTCAAGCGCCTCACTAACCAATATCTCGGTGTTTCCCCCTTTGCGAGGACTGCACACAATGCCTAAAACTTTCACGATCAAGACCTCCTTATCTCGCCAAAAACCATTCTCGGCGTATTCATAACGTTTTTATCGAAGTTGAATCGCCATTTCAGGACACATTTCCTGACAGCAGAAACAGGCGATACACAGCTCGGGGTCAACTTCCGGAAAATCATTGACCATCGAGAGCGCTGAAACGGGACATTGTTCGACGCAGGTTTCACAGCCCGTGCAAAGTTCTTTATCCGCCCTGGGACGCAAGCGAATGCGGCTGGCAAAGAACTCGCCCGCCCCGGTGGGAACTGTTCTCGCTTTCGGCGGCAGCTTGAAGTTGGACAGAATTGGCAGATCACCCACGATTTCAATAGAATCAGCGTTATAATCCCCTAACCCGGTTTGCCGAGCCATTTCAAGGAAAGGCAGACCCTGCGGATCAAGGCCCATCATGCGAGCCATCGTGGCATCAAGAGCAACCGCGTTATCAGAAGCCATAATCTGCCCTATTTGCCGCAGATCATTCGAAGCCGGACCATTCCCTTCCATGCCAAGCACGGCGTCAACGATACATAGATCCGGCACTTTCAAACGAAAAACCTCAACCAGCATCTCGCTGAATCTCACCGCTTCCCCTGTTTTTTGATGCAGTTTCGCTTTTAACGCTCCAGGTATGATTCCGTAGCTGTTCTTGATTGCTCCGGTGATAATGGTCAGACCATGTGTCTTGAATTTTGGGACTGAAATAACAACGTCAGCTTCGAGAACCGCTCGGGAGACGCTGATACGATCAAGGAACTTCGGCGCGAAATCGACCTCCACCGCTTCACTCCCTATGTTGCGGTAATGACCTTTAGCCGCTTCCATAAGCCCTGTTTGTTGAAATGTCTTTTCATTCGCGCCATAGCTCATCATCCCAGGGTTATCACCCACTATTATCTCTGCCGGGCTTGATTCTTCCAGCTTTTCGATTATGGCTCTGATTACCGCATGATGAGTAACAATCCCTTGTTCCGGGTTTGAAGCCCTGAGGGCATTGGGCTTTACCAGTACCTTTTTACCCGTGATCTCAAGAGGGAAAAGATCGAAGGCGCGATCCACAGCCACGCGGCAGTTATCATAATTTGCCTGATGGACCATTACCCTGTGCATGAAACACTCCTATACCCGCTTTTATTAAGGCTTCTTTTTATAAAAATTGCCTTCGCTATTTCAAAGCGTCCATGGCAATGGCTGAATGGGCGAAGGAGGCTCCGCTGTTCATGGTTATTCCAACAAAAACCGCTTCAGCAATCTCTTCATCCGTTGCCCCCGCTTTTTTAGCCCTCTGTACATGGCCATCGATGCAATAAGGACACCTGGTTATTTGAGCGGCTCCAATGGCTATCAGCTCTTTTACCTTTGTTGACAAAGCCCCCTCCTCAAATACCTTCTTATCAAAGGTCATCAAGGAAGTCGCCAGATCCTTCTTCAACTCCACAAGTTTTCCAACGCTTTTCAATCCGCCTTTGTCATAGTAATGATCACTCATATTAACCCCCTTTGTTTATTAAGGGAACTTCATCTAAGAAGTTCCCCTTTTAACAAGTAATAACCCACGTTTAAATCAGGCTGGCCTCTAATCACTCTTTACAGGTCTTTCAGGTCAAGTCTATCGAGTATTTTTTCATCGGGAATCCCGGTTTTTTTATCCCAGCCCCATTCATCGTAATAATCCTTGATCATCTGTTCCAGGTCCTCACGCTTTACAGGCCGTTCGGTGATGTAATCCTGAAAACCGGACTTTCCTATCCATCTGTCAGGTAAGGCGTCGTCTTTTCTGCCAAACCCTTCCCTGATATTTGCCATTCTTAATAAAGTCCATTCTTAATAAAGTCCAGACTCGATCAACCCGTTTTCTCAATTTTTCCAGATCGGTCTCAATTCCAGTGACCGCCTCATAAAGATCCGCGCATAAGGCGGCGTTGTAAAATCGATTGATCTGGGCTCGGGCGCAAATACCCATCGAACCCAGAATTGTGAACCAGCGGTGAGAATATTTGAGGAGCCTTCCTACATTTAAAATCTGTTCCTGATCCGGCGAATCCAATCTTGGAAGTATCCGTGCGATAGTTTCCTCGGGAACCCCCATCCGCCTTAAATGACGCGGAAAAACCTCAAGCGGTCTTTTGGCGAAATAGGTCGGCGAACCGCCACTGCCCACATGGGGTCCTCTGGGGTCGAGTACCTGCCCCAGTTCCATTGTGCCAAAAAGATTCCAGGAAATTGATCCGCCGGGTCCGGCGTATGGGAGCATCCCTCTGACCAGAGGCGGCGCGTAAGGCACCGCTCCTTCACCGAAATGTTTCAATATACCGTTGAAACCGTCGGCCATAATATCTCCCAAACCTTCCCGATTGCTGATTTTTCCGGCCCAGGTTTCGATAGATTGAATAGATCCCGAATCGACCTCTGATTCAAGCTGATCTTTGGAGATGATTCCCTGATCGCCAAGGTTCTTGACAAAACCCATGAGGCCGAAAAATTCGAATTTATCCAGGCCGTATTCGTCCAGAATGGTAACGCATTTAATCGATTCACGATAATCAGACAGTCCATGGATCAAAGGGGTGAAGAGATTTGTCGCTGAAGTGGTGCACTTGACCAATCCTTTGTATTCTCCGTCCGGGATTTCGACCACGTCCTTGTCGCCAATCGGGCATGATACGCAGGCGATACGTCTTTTTTTAATCGGGTCGTAGAGCTCTGACGCCATAGGAAAAGACTTGAACATGCCCAGTTCCTGCCACTCCTTCAGGTAGGGGTATTCCCGAATGGTCTGTAAAAAATCCTTATTCAAGGCCCTGTACCGTTTACGGTCCGCCACCTCGATCCCCTGGCTGCCTTTGACAATAACCGCTTTGAGGTTTTTGGAGCCCATCACGGCGCCAAAACCGCCGCGACCCAGCGTGGAGAGTCGGTCGATATACGCCATGGAGAATACGACCTTGTTTTCGCCGGCCCGGCCAATGGCAATCACACCCGCCGGTCTTCCGAACTCCTGCCAGAGCGCCTCGGTGGTCTCCTCCACACCTTTACCCCATAAGGATTCAGCGTCAAGGATTTGGACGTCATCATCAAAAATTTGTAAAAAGACCGGCTTTTGGGCTCGACCCTTGATAATCACGTGATCAAAACCCGCGTTTTTAAGCATACAGCCGAAATTCATTCCACCCCCGCCGCACCATCCGATCGTGCCGCTGCTCGGAAGTTTGGTGACGGCGTATACCCTGGAGGTAGCCGGGAGGTTGGTGCCCACGAAAGGTCCGGCTCCCAAAACGATGGGATTTTCAGGTGATAAAGCATCGTTCCCGGGCTCAATGTTATCGTAAGCAAGCTTTACAGTCAGACCCAGTCCCCCGATAAATTTCTCACAAAGAGAAAAATCCAGTGGTTCCTGTTTAATCTCTTCGTCAGTCAAATCAACATATAGGACTTTTCCGGCAAAACCACCTCTATTCATTTACAGCCACCTTTTCCTCTTTCTGCAGGGCGTCATAAAAACAATGATCCACGCATACCCCGCAATAGTTGCATTCCCCGGTAAAACGAATCATGCAATCCAGGCCTGTAGCGGTCACCTGGATCCTGGCCTTGGAAGGATTAAATGTCTTGGTGTACAAATCAGAGCAAGCTAACTCGCATCTCAAGCAGCCCGTACATCTCTCGGTGTACACCTGGATTGTGTATTTCCCCATCTTATGACCTCCCGCTTATAGTCAATGGTTTTTGTCAGTGTTCGAATGAGTATCTATCTACTAGATTACGGCCAAGAAAAAAACTGTTTTCTTCATTAAATTTAGAATGCTTTCAAAAAGACGCGGCAATTGAAGAGTTTGGAAAAATCGTTCTCAACCCCGGTAATATGTTTTTAACTAGAAATGCAAAGGCGGGGATGAACCCCGCCTGAATACTCTCAAGCATAAAAATTATGCCACTCACTCCAAACGAGTTTGAACGATCTCAGCAAGATCCATTACCTGCATCCTATCTTCCAACTCCTCGGCTTTAATGGCGTCTTCAAACATCTTGACGCACTTGGGGCAGGCCGCTGCGAGGACTTCCGCACCAGTCTCAAAGGCCTCCCGAACCCTGACACGCGCCGGGCTTTCAAAGCCGCCGCCCAGGACATCGGTATAAAAATTACCGCCGCCGCCGCCGCAGCAAAGAGCGTCAGCCTTTATTCTGTCCATCTCTTTAAACTCAATACCTGGAAGTGTTTGTAAAACCGTCCTTGGAGCCTGGTATTCCCAGTTGTGGCGGCCAAGATAACATGGATCGTGAAAAGTAACCTTAAGGGGTATATTATTTTCGTATTTTCTTTCTTTTTCCATCAAATCCGCCAGAACCTGGCTGTAGTGACGGACTTCAAAGTTACCGCCGAACTTAGGATACTCGTTCTTGATGGCGTGATAGCCGTGCGGCGAGAGTGTTATGATTTTCTTGACGCCCGCGTCTTCAAACGCCTTGATGTTTTTCTTGGCCAGTTCATCGAAGAGCCCGGTTTCCCCCAGTGTCTTCACCTCGTTTCCATCGCAACATTCATCAGCGCCCAGCACTCCAAAAGAGACTCCCCAGTTCTTCAGTATACTGGCCACGGCGCGAGTCATCTTCTGTCCTCGTTCGTCATAAGCGCCCGCGCATCCCACGAAAAACAGACATTCCTGGTCTTTATACGGTTCGATACCCAGTCCCTCAGTCCACGCTCCTCGCTCAGCTTCGGGAAGTTTATAAGGATTTCCATAAACGATCATGGCCTTGAAATAGTCCCTGACCGAAGGAGGAACAACCCCTTCATTCACCAATTCCTCTCGCCCGGAGATAAAAATGTCAAGCAGGTCGGATTTGAATTCAGGAAAGACGCAATGTTCAACGCAATTACCGCAAGCGGCGCATGAAAACAGGATCTCCGACAAGCGCGAACTGGTTTCTATCTCCTGATTCAGCCAGGCCCTGAGAAGCCACATCCGCCCGCCGGGGGAGTAGGTTTCGAATCTGAACTTCAAATAAGAAGGGCAATTCAGGTCCGTGTAATCGCTGGGGAGTTTGCAGTATCCGCAGCGGAAGCATCGATGTAGTATTTCCGCGTGTTCCATCAGTTCACCTCCCAATTCCCCGGGTTCATAATGCCTTTTGGATCAAGAGCGGCTCGAACACGATTCATCAGTTCATAAGTATTGGGATCCATATACTGTAGGATCTGTTTTTGGGCTGGAGCCTCAGCCTTCCAGGGAATACCGCCCAATTTCAAAACCGCTTCGTTGCTGGCCTCGAGCGCCTCCCGCGCCCGCTCCACGTCGGATTCATCCGCGCGGTTAAAGGGATAACCGAAAAAGAACATCATGCAGTGCCCAAGACCGATAACGCGAGCCCCCATACCATTCACGGTGTCATAGCGATTGGAGATCGCGACCCCGGCCCGGTAAGCCTCAGCGAAAAGTTCAAGCGGCATTATTGATCCGACATACTCAAAACCGCCTCCTTTTTTGGTGTCGGCGAACTGAGTTAAACTGGCATTGGGAGCCAGCAGCATGCCCGCCCTGTTGTCAGGCGGCACAGGCAGGAATCCGCCGGTCCTTTCATCTATGTATTTCCGCACGGACTCACGAATCAGGTTTCTTTTCCAGGTAAGCTCTTCCTTGGTCTGACCCCCATAATTAATCAAGACTAACGGAAAAACCTGAGTCCTGCCAGGCCGGTAATTTATAGCGACGGTCATGTCCTCGCCCACCTGCGCCCCGGCCATGCGATTGATGACATCCGGAACAAGCTCCGGATCCTCGGTGATAAAGGCCCGCGCGTCGTTAAATGGTAAATTTGGATACAACTTGACGGCCAGCTTGGTCACAACCCCTGTTGTTCCGGCCCAACCCATAAAAAGACCGGCCAGATCAGGCAAGGGGGCGCGAGAAAACCAGTAGGGCGAGGTGGAGCAGGAACCGACCTTCACCAACTCACCGGTAGGCAAAACAACTTCCAGCCCGTTGCACATCTCTGAATGAAATCCGCCCGCGAGTGAAAGATGGCCTGAGCCGTGTATGAGCACATTGCCGCCCAGAGTGGCGATGGGCGGAGCGTCTGGGATGGAATGTTTCAGACCGGGATGATTCCTCTTTAAATACGCCTGGAGCATACCTTGAGAAGCCCCCGCTTCCACAACGGCGAAACGGCTGACCTCGTTCACTTCCAATATCCGGCTCATTCGTTTCAAATCTAAAACGATGCCGCCTTTTAAGGGCCTGGTTAATCCGGACAGAACCAGGCCTCCCCCCATGGGAACGATAGGAATCTCTTCCTTATTGGCAAGCTGAACGACTTTCTGCACCTCTTCGGTGGAACCGGGCATAGCTACCAGATCAGGTCTTGAAGGCAGCATGGTCCCCATGTCACGGGAATAGATAAACAGCTCTTCCGGATGATTTGAAACGTATTCCGTCCCAACTATTTCTTCGACTTGTCTGTAAATTTTTTCCATAAAATCACCCCCAGCCATCTATTCGCCCAAAGCGATTTGACATAGGTCGCTCAT
>JAFDLS010000162.1 GCA_019306365.1 Deltaproteobacteria bacterium
ACAAAGACATAATTGAGATCCTGCACTTCATTTCGCTTGGCTCGGATTTTTTCGATAACCTCGGCCACCGTGTCATCCTCCAGAGCCATCACCATTTCGAGCTGCATAAGTCCGCCGGCTGTATCGTCCTCATACTTGAGCAGCCGGTTGATCTCTTCGGAATCCTCATCATCTATGGTGGCCAGGATCGAGGACGCGTCTTCATGGCTCAGAGAAGCCACGATATCCGTGGCGTCATCCGAATCCATTTCGTCAACAGCCCGGGAAAGGAGTTCCATGGGCAAATCTGAAATTAGGCGTTCCTGTGAGTAATCGGGCAGAGCCGCCAGGACTTCAGCGGCGAATTTTGGCTCGAGAAGCGAAAAAAAGCGAACCTTGTCAGCACCCTCAAGAAATTCCAGGAGCTCAGCCGCGTCTGCCGGATGCAGTCCTTCAAGCAGTTCTTCAAACTCCTGCTCGCGTCCATCCTCGAGAAGCTGCATCAAATCCTGGACAAACTCATCTTGCTTACCTGTTGACATTGGCTTTCCCCTTAATTTTTTGCACTTCAAGCAGAATCGCGAAATTATAGTAATTACCTGAATTATTTTCCGTTTGATTACTAAGCTAAATCAAGCCTCTAACAGCAGTTGACATGATGTACCAGGCGGCAATTACATGATGTTTTGGCGTTTGTCGTAAGATGGCTTAGGAGAATGGCCAAAACTATATCTCCTCCTGCCCCAAAGTCAAACGGAACTTATTTATGACAAACGCTCTAATTATGCCCAATAACCGATAAAGTCAAGCTATTTCTAACTCCGGGCGTTTTCATGCCTTGAGAAAAATCCTTCGTTAAAAAAGCCGTTCCCAGGGCGAAGCAAATGATTGCGAAGGCATGCTTGCGGCCGATTTTTTACTTCTATTTGAAAAATGAAACAATAATCAAAAGACGATAATAATCTGGCTGGACTTGAAGTCAATGAAAAGGATAGATACGATTAATATTAGCGACTGACCTATTTATTAGAACAATAATTAATTGAGACCTCTGCAAAACCAGTAATTTTGTTGAAATCGCGGAAGGTGAAAATTTAACCCGCAGGGATATTACTAATATTTCGAGGACTTAAATTTGAGACTGACAAAGAGTTCAGCTAAAGGACGATGTTTTGCAGAGGTCTCATTTTGACTATCACTTTTATTCAGCCCTTATTGAACTTATCCTTAAATGCCTATTCAAGTCTTGTTGATAAAACAGTATATGTTTACATGGTGATCTGGTAAGATGTGCGGTCCTTTAGAGGATCAAAACTAAAGGATTATTAATATAGGAGAAAATCATGACCTCAAGTAATAAAAAAATCACTCAAGAGCTCAAACCTCTTTTTGAGCCGGAATCGATCGCGGTGATCGGCGCATCGAATTCTCCCGCTAAATGGGGCAATTGGATGGTTACCAGACCCATAGGGTCAGGTTACCGCGGCCGGATATATCCTGTTAACCCCAGGGACAAGGAGGTGGCTGGACTCAAGGCTTACTCCAATGTTCTGGAGATACCCGAGCCTGTTGATCTGGCCATTATCACGATCCCGGCATCCATGGTCCCTGACACGATGAGGGAATGCGTGAGCAAGGGCGTTAAGGCGGCGGTCTTAATATCCGCCGGGTTTGCTGAAACCGGTCCGAAAGGAAAGGCTCTTCAGGACGAAGTTGTTAAAATCGCCATGGAAGGCGGCATAAGATTCATGGGGCCCAACGGGATGGGCATCTGGAGTTCATCGGTTCGATTGAATACCGCTTTTTGGTTTACACCCAAAACGGGCGGTATTTCTTTTGTCTCGCAAAGCGGCACCATGGGCGCTTATCTCCTGGAGACGGCCAACAATAAAGGGTATGGGTTTAACTCATTTTTGAGCGTGGGGAACCAGGCCGATCTTTCCATGACGGATTATATCGAATACCTTGGCAGCGATGAAGGCACAAGCGTGATCGTACTTTATATCGAGGGACTCAAGGATGGTAAGCGATTTCTCCAAAAAGCCCGGGAGGTAATCAAGAAAAAACCTATTATCGTTTTTAAGGGGGGAATTACGGAAAACGGGTCCAGGGCCACTATGAGTCATACCGCCTCAATCGCCGGTTCGGACGATGTCTTTGAGGCCATGTGCCATCAGGCGGGCATTATCAGAATGTATGATGTAAGTCACGCCTTTGATGTGGCCGAAGCGCTTTCAAAACAGCCTCTCCCCAGACGTAACCGCGTGGCGGTCGTTTCAGCCGGGGGCGGACATTGCGTGGTCACCACTGACGCTTGCGGAGCGCTGGGCCTTGACGTCCCGGAACTCGACGATGAAACGGTTCGAGCGCTTGAGCCGTATCTTCTTCCTCATGCCCCGCCGCCTAAGAATCCTATCGATCTGGCGGCCGACCCCCGCCCCATGACCGTGGCCAATATTGTCAAGCTGCTGGCGCAAAATCCCCTTATTGACGCGATAATTACTATGGCCCCGGTGTCGATTCGCTCAACTAATCCGACTCATGTCCGGGAGGTGCTGTCAGCCGCTGAAATCCTGTCAGAAATACCCCGACAGTACGGGAAGCCTCTTATCGCGACGGCTATGCGGGGGAATATGGAGGGGATCGCTTTTGAACTGATGAGGGAGCGGGGGATTCCCTTTTACGAGTTTCCCGAGGAAGCCGCCCGGGCCATGTATGGTTTGTACCGGTATGCCCAGATTCATTGACCAAGTCAGGAAAAGTGGGAAGTCACCGGGGCCTGCCGCGATCAAATCTTGAAAAAAAGATTAGTTTCGGGTTTATCGGCTGGCAAAAGCCTTAACTCCCGGTTCGTATGAGTTGTGTCAGGGTGATTGTCAAAACTTTGTTCCGAGTGAAGACAAGGTTTATATATCTTAAAGGTTTGTAGAAGCTATCTCAAAATTAGTGTTTTGGTCTAAATCGCGGAGAAAGAAAAATTAACCCGCAGGAATATGTCTAATATTTCAAGGACTTAAATTTTCATACGACATATGCCGCTACAGCGTCAGCGAAGCGGCGTTCATGTGTTAGGGTAAAAAAGTTTTTTTGAGATGGCTTCTAAACAGACGAGGAACTTTTTGACAATCACTCTCTCCCACTATCCGAAGAAGGCGAATTGCAGGGAATTAACAATTTCAAAGGCGGATATTTTCGGCAATCGCTCCAGGTTTCCAACATGGACCGGTTCCCCTATGGTGTACCTGTCATGCTTCACAGCCGCCATAACGAGGAACCGAATCCATATTAAAACTGGCTGAAATATTTACCCTTTAGATGGAAGAGCGACAACGGCCTGGCCAGGAGTTGTTTTTTTACCTTCCCCGTTTTCGATCCAGATTTCAAGCTCCACCAGGTGCTCGTCATCCTCAACGTATTTTTTCGTTACCGTACCCCTGCAGGTCAGGGTGTCGCCCGGCACGTCCATACCGCGATAGCCGCATCCATACTTCTTTATCTTGCCGTTCACTCCTACCCAGTCACCCAGCATCTGGCCCAGCCAGGTGCTCTTCAAAGCGCCATGGACGATAATACCGGGTAAGTTGTTACCCAGGGCGAAGTCCTTGTCGTAATGGATCTGATAGAAGTCTCCGGACGCCCCGGCCCATCGCACAAGCTGCTGTGGGGTGGGGTTTTTAACCAATGACGGTATTTCAGCGCCAACTTCAACGTCTTCCCAGAAGGTTTCTTGAACCAATTTCGTTCTCCTTTCTATCTGAACTTTCTCTAATAACTGATGCCTGTATAACGAGCTCTGGCCACCACTTCACCGTTTTGGTTCTTGAATGTGGTTTCTGCGATCTGGAAAAGCATTTTGCCGAGCCGGCCTTCCCGTTCATAAAGTTCGGCCAGTTTGGTGGTGGCTGAAAGGGTGTCGCCCGCCTGTACCGGCTTGAAGAACTCGTAATCATTCCCACCGTTGAGGTTCCTTTTCAAAGGGGTTTCAAGACGGCGAAAAGATTTGCCTATTTTGACCGGAAACGCGTACTGGGCCACAAACCCGGGAGGCGCGATGATACTATCGTACCCGCATTTCTTGGCGTACTCTTCATCGTGATAAAGCGGATTGGAATCGCCAATAGCCTCGGCCCATCTTCTTATCGGCTCCTTTTCGATCTCATAGATAGAAGGCTCCGATTCAACGCCGACAACCTGCCTCATCTCCTCCGTAATTATCGAATCTTCTGACATATAAATTCCTCCGTTGATTTTCCGCTGTAATAAATTCTCATTATTTCATATCCGGCCAGAAATGTCACTATGTTAAGGCAAACGGTAGTGGGTCAGTTTGAATTTCATGTATTATAATTTCGGAAGAATTCATCGGACGCTTAGAGTAACACCGGCCATGGAAGCTGGTGTATCTGATCATATATGGAGTCTGGAAGAAATAGCGGCTTTGGCTGATTAAAAAAATAGATTCTTCAAATAAATATGCTTTTTGAGAATATTATATCCACCAGCCTTGTTGTCTTCATAAAAACTCCACACAATGTTTGCAATAAAATCAATAAATTGCAGATTGAAACTATTTTTGCTTTCTACTGGTATATTATTAAGGACAGTGCTTGAGTTTTGATTGAACCATAACTCCATCTGTAAATAATTAATTAGACTGTTGCCGCTTGCTACTTTAAGGCTCTTGGGGTCGGGTATAAAATTAACTGAAGGGGTTTTTTTATAAAATCAAGCAAAGCAAGCTTGATCATGTAATTGTATAATTTGTTGGCATCGCCTCTGATGTGTGTTTGAACGTTTTTCTTTTTTACAGTGATCGCGACAATTTTTATTTCCGGCTCCCGCTGAATAAGGTCCACCACCTTTAAAGCGAAACTTACCCTTTCATCCTTCGTAAGGCTATGACCCTTTAACTCCTTGCTTGTTGCTTGTTTTCTCTTGCGGTATACTGATTTAGTAATTCTCTTAGATAGGTGTGAAAGTGTCTTGGGAATAATTAGGGCGGCAATCGTGAGGAATTGACTTGATCCACCAAACCTGAAAGGTTGATTTAGCGTCCAGCCAAGATCTCCGTTTTCATCGATGTATACATTCATAAAAAAAGCGGGCCCTGAGGCCGATGCGCTTACATCACATTTATGATACCTTTCGGCGTCACGGTTGACTCAGGCTTTATCCGCTTGTTATTAGAATATGACCAAATACGCTTTTTGTCAGTCATTTTGTCAGTCATTTTTTTCAAACTGACCCACTACCAGGCAAACCTTTAAATTGGCGGGATTGGAGGCCGCTAAGGACCTTTTTGTCCTTCCAGTTCCATCAGTTGGGTTTTGCCTGATCGAAAGGTATGGCTTTATTTATTAAGCGGTTCTCAAGAATGTTTTCAGCAGGCACTCTAAGCGCCGTTAAGGCTGTGATGCTCGGTCCTTATATACCAGGACTCGGGATCGACCAGAAATTCCTCAGCTTCCTTGAGTGAGAGGTAGTGTTCCCGCTCAATCCTGGAAAGCAGATCGAAAAAAGCTTTTTCCTTGGGGTCTTCAACCTCATCGCGTAGTCTTTCATAATAGGCCACGCCCTTGGACTCGAAATCAATCGCCACCCGGATAGCCTTCAGATCGTCTTCGTCTTTTTCAGGCATCTGCTCGACCTTCTTTATTGTGCCCATTAAAACGTCCTTAACCACGGTTTCTTTAACCACCAAAGGCAGGGTTTCAGGCCATTTTTCCGCTTTGGCCCATCTCTCATGGAGTCCCTTGAGCCTTTCATAGTGTTCCAGTTCTTCATTCTCTCCGCGTTTTTCAGATAGAATTCCCGCTCCCTGGTTTCGTTATTGAGCGCTACTTCGAGGGCGTTTAAACGCTCTTTCTCATTCATAATACCTCTCCTTATTGTTTCCGGTAATTCAATAAAACAAATAACGCTTGGCTGATTGCCATTGGTGTCAATGGTTACGGAATAAAATCTTATGCTTACTTACTTTATGACTTCTTTGATATTATAAGCGGAAACTTTTACGCAAACAAGGCGCCGCCAAGCGGGTTTGGTCTGTTTGCGGAT
>JAFDLS010000163.1 GCA_019306365.1 Deltaproteobacteria bacterium
ATTCCTAACAAAAACCAAGCCGGTGAAGCCTGTCAGCCAGTTCATTTGCCTGTGTTTCAATATCTTGATCAAGCATTTCAACCTTGTGGTGTCGCTCAGGCATAAAAAGGTCAACCATCTGAGTGGGAGAGTCAGCCAGCCCGACATAAGGTTCGGTCAAAGAAAGGTCTTTCGACGACCAAACACGAATCTCCTTCTCTTCGGCTGCCAATATATTCATCATGGTCACATATCGCGGCTCGTTTATCTCCTTGACTACGGCAAGGACCATGGGCGGATCGACCTCCACAATCCTATAGCCAGACTCGGTTTGAGACCTGATTCGGAAAGGGCCAACCTGAGCCGTACCGCTGTCTATGGTTTCGTTCCCGCAGAGGATAAGGTCAAAATCACCGATGGCCCTGACGGCTTCAGCCAGAACGTAGGCCGTGCCCAGGGTATCCGAACCCCCAAAGACCCTGTCAGACAGCAGCACCGCAGAGTCAGCGCCCATGGCAAGCGCTTCCCGGAGCACCGGTGTCATTTCCGGCGGGGCCATGCTGACTATGATGACCTCGCCTCCATGCTGTTCCCTCAGTCTCAAGGCTTCTTCAAGGGCGTTTTTATCCAATGGGTTGATGGTCGAAGGGACGCCTTCTCGAACCAGGGTTTTGGTTTCAGGATCCAGATATAGCTTGTTCCAGTGTTTCGGATCAGGAACCGGCTTCAAACATACAATTATCCGCATAGTATTCTACCAAAAAAGACGAGGCTGAAGTATCATCTCCAACCCCGTCTGAGGTTTAGCTGGCGGCCGATAACGCCGCTCTGCCCAAGACAATTTTAGCGATCTCTGACGTACCCCCTGCCGGGATGGTAACCACCGCGTCCCTCAGAAGGCGCTGCACCGCGTATTCCTTCATGATCCCATAGCTGCCATGAATCTCGATGGCTCGACGAGCCGATCTGACAGCGGCTTCACAAGCGAAAGATTTCGCGAGGGCTGATTCAGCGTCAACCCGCATGCCCTGGTCCACCATCCAGCCGACTCGATAAGCGGCCAGCCTGGCCAGTTCCAGGTCCGAATAGATCCCGGCCAGATGAACCTGAATCTGCTGCAGCCTGGAAATGGGCTGACCATAAGCAGTCCGCTCATTGGCGAACTTTACCGCCTCCTCAAGCGAGGCGTTCAGAATACCCAGACCCACCGAGGCCATGCCCGGTCTGCCGCATTCAACGATGCCCCTGAGAGCGATTGTCATGCCGTCGCCTTCTTGACCCAACAGGTTCTCAGCGGGCACTTCAGCGTCCTGAAAAACCAGTTCACCGGTGTTAGCTCCCCGCAAGCCGACTTTATCTTCTTTACGGCCCAGTTTGACTCCGGGAAAATCCTTCTCCACGATGAAAGCGGAAAGCGCTTTACGGCCCTCGCCGGTCTTAGCAATAATAACCCAGGTGTCTGAGACGTGCGCGTTGGTGATGAAGCACTTGCGGCCATTGAGAATATACTTATCACCTTCAAGCTTGGCCGATGTCTGCATCCCAGCCAGGTCAGAACCTCCAGAGGGATCTGTCACGGCCAGCACGCCCAAAGTCTCACCCTGCGCCAGCCCTGGAAGGTATTTCTTTTTCTGCTCATCGTTGCCAAAGACATCCAAAGCGTAGGTACACATGTGGTGGACCTGCATAGACATGGGTATGGCAGGACAAACTCGGCCCAATTCCTCCAATACGATGACCCGGGCCAGATGCCCCATACCGGTGCCGCCGTATTCCTGGGGGGTTACCACGCCGTTAATGCCCATGTCCGCCATAGGCTTGATCAACTCCACGGGAAACTCGCCGGTCTCCTCCATGGCCTCCATGTAGGGAGGTATCTCTTTTTCGGCCCACTCGCGAATCGATTTCCGCAGTAGTTCCTCACGATCTGACAGTTTGAAATCCATGTTTTTTTCTCCTTTCAAATTACCATGCCCAATAAATGTTCAACAAAAAAAGTTGGACGGTTTCATCAGGCATAGGGTTTTTATTTAGACACATTCCATTCACATGTTTCTCGACTAATCCAATATCGCCAGAAATCAGATTATTTTTTTCTGGCGGGTTCCTCCAGGTCTTCTTCCACCCCGGCCAGTTTCCTGGCCATTCCAGCGTATCTTTCCAGAGGCGAAAGGTTAAAAACAACCATCCGGGCTCCATCCGGCGACCCGCCGCCATGCATGCAGCCAGGCACTCCGCCACCGATGGTCAACCACTCGATCAGGCGAGCCAGCCGGACCCTGGTTTCTGCCGAACCCGCCCCGGCTGTAAGGTATTTCTGTATCAGGTGACCGTACTGCGGACTTGTGAAATCTTTATAAGAAGGCATGCACCCGGTCTCAACGATTCCACCGCCGATCTCCTGGGTCAGACGTTTGGTCTCGTAAGGCAGGGTGGCCACGTGAATCTTATTACCATGAGAAGTCAGGCTGTCCGCCAGCCAGGTTCCTGAGGGGTGCTCACGGCCCAAAGCGATGGAACCCACCCCCATGGTGAAGGTCGTCTCATTGTTGAGTTCCATTTGACTCAATTTATCCCGGAAGGTCTTGGCGCTCAAACCGTTGGCCCGGGCAATCAAAGCGGCGGCCCCGGCCATGACATCGCCTTGACCGGCCACACAGGCTCCAATACAGGCCCGGTAGGTGGAGGTAAAGCGGTTGATAATATCCCCTGTGTATTTGTACTCACCGGCCATGAAGACCCGTTCTTTTGGTACAAATACGTCCTCGAATATCAGATAGGCCTGGGTAATACCGGTCTCGGTAGGGCAGTCAAAACCCTCTTCCAGCTCACGGCCGTCGCTGGGATGCCTTGTTTCAACGATGATTAAACCCTCGATATCACGGGGCACCACGCAGGCCAGAGAAAAGTCCTGATCGTCTTCCCGGTAGGCGCTGCCAGGCATAAGAAAAATCTCCTCAGCCGCGGCCGTACCGCAGATCATCAATTTGGCCCCGCGAATAACTATTCCGTCGTCCCGCCTTTCAACGATACGAAGGTTTGTGTCAAGATCCGCCTGTTGATGGGGCCTGAGTTTGCGGTCTCCCTTCGCGTCTGTCAGGGCTCCAGCGACAAGCAGGCCTTTTTTCTGAAATTCCAGTCCCCATTCCTTCAGGCGCTGATGGTAATCGGTGCCAAGGGCTTCGTCCATATCATGAGTGACCGACCACATGACATTAAACCCGTTCCACCCAACGCATAAAGCGCCCGTACAGGAGCCTGTGAGATGATACATTTCCCGCTTCAATTTGGAGTTGTAAATCATCTCTTCAGGAGTGGTCATCAGTGAAGTGTGGCGATGGATGGCCTCGCCGGTTAAGCCAGAGGTTGTTGTGAAGATATCGGCCAGGTCCGGATCGTGCGCGGCTTCGATTCCCCGGGCATGGGATTCGACCACTCGCCGGGTGGCCGGATTGGTGGTTACATCCTCGATTAGTTCCCCGAACTTGTAGACGTTCGGCCTCATACTTCTAAGCGAATTCAGGTATTGCTCTCTCGTTCTTAAAGCCATTGTCACACCCCTTTCGAGTTATTGGTTGACCCTGGTTTGTTTCGCGCAAGATTTAGCTATAAAACAGTCCAGACCACCATTGTTTAGCGCATTCTTAGACTGCACATTTGCAAACCTCTTAACCATGAAAAACCGGGCTCTTTCCTGGAACACTCACTTTGGGACAGATGAAGTTTATCGTTTTGCCACAAGGACTATGACTCGCCAAAGAGACCGGTTAGTAGAGGAGCATAGTAAGAAATTTTATGCGTATCAAAAATAAACCGGTTCCTTTTACCGTTTCAATTTCGAAAGATAGCTTATAAGTGAATTAATTGAATTGTCTAATTCTTCATAGGATTTATTCACGCTGTAATTTACGGAAGCGCCCAACATGCCGTTAAAAATAATTTCGGTTGAAGTGTCGATACTCACGCCGCTGTATAATTCCCCGGATTCCTGGCCTTCGCTTAACCATCTCCTGAGCATAGCCTTAAGCCCTACAAATCCTTTGTGGACTTCCTGGGATAAGTGAGGACGCGAGTCGCCAAGTTCGACCGCGAACATAATAAAGATACAGCCGCCGGGAAAATTTTCAGCATCTAGAAGGTATCTGTCTTTGTAATTTTCAAGTAGTTTTTTTGTTTTTTCAATCGGTTTTTTCACCTCATCCAGGCCATACAAATTCCGTTCACGCCAAATTTGACGAGCCTCAATCAGGGTCACGTAAAAAAGTTCCTCTTTAGAGTTAAAATGATTATAAAATCCGCCTTTGGAAGTGTTGGCGGCTGAAATGATATCCTGAATGGAAGTGTTTAAAAACCCATTAAGGGAGAAGAGCTTCAAGGATTCGTGGATTATTTTATCTTTGAGATTCATAAGACAATTCCTCGAAAGATCCGGAAACAGACCGGTCGGTCTCTCTCCTTATAATTACCCTACAACCTATTGTCAAGTTTTTTTAAAAATAACGTGTGGGTCTTTCAAAAGATTGAGGTAATGACGTTTAATCAAAAATCCGGATCTAACCCCCCGCGGCTTGAGACGTTTTCCCCGGAAAATTCATGGCCTGCCGAGTGGCAGGCCATTGGCCAACAAATTTTAATAATTGATTAATTTATAAAATTTCAGTTAAGAAGCAAACTCTCAGACATTGAACCGGAACTCGATGATGTCAACATCGTGGACAGGGTAGGTCTTGCCTTCCAGGCGGACCGTCCCGTTTTTCCGGGCCTCCTTATAGGAGCCGGCCGCCATTAGATCATCATAAGCCAATACCTCGGCCCGGATAAAACCCTTCTGGATATCCGAGTGGATTACCCCGGCCGCTTCCGAGGCCGCCGTGTCCCTGCGGATCGTCCAGGCCCGGACCTCGTCCTCCCCCACCGTGAAAAAGGATATGAGCCCCAGCAGCTCGTAAGAAACCCGGATCATCAAATCCATGGCCGAGTCCGAGATACCGAACTCCTGGAGGTATTCTCTGGCCTCCTCCTCCGGCATCTGAGACAACTCGCGCTCCAGCCTGGCGCGGATAGCCAGGCATCTTTCCTGTTCGAGAACCTTTCCGGCCTTTGGCAGGGAGTCGTCCTCGTCATCGTTATTGAAGATCACCAGCAGAGGTTTGGCGGAAAGAAAGGTGAAACCTTTGAGCAGATCAGTCCCGGCCAGCTCTGGATTCCTCCTAAGAGGCTCCTCTTGCTCAAGCATTTCCCGGCACTCGGTAAGCAGACGAACCTCTTCCGGGTCCACCTTGCGGCCCCGTTTCCCATCCATTTCCAGCCGTTCGAGCCGTTTCTCCACCACCAGCAAATCGGTAAAAATCATATCCAATTCCAGGCTGGCAAAATCCTCCGCCGGCCACGGTTCCTCGAACCCATAACTCTTGAAGTTCCGAACCACGTGGATCAGGGCGTCACAGGTCCGTACCGAGGACCACACGGTTTCGTCTTTTTTCCAATTTGGTTTGTTGGCCGTTTTACGCGGCAGGAGATATTCCACCTGGGCATAGATGGTCTTCTTGGGGTTGTACATATTACTGAGCGAATCAACATGCTCATCAGGCACCTTGATGGTGCCGATACGATCCTCCTGCTTGCGGTCGTCGTCGAGAACGATACCGGTTAGGGTTTCGAAAAGTGTTGTCTTGCCTGCCCCGGGCAGGCCGATAATGCCGAGTTTCATGGCTGGATCCTTGTAATATTCTTTCTGTCAGAGCGATTGTCAAAAATATTTTCCTTTTTATAAAGACATTCGCTTATAAGTTATTTAATTCGAAACTGGCGACAAAAAAATCAATCGCCCGGATGTGTCATGGCGATTGCCGCAAGCTCCTCCCTTTAAAAGTATACACCCTCCGTCTTTAACCGGAACTCAACCCTGGCAATGACTCAAAAGAGCTTTAACCAGCCGCAACATATACTCGCAATGCCAGCATGTGTCAATGGATTCTTCAGTAAATTTTTTCATTCCAAAGGCTTAATGATGTCTATGAAGGCGGCTTCGCT
>JAFDLS010000164.1 GCA_019306365.1 Deltaproteobacteria bacterium
GAATAACCAATGCGCAGGCTTTTTGGGAGCGGCCGGCGCACCGCTTCAAGGTACGAAATCCCGGGATGAGGCAAACTGTCAGGGTCACACGGTGATGGGCCGACTACCTGGTCCATAAATAAAGCGCCATCTTCAACCGTCTTGGTGATCGGGCCGTAAGCCACGGTGTCCCCATAAATCCACGTTTTCTTCGGACCAGTCGGAATACGCCCAAACGAGGGCTTGAGTCCGAAAGCTCCGGTGAAACTCGCCGGGATGCGGACTGAACCGCCGCCGTCACTTCCAGTCACAAGAGGAAGAACGCAGCCCGTCATGGCCGCCGACGAACCACCGCTTGACCCACCGGGTGTACGTTCCAGATTCCACGGAGATCTAGTTACCCCGTAGACGAGATTTTTAGTGATGGCGGTGTAGCCGAATTCAGGCGCGTTTGTCTTGCCAAAAACGATTCCTCCAGCCGCCTTCAGCCGAGCCACCTGAGTTGAATCGCGTTCAGCCACCTGATCCCGAAAAGGCAGTGACCCCATTGAAGTGACAAGTCCTTGAACATCTTCGAGATCCTTCACTCCAAAGGGGATCCCTTCGAGCGGCCTGGCCTGGCCGTCCATAACCCGCTTCTCGGCCTCAACCGCGTCCTTCATAAGAGCTTCCCGATCACGCATGGCGACCACGGCGTTCAAATCGGTATTAGTTTCTTCAACGCGCGATAAAATCGCTTCCATGAGTTCAACCGGGGAGGCTTTCCGTGTCTTAATGGCCTCGGTGAGCTCAATCAACGTTAATCCGAGTAGTTCGTTCATAATTCCTCCTCAAGAATCCTGTTGGTTTAAAGATGGCGGGCAACCCTAAAATCACCTGTCCCGACTTAAATGAGTTCCTCACGAAAAAGGAAGGTGGAAAGAAAAATAAAATTAATTTTAAATCATCTCCGGATCTGTCACCGTTTTTTCATTTCTCACGTTTCCTGTGTTCAAGGTGGATATCGGTTCAAAAAGAAGCACATGCGCTTCTTTTTCAGCAACCGGTTTGTGCTCGACGCCCGATTCCGTAATTTAATGGTCAATGGCCCTTTTATTACCAGAAAGAGTTCCTCTTCCGCCTCATGGTGATGCCAGATAAATTCACCTTTTAGTTTAACGAGTTTAACACACTGACCATTGAGTTCTCCCACTATCTTGGGCTGCCAGTACTCGTCAATCAGACCAAGCTTCTTATTAATATTTACTTTTTCCATTTTAAAGCCCCAAATTGAAAATGTAAGAGAAATAAAAGGCTAAGGCCGCCTTACCCGGGACAACATGTCCTTTTAAAAAACAAAACGTCAAATTCGCGCATTCAATAATGTGTTGGAAAAGTGAAACACCTGTGTCAACCTGCCCGTCCGCTCCGCGCCCCACCTCTCGTAATTAATCTCACAACGATGTAAACAACCAGACCCAAAAGAACGAGAACAACAATAATTACGGCCAGGACCGTCCAGGTAACGTAAGTCGACCGGACCAGCAGGGAAACAGGGTTCAAGCTGGCTTCTTTAACGATCCGGCCCTGCATACCCTTGTATTTCACGGGTATATCGGAAACGCCGTTTCCATCGATGTCCTTAAATGACCTGACGTATGCCATGACCCCCTGCCACTCTTTGAGTTCCTGAATACCTTCCTTTTCCTGATTCGCGTCAACTCGAGCGTTTGTCAGGTCGGTTATGATCCGGCCGTTCTCATCTTTGGGCTGGATATTCAAAATCCCGAAGGTAAAGTCACCCACAATCTCGAGGAAAGCGGAATTATACATGTTGGCCGCTACCCGGTAGAGCCTCTTATTCGACTTTGAATAATCAAGCGGTCTGTATTGGCCGTTTTCCTGTTCGATCCAGATATCAGTTACCCTGTCAAAAAGCATGCGAAGGGGATTATATTTAAATTTCAATCCTGAGATTTGCAAATAGTAATCGTCACCCTTTATCGTGTAGACAGAGGTCAGTATTTCCAGCGCTTTTTTTAATTCCGAGCCATAAACATAAAAAGTAACCAGCGGATAGGTCATACTGCCACTGTCAAAACCCACGCCAAGCGGTACGGCCCGAAAGAGATCACACACGGCGATATTTCCGGTTCGGCCTTTCAGCACCGAGCTTCTAATAAGCCCGTTCGATTCAACCGCCACATCTACCCTGGGCAAGGATGATTTTTTTTCGCTTTCCACCCGGTTAATATACCACCGGATTGAATCCGTAACCAGGTTTCCGAGGTTTGATTCCTCCTCCTTGATCGTTAAGTCAAAATCGGTTTCAGACACGGTTTGAAAGAAACTCAGGCCCGCCTCAGCCAGAATCCGCCGGTTAACTATATTCACGAACGAATCTATTAAAACGTTTACCCGTTCGGCCCCCTTAATCTGGTCGTCAATTTTAACAAGTTTATATTTTTTCAATCTGGCGGCCCCACCCTCTACAGTTACGTCCAGGACACCGACATTTCGCCCATATGCCCCGGTCTGAACTATAATGGTCTGGCCGACCACAATCGGCTGCGCGAGTCTGGTGTGAGAATGACCGCTAATGATGATATCTATCTCACCCACCTGCTCGGCCAGAATCACGTCTTCCGACTTTTCCGCATTTTCATTCACTCCGCCGTGAGAAAGACAGATAATGAGATCAGCCTTCTCCTTCTCCTGAAGAAGCTTCACTATCCGGCGGGAAGCCTCGATTGGATTCTCGAACGTAACCGGTGAGGCGAAAGGGGCTTTTTCAGCGGCGTCCAGGCCCATCAGACCAAAAACCCCGATTCGAATCGCGCCCTTATCAATGATAATGTAAGGTTTTACAATTTGCTTTTTAAACACCGCTTCCAAGGTGTCGTCTTTTTCATCTTCCCGATCGAAGATCGTATTGGACGAAACAAGAAGGGGCATCTGTCCATTTTTGACCGCGGTCTCAAGGATTTCAGCCAGCCCTTGCGGTCTCAGGTCGAATTCATGATTCCCAAGCGTTGTGACCTCAAATCCCATTTCCTTCATCAGCCTTAGCTCAAGGGCTTCTTTCCGGCTGACCATGTGGAATAATGAGCCCATCAAAAAATCACCCGCGTCGACAACGATCGTGGGGTTAGACCTTGCTTTTTTTACCGTTTCAATAACCGTGGCAATCCGGGCCCACCCGCCACGGGTCACGTCATCGCCTGTGGTTTCAGGGGTATAATCGATATTCGGAGAATATCCGAGCAGGCGGGAGTGAAGATCGTTGGTATGAATGATGGTCAAGGTATTTTCCGCAGCTCCAAGGGGCGCGGCAAATAAAATCAGGAGGCCAAGCGAAAAGACGAGAGTTTTAAAAAGCTTCATTTTATGCACCTTTTTATGATGAATCCGTAAAGCACTTTTAAATAGAATATTATATAAGTCTGTCTTTTAATAGCCTGCGAAACAAAATGGTACGGTAACGAGCCGGAAAGAGACGCTGGACCCCGAGCCAGCTTAACATCCCTTCCAACCAACATGCGGGTTTTTTAAATTGTCAAGTGAGAATGGCCAGCGGAAATTATTCCAATAGCTCATCTTTTAATAAAGCTATCGTGTCATCGTCAATGCCGGTTTTGACCCTGAGATATTCATCAATAGCGCCATAGGTCCGGCGTAGATGATCGAGCATATTAATGATAAAGCTGGGGGGCGCGGTGAACCAGGGGGTAAGTTTTTCAGGGTCAACGCCCATAGCCTTAATGCGCTCATATACCGTGGTCATCCTGTCGGCGATGTAGATATTGGTAAGGCCGTGGTCATAAATAACCGTTTCCTCAGGTACGCCAAGGGCCAGCAGCACCAGAGCGGAGAACTGGCCCGCCCGGTCCTTACCGCCGGTACAATGCCAGACCAATGGACGATTTTCACCCTCTACCAGCCGCTTGATAACCGTGCCCCAAGTAGGGCCAAAATTCTCAATATTATTTATGTACCCGTTTATCATGAACTCTTCGCTTAACCAGCTGACATCGCCTTGTTTTATCCTCTCAAAAGCTCCAATCGGGTCGAACGCGCCATCATAAATGGGAAGATGCAGATACTCGATAGAGCCGTCCGCCGGTAACTTGTCAGGACCTTTTTCAACCTCTATTGGGCTGCGAAAGTCACATACAAGCCTCAGTCCCAGACTGCTTAAACAGGCCTGATCTTCATCGGTGAGCCTGGCCAGGCTATCGGAGCGGTAGATATGACCCCACTTAACCCGGCGGCCGTCATGAGTTTCGTAACCGCCCAGATCGCGGAAGTTGATTGAACCTTTAAGATTCACGAGCCTTTGAGCCGCTATCAATCCACGTCCCCCTTCAGGAACGACCTCAAAGTAATGACGGACGTTTGAGTCAAGGCCGGAGATCGTGGCTGACGAGGCCCCCGTTACCTTGTTTAACGGTTTTAAATGATCGATTCCTTCCGGTGTTGTGCCCGTGTAGATTGTAACCGAATCAACCTGCGGTGAAGCTTCCCAGCTGATCCTGTAGGCGCCGTCCTCCCTCTCCACTTCAAGCTTGGACAGGCGAATTTCATTTTGAGGCATGTCATGTTCCTTTCTCAAACCCTTTTCATTTTTCAGGTATCTCGGTCCAATTGTAATCATAATCCCAGATTTGTCCAGCGGCTTCTTTATTTAATAAAAATAATATTATTTACCACAGGGAATCTATTTGAAGCCAGCGATGATGGAGGCAGGATCGACAAGCTCTAAAAGAAAAATAAAATGGGGGAACCCTTTTTTAAAAGGAATCCCCCCTTCATAGACAAGATATAAATTAAAGAATCAGCCTGTCGGTGGACTTGGAGGACCAGGCAGTTCTGTCGGAATTGTAGTGGTCGTTGGTTCCGGCATTGACTGAACCGTAGTCGTGGTAGTAGTGGTGCTCGTTGTGGTCGTAGTAGTACTCGTGGTACTCGTCGTTGTGGTGGTCGTGGTTGTTGTCGGGGGAAGAAGTGTGGTAGTGGGCTGAGTCGTTGTAGAAACCGTGGTCGTTTCCTCGGTGGTTGCTCCCATGGTTGTGGTTGTTACCGGCGTTAAATCAAGTTTCTGCTGATCTTGCTGCAACAATCCCTCCTGAAATCGTTTTAGCTGTTCTTCGGTCATCAGGATCGGCTTGGTTGGCTTTTTCCCAGCAATAATTTCACTCATGAGGCCAGGAGTAAGAACGATGAAATCTTCTGGAGACATACGGTTGGCGACCTCGACGATATTATCGAAAGACGCCACCACAGTGGTATTATCGTCTTTAACCCATACCAGGAAAATGGTCCCTCGAACACCCACGATAGTTGTGCTGGTGGCCACGTTGAACTTCTTTTCCCGGTAACCGGCGAAATCGTTCACATAGCATTTGACTTTACCCCAGAGCAGTCGAAGACGCGAGGAGCGCTGCTTTTTCTCAGGCTGAAAAACATATTCATTGATAAGCAGAGCGCTGCTCGACCCGATACTGATGATACTCTGGTCAATAAAGACAATTCTGACCTTGGCCTTTTTATCCGTTCGGATCCGATCATTCATGTAAATCGGTGTGCCAAGTTTAACCCGTTTGGCCCAAAACTTGCCCTTCTGGGCTACCGTAACCTTGCCTTTTACGACGGTTACTGCTCCAATTCTTTGCTTCTTGGCCTCAGAAACGGAAGGCAGAAGGAGAAGTATAATTAGAAGCGGGAATATCCATGTAACAGCGCTTTTTATTGTCATATCGTCATCCCATCCTTTTACGACTGCCACCCTTGACGTTAATTTGTTATCCGCCCGAATATATTTAAGAAGTAAGTGATTTACCTGTATTAATAAGCTACCATACAGAATACTGACTAATCAAGAAAAAAAATTCTGGCTTAAAGCGTCACATGAATCGTATTTCATGTAGTTCCTTCAATCGTGCGCAATTATAAAAAGGTTAATAATATTTCTCCCAGGTCTTTGATAAGGAAACTGTTAAATCTTGCCTCAAGCAAGCATTACTGATAATCTTGACAAACCCAGGAGAAACACGGTGACGACACCCAATTGTTATAAATGCCGTTATTTTAAGATTACATGGGAGTATAGCTGGCCATACGCCTGTGAAGCCTTGAATTTCAAATCAAAGGAAATCCCCTGGCGAACGGTTATCATGGCCTCAGATCTGCCCTGCCAGATGTTCTCCCCCAAGTCACCTAAAAAAAAGAAGAATTCTGTTTATAACCGGGGAACTTGAATTATCATTCCCCCGGATCAGTGAATATACAAACCTAAAAGCCTACCGCCCTTTCCTGGTACCCGCCGTAATAAGCAGGAACAAGGCAAAGAACCCAAACCTGACCGCGCTGAGGCCAAGCGGATCGCCAGCGCTCTGGATAAAGCAACCGCCGCCGCCGCCGCTATCACTGCTTTCGGTCGACGATTGACGGGGAAGCACTGGCGGGGCCGGCGGTTTTTCAAGGCCTTCAGGGCTAACCCTGACGGTACGTTCAGCAGAGCGCGTGCTCGCGACGGCCGGGTAGAAGAGATCGCCATGACCCGTTGTCAACTTTTTCACCCAGCCGCCTTCACCTGGCTGCAGGGTCACGGCTGGCTGATAGCCTCCATTGACCCAGACCCAGAAGAC
>JAFDLS010000012.1 GCA_019306365.1 Deltaproteobacteria bacterium
CCCTTCCGGGCTGGGGATAACCCTGAGGCTGAGTCCCCCGCCTTCCTCGGGCGCTTCCCATTCTTTTTCCGCTCCCGGCCTGAAACCTATGGTCACGATCCGATTTCCCTCGGGACGTTCCACAGTTCCGATAATCATGTCTTCCTCGCTGGTTATATTGATATCGGCCATCTTTTTAGGATACCCCCAAATCTCACGGCCGGCAGCCAGCGGGGCCAGGGTGTTGACCACGATGTACGGAATGTAAAACCTCGCTTTCCCATCTAAAAGGCAGGGGAGGCCCAAAATGACCTCCTCATATGGCCCCAACTCATTTTCCGTATATTGGATAAGCAGAATGGTAGCCACCGCCGGAGTGGGCAGCTCCAGCCCCTCGGGCAGAATATTCATGGCCGCTTCTTCATCCGTCTCGTAGGTAATACCGATAGCCTCGACGTTGCGGTAATGAATTGGTCAAACGGCCTTTTAACGACATCGAAATTCCTCCCTTAGAACGGGGCGCTGACTTGCTTGGATTCTCGGGACAGGCGGAAAAAAGCCTCCAGACGATTGAAAACTCTTTCTAGATGGATATTACTGTACTGTGTCACCCGCACCTGTTCACGACAACCGAGATTAGGCGGCGTTGGCCGCGTTGATCCAATATGTCCATTCCTTTGCCGTCTGCTGTACGGTTTTGGCTGGAGCGTCCGCCCCTAAAATTTTTCCAACTGATCTGTTTAGAAGTAAAGGTTATTAGCAACTGAGTTTACGTTAGTAAAAATTTATTGTTCCTGTTTCCCCAGTAAAAAACATACTAATAAATCGCGGCTCAGCCTGTCAATAAGTAATCCGGTGTTATATATGTAGTTTTAAAACACGGGTAACACTCCGAAGGTATATTGAGACCTCTGCAAAACTTCGTTCTTTAGCTGAGACGACCTTTTGGGCCTTGGATTTTCTCTAATTCGCTGTGCTGGAGGCGGTAAAATCGATTTAATCTTCATTTTTGCCCCATTTTATTGGAAAAAAGTTGAATTTAGGTTCATTATTACTTGAATTTAAAGGGCAATCTGAGATACACTATATAAAATTTAACGTATAACATGAATAGGAGGGTTAAATGGCTAAAAAACCTATGACGAAGAGCGACATTATCGACCAGATTGCCAAAGATGCCTCTATTGCAAAGGTTCAAGCCAAGGCTGCTCTGGAATCTTTTATCGGAATGTGCAGCAAGGAAGTAAAAGCCGGACGAACTTTTCGTGTAGCGGGACTTGGCAGTTTTATTCTGAAAAAAGCCAAAGCGCGTAAAGGCCGCAACCCCGCTACAGGCGAGTTGATCAAAATCAAGGCCAGCAAAAGAATGAGCTTCAAGGCTAGTTCGCAGGTCAAGGATTTGTTGAATCCCAAAAAGAAGTAACGCGTTTGAGCCGTGGGCTGATGGTACTTTTCTATTTTCTTGAGTAAAGAAAATAGAAACAATTAAAACCGAAATACATATCCATATCGCTGACCGGACAGGGGAGGCTGTTGAATTACCTTTTCGCATTGGTCTTTCGTTTCCGGCGAGTCAGTATTTTGGGCTGATCCAACTTGCGGTTTTAAAAAAAATATTCCGGTCAAGACGCTCCTCTATCGTAGTAGAGCATGTGCCCACGGCTACCAAATTTTTTTTTGCATAAGTAAGCTGGAAACGAATCAGGTGGACATCCCTGGCATTTTACCATTTCAACGCAATTGTTGTTTTATTGAAATGGATGCCGGGGATGGATAAGTTTATTCTAAATTCACCTGTCTTTTAAAAAAACTGCACAACTGAAAGAAAAGTTCAATAGAGCGATTCCCATGAATATTTTTCTTTGGCCCTGGAGGTTTGACATAATGTTCAACCAAACCGAAGGCGGCGATTTAGAGCGTTTGTCATAAATAGGTTCCGTTTGGCCTTGAGCCGGTGGGAGCCATAGAAATATTTAAACCTGGAACGGTGTTTCGAAGAGGGGGAACCTTGACAAATCTTTTTTTATGAAGATTTGAAGGTTAGGTATGTTTTTTCCAGGAGGTTTAGGCTTACAGTTTATATAGTAATTGCCAGATAGTAATTGCCAGAATTATTTTCCGTTTGATTGCTAAGCTAAATCAAGCCTCTAACAGCGGCTGACATGATGTCACAGGCGCAATTACATGATGTTTTGGCGTTTGTCGTATGGTGGCTTGGGAGAAAGGCCAAAACTATATCCCTTCCTGCCGCAAGGCCAAGCGGAACTTATTTATGACAAACGCTCTAAGCCTTATTTTTAAAGATGCAGGGCCATGGTTGAAACGGACATCATGCAGTATTCCCCGGTAGCTCAATTCGCTATCGGAACGGATCATAAAATCACTCGCTGGAACCGTGCCTGTGAATTACTGACTGGGCGTTCAGCCGAGGAGATGATCGGAACCGACAGGCATTGGGAACCGTTTTACCCCAATAGGCGGCCGATGTTAGCGGACCTGATTGTGGAACATGACCGGCTGGGTATCTTAAAACTTTACGGGGAAAAAAAGGTCGCGCGATCAAAAGTAATTCCGCACGCCTGGGAGTCATCAAGCTTTTTTGAAAACGTCGGCGGGCAAGAACGCTACCTTCAGTTTCTGGCCGCCCCCATTTTTGACGTCAAGGGCAACATATCAGGGGCGTTAGAAACCTTCCTGGATATCACGGAACAGAAGCATTTCGAACAGGCTCTTATGCAATCAGAAGAGGGTTATCGCATTCTGGCTGAAAATGTTCCTGACGGGGTGGCGCTTATGCAGGGGGGCGTCTACGTTTTAGTGAATCAGGCTTTCGCGCTTCTGTTTGGTTACAATCACCCGGAGCAGCTTATCGGAAAACAGACTAACACGCCTATTGCCCATGAACATAAAGAGCTGTTCACTAAAACACTGCAGGCGATTGAGTCGGGAGAACCACACGAAAAGATCCTCAGATGGCGATGTATCACCCGGGACGGCCGCGAGATCTGGGTAGAGGGGCATCCCAATTTCGTTAAATGGAAAAACAAGCCCGCCGTGTTGTCGACCGTCATTGACATCACCGAAACCAGATCTCGAGAGGCCGCCATGCAGGAGGAAGCTCAGCGTCTGAGGCGGGAAAATATCCAACTGAAATCTACTGCAAGTGACCGCTATAAATTTCGAAATATTGTCGGCAAGAGTCAGGTCATGCAGGATGTTTACGACCTGATCTTAAAAGCCGCATCCAGCGATGCGAACGTGATTGTCTATGGGGAGTCGGGAACCGGTAAGGAGCTGGTGGCTCGAGCCATCCATGATATAAGTGACTGCCGGTCTAACTCTTTTGTGGCGGTTAACTGCGGCGCTATTCCTGAAAACCTTTTGGAGAGGGAGTTCTTCGGGCACAAGAAAGGGGCCTTTACAGGCGCGCATAAGGACACCGGCGGCTTTTTGGATCAGGCTGACGGCGGCACTTTATTCCTGGACGAAGTGGGGGAACTGAGCGTCAATTTACAGGTCAAGCTGCTGCGGGCTATTGAAGACGGCGAGTATACGCCGGTTGGGGGCAACAAGTCTAAAAGGTCGAATTTCAGGATAATAGCGGCCACACTAAAAAACCTGGTGGAACAGGTGCGGAAAGGCCATATGAGGGAAGATTTTTTCTATAGAATTCATATCATCCCCATACAGGTGCCTCCCTTGAGAGACCGCATGGAAGATATTCCATTTTTGGTGGATTATTTTCTGCAGTCCTCTGACGCGAATGAGAAGCTCGTTACCATTCCGCCCGCGATCATGAAGGCCCTGTACAATTATGACTGGCCCGGAAATGTGAGGGAGCTTCAAAACGCCCTGTCCCGTTACTTGGTCGTCGGACGCCTCGATTTTATACATTCAGAGGACACTTCAGTCGACGCCGGTGAAGATGTTTTAGAGGAGATTGGGGTTGCCAACCTCAAGTCCGCGGTCGAGCGTCTTGAAAGAAGCATCATTTCCGATGCGCTCAAGCAGACGAACTGGAACCGAACCAAAGCGGCCTCCTTACTGGGCATCCCTCGCAAGACTCTTTTCAGGAAGATGAAGAAGATAGGGATACAATGACCCTGTTTGGACGTTTTTGTCCCATTATTTTTTAATTAATATTATTAAATATCTAAGCCTTTAGTTAAAATATTTTGCTGGACGTTTTTGTCCCACCTTTGTTCGCTTTTTTCCTTCTCATTCATTTTTAATTAATAATATTTCAAATTAATACAGCTTGTTAGTCGTTGCAACAAAGACGTGGCACGCATGTTGCCCTTTCAATAGCTGGCTAAATGCGTTTTTCTTTTAAAACGCAAACAAAATTGAAAGGGGGATCGCAAGATGAGAAAAATTTTTTTTCTGTCAACATTAATTTTATTAATGGCTTGCTTTTTATTCAGCGGTTTCGGTCAAGGCTCAGCCCTTGCCGCTTCCAAGCAAAAAAACTACGAGTTAAGTTTCACCAGTAACTACATGGACAAGCACCCCACGGTAAGAAACGCCTTTATACCCTGGGCGAAAGAGGTGGAGAACCTTAGCCAGGGACGGTTAAAAATAACCTATTTTAATCCCAATACACTGGCGCCCGCAAAGGACGCGTATGATTCCACATTAAATGGAGTTCTTGATATTGGCGCGTGTTATTGCGGTTTTAATCCAGGCAAATTCCCGGTGAGCGACGTTATGGAGTTACCTCTGATCGTTCCGGGCGCTGAGGCGGGCAGCCTGGTAACCTGGGATCTGTATAATAAATTCCCCGAGTGGCAGGCTCAATATAAGGATGTAAAGATGCTGTGGCAGTGGTCGAGCGCCACTTATCAAATCCACACCACCAAAAAGCTGATTCAAAAACCCAGCGACTTGAAAGGGTTGAAGATCATCGGCTGGAGCCCCATACTTCTTGAAATTTTAAAAGCGTTAGGGGCAAACCCCATGCATATCTCTCCGACCGATACCTATCTGGCCCTGCAGCGAGGCATGGCGGACGGCGTTGTTTGCCCGCTGGCCCCGGTCAGATCCTACAAGATCAGCGATGCCACGAAATACCATACCATTATTGACCTGAACGTCGGTCCTTTCTGGGCGGGCATCAATAAGGACCTGTGGAATGATCTTCCGGCAGACCTTAAAAAGATTCTCGATGAAACAACCGGCGTGAAAATGGCCAGGGCGAGTGGAAAGACTCTGGACGACGGAGCCGCTGAGGACGCTCAGTGGATGAAATCCAAGGGACATAAGTTCTACGTGGTCCCGGAGCAGGATAAAAAAGAATGGTACGCGAAGATTGAATACATGCATCAGGACTGGGTGAAGAAGATGGAAGCCAAGGGCTGCAAGAACGCTCAGGCTATCCTGGATGAAGCTGTCAGGTTGGGCAAGGAGTACGCAAAAACCACAGGCAGAGGCTATGTAGATTAGGGATTCCCCTTGAGTGAGCCTGCGGATGTATTTTTCCTCCTTGTTTTAACCGCAGGTTCACTTTCAAACCGAATTGAACCGGGAGTAAAAAATGGGTACCCGAATTTTGACCGCAGATAAAAGCTCGGCCATCAATTCAAATAAAGGATACACGATGATTGATGCGTGGATAGATGCAATCGTGCGTCTTCTTGAAAAGATAATTACCCCTATAAGCCGGAAGCTGGATACTCTCAGCGCCCTGATGGCGGGCATCATGTCCATCCCAATCTTCTTTGATGTCCTGGCTCGCTTAATTTTTGGCAAATCCATTCCGGGAATCATCGAACTTGAAGAGTTCATGATGGTCCTGATCGTATTTCTCGCGCTGGCTTTTACTCAAATACAAAAAGAGCACGTGGATATAAACCTGGTTTTTTCAAGGTTTCCCAAGTGGGTCCAGAACCTCATTGAAACCTTCAATTACTCGATCTGCCTGATTGTGTTTTCTTTGATGAGCTGGCAGACCGTTATCCAGGTGATAAAAAAGTTCGGGGAGGTCAGCTTTTCCCTGGGAATCCCGATTTCCATTTTTCTGGGAGTTGCCGCGTTCGGCGTCATACTGCTTACCATTGTCCTTTTAGCCGATCTTTTAAGATCTATTTCCGTGGTCATCAAAGAAGGAAAATGGCTCGGGCTGATGGTTGCTTTCTCCCTGGCCGCGCTTCTCCTGGCCTCACCGTTTCTCATTAAGATGCTGCCCGGCCGTTTCGGCGGGCTTTCGTTAGGCATGATCGGGATGGTTCTCCTCTTCATACTGCTTCTGCTCAAAATGCCGATTGGATACGCGATGGCCGTGACTGGATTTTTGGGGATGCTCATCATTAGCAAAAAGGTGGCGGCCCCCCTCAGCATTCTGGGTATCGCGCCTTATCATTCCACTGCTTCTTTTATCATGGCCGTGGTGCCGCTGTTCATCCTTATGGGCGAGTTGGCCTTCTACAGCGGGATCAGTAAAGACCTTTTTGACGCCGCCAATAAATGGCTGGGCCGATTGCCAGGCGGTCTTTCCATGGCTTCGGTCGCGGGATGCGCCGGGTTTGCGGCCGTCTGCGGAGACAGCATGTCCACCGCCGTCACCATGGGCGCGGTGTCTTTACCTGAAATGGAAAAGAAGAAATACAGCCCCAGCCTGGCTACGGGCAGCTTGGCTGCCGGCGGCACGCTGGGCATTTTAATACCGCCGAGCGTGGGGTTTATATTCTACGCCATCATTACCGAGGAATCCGTGGGGAAACTCTTTATCGCGGGCATACTCCCCGGTCTGCTCCTCGCGACCCTGTTTATGCTGAGCATTTTCCTTATGGCTCTGTATAAGCCGCAGATGGCTCCCCGCGGCGACAGGACCTCCTTCGAGGAAAAATTAATTTCCTTAAAAGGCGTCATTCCCATGCTCCTGTTGTTTTTCCTGATTCTGGGTGGAATACTGGGAGGCATTTTCAGCCCCACCGAGGGCGGCGGTATCGGCGCGGTGGGCGCCTTTCTTTACGCTTTGGCCAGAAGACGAATCTCGAAGGAAAACCTGATGGCCGCGTTAAAGGAAACCGCCAAACTGACAACCAAACTCCTGTTTATCTTAATCGGCGTGGGTATCCTGGGTTATTTCCTGGCTGCTACCCGCCTACCTTTCATTTTGTCGGACGTCGTAACCGGGCTCCCGTTCGGCCGTCATGTCATCCTCGGGGCGGTGCTTTTGCTTTTCATCGTCCTGGGCTGTTTGATGAACGTTATTCCCATGATTCTGCTCACCCTGCCGGCAATTTTCCCTTCTATCATCGCGTTGGGATTCGATCCGATCTGGTTCGGCGTGGTGACGGTGATCGTGATGGAAATGGGTCAGATTACCCCGCCCATTGGCGTGAATGTATTCGCCTTGAGCAGCGTGGCAACGGAGGTGCCTCTGGAAACCATTTTCAAGGGTGTTTTACCCTTTTTCGTGTGTATGGTCCTTTGTGTAATTATTCTTATCATCTTCCCGCAGATCGCGACATTTTTACCCAATCTGCTTTTTTAACAGCGGGTTCAGGGAATAGGTATGAATGAGACCTCTGCAAAACCAGTAATTTTGTTGAAATCGCGGAAGGCGAAAATTTAACCCGCAGGAATATTACTAATATTTCGAGGACTTAAATTTGAGCCTGACAAAGAGGTCAGGTCTCGAATGGGATTTAAATAAAACAATTGATTTTAGGCTGTTATTGTCGTCAAGGAGGTTTCGTTAAAATGGCAAAAAAACCAAAAAAAGTGGCGGTTATCGGGCTTGATTGCGCCTTGCCGCACATGATTGAAAAACATATCGAAGAAGGCTACCTTCCCACCTTTAAGAAACTGCGTGACAAAGGCGTGTGGGCTGACAACTGTCTGGTGCCTTTCCCCACGGTGACCCCGCCCAACTGGGCGGCCATCGCCACGGGCGCTTTCTCAGGAACCACGGGCATCACTGATTTTCACTACCATTCGGAAGGAGAGGAGCTGGATAACTCTCATATCAGGCAGAATTTCAGCAGCGAGCGCTGTCAGGCGGAATATATCTGGGACGCCCTGGACAAGGAAGGTAAAAAATGTATTGTCTTGAACTACCCTTCTTCCTGGCCCGGAAAAATGGAAAACGGGATCCTGGTGGGTGGTACAGGTATGACCATCGGCGAAACCCGGGCCAATCTTCCCCAGCTCGATATGACCTTTTCCGTGTCCGCTGATCAACTGGTCACGACCGGCTTTTATCCGAACGCGATTCGAGGTGAATTCCAGGACGCTGAGGACTGGGAAAACGTCGATGAACTGCGAGATGATCCTCTGGAAATGGTTGTTCCGCTCAAGTTTAACGAGGCGGAGATCCAGCCGGTCGACACCACCTGGTATCTGCTGGCCAGGGAAAATGAGGATGGGGATTATGACAGGGTCACCCTTTCACCCGGCCGGGATTTCAATGATGCCTTTTGTACCCTCAAGGTAGGTGAATGGAGTTCTAAAATTGTCACGAATATCAAGTTTCCTGACGGATCCGATCATGAGGTTTTTTTCAGGTGTAAGCTCATAGAGCTTTCTGATGACGCGGAAGATCTTCGTTTTTTGATCGGGGCCATGGTGGAGAACGACGGGTGGACTTCTCCGGCGGAAATCGCCAAAGAGCTTGTTTCCGAAGAGGGCTGTTTCCACGCCGCCGGCGGAATGGTCATGACCATGCTGGGTTTGATCGATTATGACACCTACGTTGAGATGAACGATCACCTCTCTATCTGGATGGCGGACGCGGCGACCACGCTGATGCAGAATCACGAGTGGGATCTGTTTTTTATGCATTCTCATCCCATTGACTGGATGTACCATGTTCTGATTTCACAGCTGGAAAGTCCGGACGAGAAGGTACGCGCCAAGGCCTGGGAAGCCCATCGTAAAATGTATGAGGTTGAAGACCGCATGCTTGCCCGGCTTCTTGAGGCCGCTGGTAAGGATACCCTGATAGTGTTGGTGTCAGATCACGGCGCCACACCTGACGGACCCACCTTCGATCCGTACAAAGCCTTGGTGCCGGCGGGCTTATCCGCGATCGTTGAAAAGGAAAAAAGCGATGAGCTTGATCTCAGGGAAAAAATCTTGAGCCTTAGTACCTCTGAGGTTGATATCGCGCAAAGCAAGGCCATTCCCCAGCGTGAGATCTATATCTACGTGAACCTCAAGGGCCGTGATAAAGGCGGCATTGTTGAGCCTGAGGACTATGAAAAGGTCCAGCAGGAGATCATAGACGCCCTGTATGGATACGTGGATCCTGAAACCGGCAAGCGGCCGATAGCTTTAGCCCTGACCAAGCAGGATGCGCGTCTGTTAGGGCTTCACGGGGATCGCGTCGGTGACGTGGTTTACGCGGTTCAGCCCTGGTTTGGGAGTCAGCACGGCCAGATACTGCCCACTGCCACACAAGGTGTGGGATCGCTGAAAGGTCTGTTATGCCTGACCGGTCCTGGCGTCAAAAAGGGATTTTCCCTGTGCCGGAAAATGTTGAGGGCGCTGTCATTTACCAGGCTTTTAAAGACCCGAACTTCAAGATGAAAGAAATCAAGAAGCTCAAAGACGGGTTGGCCAGGATGGAAGCGGCTCTGGAACGCGGCAGCCGTGAACCCTGGGACCACCATGATTGTGCCTAGTAATCAGGCCTGAAAGGAAGACGGGGCGGCTTAATAAGCTCCCTGTCTTCCGGTAAAACCTGGTGTTATTTTTATGTTTATTATGTCAAAGAGGAAAATAAAATGCTGTTCGTCCTAAATAAATTACAAAATAATATTGGTGAATTGATTCAAATGCTGGGAGGACCCGAGGATAAATCCCTGCTGCTTATTGGTGACGCGGTGAATTACGGCTCACCGTATATGGTTGAAAAATTGAAACCTCTTTTCGTTGAAGATATCTATGTGGCCGGGGACGCGCTGGAAACCAGGAATGTAGATCTTGCTCCTGATTGCCAGGTGGTCGATTACGATGAGATTGTTTCGATGATAATGGATGAAGACGAAAAAGTGCTTGCGATATAAAAGGAGTTTTGATGCCGAAAACATTAACTATAATGCTGTTATCCGGCGCCGCCGAGAATGAGGATTCTATTTTTGCCGTTAAACTGACGAAAGCGGCCCTGAAAAGAGGTCATAAAGTAAACATCTTTCTTTACGGAAACGGCGTGAATCTTTCAAAAAAGGAAACAACCATCCAGGGCCCCCTTCACATTGCGGAAAGGCTGCTTAACCATATTGAAGATACCAAAATGGGTAAAGAGATGGAAGAAGTCATTAAGATGGGCGCGAACATCGCGACGTGCCATACCAATGAACATGCCAGGGGGATTGAGGCCTGCGAGTACATAGAGGGTGTCAAATGGGGTGATATCGGCCACACCTTTTGCGACTTCCTCCTGACGTCCGATGTTCTTTTGGCGCTGAACCACTGAGGAAATAACGATGATTGATTCGATATGCGTGATAGTAACAAGACCGCAGGGTGAAGAGCGTTCCGCCCTGGGAATAAGGACGTCGTGGGCAACCCTGCAGTCCGCTATAGTGACGAAGATACTCTTCGTGGAAAATGGAGTCTACAGTCTCCTGAAAAATCCTGGATACAATGCCGCCATGCTCAGGGATTTTATTGACGAAGACGGAGAGGTTTATTGTACAAAAGGCAGCCTGGATTCCAGGGGCTTATCTGAGGAAAATCTCGTGGATGGCATTAAAGTCATCCCTGAAGAACAGGTGGCTGCATTAATCGAGGATTGCGAATCCGTGGCCGTGTTTTAAAAATCTATAGTTAATAACTACTCATCAAAAGGAGAACAACAGTGAGTACTTTTGTAACATACAAGCGCGAAAGCGACAACGAAGACGTTTTCACTCTAGGCGCAAAAAGCCTTCCTGAGTTACGCATTGATTATACAAGCCTGACCAAAGAAGAGAGGAATTCTGAACATATGGGCGCCCGGCTGGTCCTGTGCGCCGCTTTGGCCTGTTTTACAAACACATTTGCGAACGCCATGATAAATGAGGGCGCGAAGATCAATTCAATGTCAGCCACGGCAACCATAGAAAAAGAAAAAGATGATACTTTCAGGACACATTATACCAATATCCTAATACAACTCGAGGTTGGCGTGGACGACGCCGATGCGCCGGTTTTTGAGAGAGTCCGCTCAAATATGATAAATGGTTCCCTGCTTACTTACTCTTTGGATGAGGGCATTGAGATGGATTATGATATTAGCCGGGCGTAATGTGCACAATTCTTGTTTTTTAATATAGTCACATATACTTCTTTTTGCTTCCCCAGTTTTTTCCCGGGGAAAATAGCTGTCATTCTTAGACATTTATATTGACGGTCCCAGCGCTTCTGATTATGATGCACCCAGAGATTAATATCAGGGGGTGGCTGACAATTGCAGCTCCGTAAAAGCCGGGTCACGGATGTACCGCTCATTTATGAATTACTGACCGAACTGGGTCAAAAAGGTCTGCTTCTGCCTCGCTCTTTGAGCGAGCTTTACGATGTGGTGCGTGACTTTTTTGTCGCTCATCCCGACGGCGAACCTGAAACCCTGGCCGGAACGTGCGCTCTGCATATATGCTGGGCTGACCTGGGAGAGGTTCGTTCCCTGGCCGTAGATTCATCATATTGCGGTCAGGATCTTGGCCGCCGGCTTGTTGAAGAGTGTATCGCGGAGGCTAGGGAAATCGGTCTGAAGCGTCTTTTCGCCTTGACCTACATTCCTGATTATTTCATGAAGTTCGATTTCAAGCTCATTGAAAAAAACGAACTTCCCCAGAAGATCTGGGCCGACTGCTTTAAGTGCGTCAAATTTCCCGAGTGTAACGAGGTGGCGCTCGTAAAAGACCTGTAAAAAAATCCATCCTGTTTACTGGTTTTCGGTGGTTATTTTTCTGTAACATTGGCCCATTGTAGGAGGCATTTTTTTTAATAGATTTCCATAAACAGATGATGCCGTTTCAGGTATTCGGGGCAGGTCGTAATATTTTCGGAGCGCTCAATTTCCTTCTTGCCTTGAGAAGGCCTAACAAACTAAAATTCCAAAAAATACTTGACACTAATATTGGCTCATGTTAATGAAATAGAAGGTTTACAGACAGATGAACCGCTCCGTCTGAGTTAAGCGTTTTGGACCTGGTACTCCTTTCCTAAGAGGCGGCAGATTTGTTCAGAAAAAAATTCATTTTTCTCGTTTTTCCTCAGGGAACAAACAAGATAAAGCGGTTTACAATACCCAAATTTGTCCTTCTGCTGGGGGCGCTTTTTATCTTTGGTCTTGTAGCTTTTTCTCTCGTCATTAATCAGCAATATCTTAATCAAAAGGTTCAATTGGCTGAATTGGACCGCCTGCGTCAGAAGACGGTTAAACAGAACGTGCAGATATACGCTTTTGCTGACAAGGTCAGGGTTCTTCAGCAGGAAATGATTAAACTCACACAGAACACTAAAAAACTCCGCGCCATGACCGAGGAAAATCAGGAACTGAAAAGGGCAACCACCCTGGCCCTCGGCGGTTCAGACAGCGCGATGGCCAGCCTAGAAAGCAATAGGCGGGTTAATCAGGAGACGCTCGTCCGTCAGCTGCACCTGGACCTGGATGGTCTTTTGGCGCAGGCCAGCTTTTTAGAGCAGAACCAGTATGAACTAGATAAGTATTTTGAAGATACGAGGTCTCTTTTATCTTCCACGCCGTCTCTAATGCCCTGTAAGGGCTGGATCTCCTCTAGATTCGGTTATCGTCTCCATCCTTTGAGTCAGCAAAGAGAGTTCCACCGGGGCATTGATATCAGCGCTCAAAAAGGAACTCCGGTCATAGCGCCTGCTGATGGAATCGTTATTTCAAAAAGTAAACAGCCTGGTTACGGTTTGATGGTTGTTATCAACCATGGTTATGGTATAATTACGCGTTATGGACATCTGAATAAGACCTTTGTGGAGCTTGGACATCGAGTAAAAAAGGGAGAAAGATTTGCTGAGGTCGGTAACACCGGCCGAACCACCGGTCCGCACCTGCATTATGAAATTGTTCGAAACAGGGTTCCGGTCAATCCAATCCGTTATCTGGCCCAAAGATAAAGGCCGGCTAATAAGTAGGTTGCTGAAAAAGGGAAAAAATAATTTCTCCCCCGATAAGAACCTTATCGGGGTTTTCATTTTATAGAGAGAAACTTAAAACCATGTTCGGTCAAGTGATAAAAAAAATTGTTGGCAGTAAAAATGACAGGGAGCTTCGCCGACTGAACCCGCAGGTTCAACAGGTCGGAGATCTCGAACCGGAGATAAAAAAACTTTCTGATGACCAGCTAAGGGCCAAGACTGGTCACTTCAAAGAGCAGCTCGCAAACGGTGCTTCTATCGATGATTTACTGCCCGAAGCCTTTGCCGTCGTCAGGGAAGCTTCTGTCAGAACACTGGGGATGCGTCATTTTGACGTCCAGATTATTGGCGGCATTGTGCTCCATGAAGGCAAGATCGCCGAGATGAAGACGGGCGAAGGTAAAACCCTTGCCGCGACTTTACCTGTTTACCTCAACGCGCTTACTGGCAAAGGCGTTCACGTCGTAACGGTCAATGACTACCTGGCCCGCCGTGACGCCGAGTGGATGGGTGCGATTTATAAATTTCTGGGGCTCTCCGTCGGGGTGATCGTTCATGATATGAATGACGCCGACAGAAGGGAGAGCTATGCCTCGGATGTAACCTACGGAACCAATAATGAGTTCGGGTTCGATTACCTGCGGGATAACATGAAATTCTCACTGGACGATTATGTTCAGCGGGAGTATTACTTCTGTATCGTGGACGAGGTTGATTCCATCCTCATTGACGAGGCCAGAACACCCCTTATCATCTCCGGGCCATCGGACGAATCCACGGAATTATATTACCGGATAAATCAGGTCATCCCTAAATTGAAGGCCGTTGAGGACTATACCATAGATGAGAAGGCCCGAACATCGACCCTGACTGAAGAAGGAATCTCTCACGCCGAAAAAATTCTCAAGATTGATAACCTGTATGACCCCAAATATCTGGAGATTCTGCACCACCTCAATCAGGCCCTTAAAGCTCATGCGTTATTTAAAAGAGACGTCGACTATATCGTCAAGTCAGGAGAGGTGATTATTGTCGATGAGTTTACCGGGCGTCTGATGCCTGGCCGAAGGTACTCCGACGGACTGCATCAGGCTCTGGAGGCCAAGGAAGGGGTTAAGATCGAACATGAAAACCAGACCCTGGCCTCTATCACCTTTCAGAACTATTTCCGAATGTATGACAAACTGTCAGGCATGACCGGTACAGCTGACACGGAAGCGGCGGAATTTCGAAAAATATATAACCTCGACGTGGTGGTTGTCCCCACCAATGAGGAGATGATCCGGGTCGATTATCCTGACGTCATTTATCGCAGTGAAAAGGAAAAGTTCAACGCCGTCGTCGAAGAGATAGCAGAACTCAATGCCATTGGAAGGCCGGTTCTGGTCGGCACCATCTCCATCGAGAAGTCCGAACTCCTGAGCAAGATGCTCAAAAGAAAAGGCATCCCTCACAATGTTCTCAACGCCAAACATCACGAAAAAGAGGCGGAAATTGTGGCCCAGGCCGGTCAAATGGGAGGGGTGACTATTTCAACCAATATGGCTGGCCGTGGTACGGATATCGTCCTGGGCGAGGGTGTGGCCGATTTGGGCGGCCTGCATATCCTGGGCACTGAACGTCACGAGTCCAGGCGTATCGATAATCAGCTTCGGGGACGATCTGGCCGTCAGGGAGATATGGGCACCTCCCGTTTCTATCTTTCCCTGGAAGACGATTTGCTCAGAATATTTGGAGCGGAACATATTCAGGGCATTATGAGTCGGCTTGGAATGGATAATGGAGAACCGATCGAAAACAAGCTTGTGACCAGAGCCATTGAGAACGCACAGAGAAAGGTGGAAGGCCACCATTTCGACATTCGAAAGCATCTCCTGGAATATGACGATGTCATGAATCAGCAGCGGGACGTGATATACCGCCAGCGCCGAAACATCCTGGCAGGGGAGAATCTCAAGGATGAAATTTTTGAGATGATCGAAGATCTCGTTGATGGGGTGATTGAAAATTTCACCGATGAAAAGTCTTATGCTGAGGAATGGGACCTCAAGGCTTTAGAGGATGTTGTGTTTGAGTTATTTGGTCTGCGCCTTGATTTCGGCCCTGTTGAGGATCTGACACAAGACGGTCTAAGGGAAAAAATCCTGGATCAGGTTCGAGAAGCTTACCAAAAAAAAGAAGAGGAGTTCGGCGCTCCGATTATGAGGGAACTGGAGCATTTCATTTTGCTTCAGAGCCTGGACAACCAGTGGAAAGACCATCTTTTGAGCATGGATCACCTGAAGGAGGGTATTGGCCTAAGGGGTTATGGCCAACGGGACCCCCTCAGAGAGTATCAAAAAGAGGGTTATGAGGTGTTTATGGAGATGGTCGAGCGGATCAAGGCTGAATCCATTTCCCTTCTATTTCATATCCGTCCAAACAGGGAAGAAAGCCTGGCCATGTTGACACCGCAGGAGCAGGAGATGCAAATGTCTCATGGTGAGAGTGAAAAACGGGCGCCCGTCAAACGGGAAGGCAGAAAGATCGGCCGAAATGAGCCGTGTCCCTGCGGCAGCGGTAAAAAATATAAAAAATGCTGCGGCCAGAACGTATAGCAAAGGTTTCTATGAGCAATGATTGACGAAGATATTATAACGGTTAATGGTTTTAAGGCTGCGGCTGAGGCGGCGGCTTTACGCAAGGAAGGCCGCCTGGACGTGGGGCTTATCGCGGCGGATGAACCGGTTGCCGTGGCCGGGGTTTTTACGCGAAGCGCGGTTAAGGCCGCTCCTGTCTTGTGGTCACGGGAGCGGACGGCGCGCGGCAAGGCCCGGGCCATTCTTGTTAACAGCGGACAGGCAAACGCCTGCACCGGCGCGGGCGGAATGGAAGCCGCGGCTCTTTCCGCGCGAACCGTGGCTCAGGAATTAGGCTGCGAAGAGGATGAGGTTCTGCTGGCTTCAACCGGTGTAATTGGGGAACCTTTGAACGAAACCGCCATGCTGAGAGCCATCCCGAAATTGAAAGCCGGGCTGAGTCCAGACCGGCTGCCTGAGGTGGCCCGCGCTATGATGACCACCGATACCAAACCCAAAATCGTTCAAGCCCACGGGGAGATCGACGGACATCCCTTCAGGATTGTGGGGCTGGCTAAAGGCGCGGGCATGATCGCTCCCAATATGGCCACGCTGCTGTCCTTCCTGCTTACGGACGCTGTCATTTCGGCGGGACCGCTTCAATCCATCCTGGGACCGGCCGTGGAAGGAACCTTAAATCGGATTACTGTTGACGGCGATACATCAACAAATGACACGGTCCTGGTTTTAGCCAGCGGTCAAGCCGGATTTGAGCCGCTGACCCTCGAAGAACCCGCCAGGCTGAAGGTTTTCGAGCAGGCGCTGGCAGACGTTCTGGCCGATCTGGCTCGTATGCTGATAGCTGACGGTGAGGGCGCGACCAAGCTGGTTAATATATTCGTAACAGGGGCAGTGAACGAAGATCAGGCCAAAACAGCCGCCATGACCGTGGCTAACTCCCCATTGGTCAAGACCGCTCTTTTCGGACAGGATCCCAACTGGGGAAGGATCATGATGGCCCTGGGCCGAAGCGGCGCTGAGTTCGATCCTTCAAAGGTGGCTATCTTGTTTGATCAGGTGACCCTGGTGCGGGGAGGAATGCAGGTGGGTATTGAGGACGAAGCCGCGCAGGTAATGCGTCAGGATGAATTTTCCATATCCGTGGATCTGGGAGCCGGTTCCGGGCGAGCCGAGGTTCTTACCTGCGACATGTCACATGATTATGTCAGCATCAACGCGGATTATCGAAGCTAATTAATTTTTCATTATAATTTAAGACCTCTGCAAAACCAGTAATTTTGTTGAAATCGCGGAAGGCGAAAAATTAACCCGCAGGAATATTGCCAATATTTCGAGGACTTAATTTTGAGCCTAACAATGAGTTCGGCTAAAGGGCGAAGTTTTGCAGAGGTCTCAATTTGGAGCCGTTCAGTTTTGGCCGGGCGGTTTTTTTTATTTTACCGGTAAGTTATTTACCGGCAGTTTAAAATTAATTGAACGTACGTTCAAAAAAACACTTGACAAGAACCTTTTTAGTTTATATATTATGAACAGATGTTCATAAAAGGAGGCGGTATGCCGCGGCCGAGAAAATGGAGAAGAGTGCAAGCCCAGCCCAAAGTGACTTATTTTAAGCCTGGTGGCGTACCGGCAAGAAATTTGGGCGAGGTGGTCTTGCCGGTCGAGGGCCTCGAGGCCCTGCGCCTGGCGGACCTGGATAAGGTGGACCATGAAGACGCGGCCGTTGAAATGGGAATTTCCCGACCGACTTTTAGCCGCGTTTTATCGGCGGCCAGGAGCGCGGTGGCGGAAGCTCTGGTTCAAGGCCTGGCCATCCGAATAGAAGGAGGCGATTTTTTCATCCAGGGACCGCCAATGCGCGGTTTTGGCCGCTTTGGCCGGCAACGTCGGGGCCGGGGAGGCGGTCGTGGTGGTTCACATGAGCGTTGAGCATAGAGGCCGTTTTTTCCGGCTCCCATGTTCAAGCTCCTGTTTGTGCGGCGGCTTATGTCTGTTTCTTTTATGAGCGATTTTTAGAAATCACAAGGCTGATTCAAAAAAGAGCCTTTTATGAAAGGAGGGTTGTATATGCCAGGATATGATAGAACCGGTCCCCAGGGTCAAGGCCCGATGACAGGAGGAGGCTTCGGCCTCTGCGGCGGAGGCAGATCAACCGGCAGGCGATTCACCGGCCTGGGCATTGGCCGCGGCAGTCGGCCTGGAGGTGGCGGTGGAGGCCGCGCCTTTGGCGGCGGCAGGCGGCAGCAAGGCGTTTTCCGACATGGCTATGCCGGGAATTATCCCGTTTTTGATACGGTTAAGCCCGCTGGTTCTGAAAGTGAGTTCCTTAAAACTCAGGCCGATGATCTCAGGGCGCGGCTGAGCGAAATAGAAGCCCGTTTGGCTGACATGGAAAAAAAATAAACTGCCTAAAATAAATACCGGCCGGGAACCCCGGCCGGTATTTTTTTGTATACGTAATTTATGTAAGGCTCATTCCCATCTTACCTTCATGGGTTTTCTATCAACCGCCCGCAGATACTTAAGCCTTGGGTAACCCAGTATGAGAACACTGTAAACACTGTGACCGGAAGGCAGCGCTAACTCTTCAATGAGCGGTTGGTAGCTGTTGGCCGCGGCCTCGAAAAGACCGATATAACAGGTCTCTAACCCCATGGTTCTGGCCGCTAACACCACGGTTTGGGCCGCGATCACACAATTGTCTTTTGGAGTGCTGGTCAGTTTCGGCGAGTGAAAGATCATGACGGCAGGGGCTTTGTGAAAGATAGGGTCCATGCCCGCGTCTCGCGCGATAACTAAGTTCCGTCTGGATACCACGGTTTCCAGAGCGTATTCAAGATCTTCGGGGATTTTCTTGCCGTTAGCAACGAGTTTGGCCGCTCTTTGCTCCACATCATCAATCATCTCCTTGAAAAAATCGACGTTCATATCCGACAATTTTTTGATCCTCTCCGGATCCCGAACGAACAGAATTTCAAAGGTCTGGACGTTGCTGCCGGTGGGTACGTACCGGCAAAGATCAACCAAGGTTTCCAGATCATTTAAAGGTATTTCTTTCTTTTTAAAGTTTCTATGACTTCTTCTCTCTCTAACGAATTGAATGAACTGGCTGGTATCAAATTGAACTGTCTCTGGATATTCAACAAAACCATCCATGTTCATTTTATGTTGCGTAATAGCCATGGTCGGACAGAGAGCAACGCAGTGGCCGCAGAGATTGCAGTTGGTTTCATTGGCTTCGACGCTTATTTCACCTTCTTTAACGCTGAAACATCGAACACATCTGCCAACGCATAACCCGCAACTGTCGCATTTCTCTTTATCTATGGACACCCAACTCATAATTTTCCTCCATATTATTAACTATATTTCCACCTACAAGCTTATTCCTGATAAGCTATATCGGTTATAAAAAGAAGAATATTAGGGGACTGATTAAGTAGTCCTGGCGCTATTTGACTTCTTTACGCCTGTAAAGTTAATCTTGGCCAACTGTTTATGTCAAGAGGTAATTAATTTTTCGAACCGGTCGGGTATATTTTTGTTTAGTTAAATCAAAAAAAGTTAACCTGTCCATCCTCAAATTATCAGATTTCCGTTTTAATTCCTGGTAGAAAACAGCCGAGCCGCTTATGAATTTAGTTAAAATAATAAAGCGGTGAAAGCGGCGGGTGCAAACCAGCTCTTGCTTATTTAACCTGATTGATCAGAAGCAGGGATAATCATGCGAATGCATTTGTAAAAGAACTGCGTCAAATAATTTGGATAATACGTAAACAGGTATTGACACTGCGCTGGACTTTTACCGGGCTAGAGCGTTTGTCATAAATATGTTCCGTTTGACCTTGGGGCAGGAGAAGAATTCGTTACGGCCATGATCGTAAACCGCCTTACGACAAACGCTAAAACATCATGTAATTGCCATTTGTTATATCATGGAAGCCGCTGTTAGAGTCTTGATTTACCTTAGTGATCAAACGGAAGGAAATTTTGGCAATTACTATAACTGCAGCGTTGCGATAAAAGTAAAAGTTCGAATAGGGAAGAAATTTTCTTGACATGTTTCCCGATGCTTATTAGTATACGTTCACTCAATATTATTAATTTAAGCTCCTTTTTCCTATGTGTGGGATCGCACAGGGGTGGGTTATTTAACCTGGGGCTGAGCTTGTTGTTCCTTTTATTTTTTATATAATTATAACAAAGATCATAAAAAAGGAAGTTTGAAGCTTCCACGCTTGATGTGTTTTTACTATGAAACAGTTGGGTGTGACCAATCACATGGAATATCCCCGGCTGTGAGGGGAAATGTATCGGTTTCTGCAAATATTGCCGGTTTTGCGATATTTAGTTCAATTAAATCAGAGGGACCGAGCAAAGGTTCACCAAATTTAATCAAAACTAATCGATCAATTGTTGATCTAGAAATATTTCAAACGATTTGGAATCGTTGGTAAAACATCTATGAAAAATCATGGCTATTCAGTCGGAGAGACAAGATAGTGGGTCTGGATAATGTTCACCTTTCTTTGTAAGGCTACCGCTAAGGAGTTGAAAATATGATAAAATCACATAAGGAATGGCGATCTTTTCGGGTTCGACTCTCAATTTTTTTGTTAGCGCTCAGTTTTTGTTTGTCCGCTGTGGCGTCTGTGTTTGCGGGCGAAATGCTTACGGGTGAAGATGTATTTAAGTATAGCAACGCCGGTGCTGCGCATGGCGGATATTACCGCAGTAACATGACTGCCCCTAGGTCTTTGGATCCCCACATGGAGACCTATGCGAATACAACCGCGGTGACGCACAATACCAACAACGGTCTACTGCGTATCAACCCCAGGATGGATGGAGTTGAGTTAGACCTGGCCGAAAGCTGGAAGCAAATAGACGCCTTAACGTATGAATTCAAGATTCGTAAAGGTGTGCGTTGGCAGGATGTCCCGCCGGTTAACGGTCGCGAACTGACTTCAGCCGACATAAAATACAGCATTGAACGTGTGGCCGGAATGCACGGTCAAAAGTCACATTTCAAGCATCGCTATTATTTTGAGAATACGCTCGCTTCTATTGAAACCCCTGATAAGTACACCATCATTTTTAAAACCAAAAAACCGTTTGCTCCCTTTATCAGTTATATCGCTTCTCCCTGGACCGCCATCGTGGCCAAGGAAGTGGTCGATGAATTTAAGGACCTGAAGCGAAAGGCCATAGGAACCGGACCCTTTATCCTGAAAGAATTTGTGCGCGGGTCTCATATTATAATGGTTAAAAACCCGAATTACTTTAAGAAAAATCGGCCTTACCTCGACAAGATACAATTGAAGATAATGAGGGATCCGGCGGCTGTGGTGTCCGCCTTTATAGCTGGAAAACTGGATAGCACGGGAGCTTATTTTTTCCAGATTCCAACCATCAAGAAACAGTCGCCTGAAGCGAGAATCGTAAGGCGCGAAGGGACTCATATGTGGACCCTGAGGTGCCCGCCCTGGATTGAGGGGACTAAACCGCTCAAGCCGCCTTTTGACAAAAAGAAAGTCAGACAGGCCATCGCTATGGCCATTGATAAGCGGAAGCTGCTCAAACTGGCCTGGGGCGGGTTTGGCACGCCGCAAATCGGTCCTGTGACCAATGCCTTGAAAAAATACGCCTTACCCGAATCTGCTCAGGTTGAATACAACCCGGAAAAAGCCAGGAAGTATCTGGCTGAGTCCGGATATCCCAACGGTTTCACGGCCGAGCTTATTACGTGGAACCTTCCCTATATGACTAAACCAGCGCAGGTGCTAAAAGAAATGCTGGGTGACGTGGGTATCAAGATCAACCTGAAAACGTTAGAGATGGCTCAGTACTTCAATCGCGCTTACCGGTTTGATTATGAGATGGCCCTGCACGTGATGACCGCTCCGACCGACCCGGAAGAGATGCTCACACCTTATTTCGGCAAGGTGGACACATCCACTTTTTATAAATGGAGCGACCATGACATCTGGGCCATGATTGAAAAGCAGTCAAGCATCATGGACCCGGAGGAACGTGTGGCCTACATCAATAAGATTCAGCGAAAGATTGTTGATGAGTCACCCAATGTCTTTTTGTACACCCAGTACCGGTATTCTGTCAGCAGGCCATATGTTCATCACAAATATTACCTGCTTGACTTTCAGCCGTTTTACGCTGAGTTCACCTGGATGGAGAAGCATTAAAAGCCGGGTTTAACCCGTGACGCGATAATAAAGACCTGAATTAAAGCTGTGTGGTTGTCTCATGCGAAGAATCCTGGATGGCCAGTTAGGCCGGCCAGGGTTTTAAAAATATTTTAATGATCACCTTAAACTCTTTTTTTTAGGAGGAGGTAGTATGAGACATTTATTTACAACCAGGCAATGTTTAAAACTGCTACTGGTAACCTTTTTTCTGGTGATCGGTATAGGTCTGATTTTTGCGTCCACCGGGTTCGCGCGTGAACTCCTGAAGGGTGAAGACGTTTACAAATTCAGCGACAAAAACGCCGTCTCCGGCGGAACCTATCGCAATGCTTGGGCCACCATCAGATCTCTGGATCCGCATATCGAGACGGCGGCCGCCACAACCTCTTTCGCGAACATGGTTTATAATGGTCTTCTTCGCCTCGCTCCTCATATGGACAACATTGAACTGGACCTGGCCAAGAGCTGGCGACAGATAGATGACCGGACGTATGAGTTCAAGCTGCACAAAGGGATCCGTTTTCATAATATCCCACCGGTAAATGGCCGCGAACTGACCTCAACAGACGTTAAATACAGCATTATGCGCATAGTAGGGAAGTACGGTAAGAAGGCTCTGTTTGCCCACCGCTACTACTTCGAAGACAAACTTGAGTCCATAGAAACACCTGACAGATATACCATCGTCTTCAAGACCAAGGAGCCCTACGCCCCATTTGTCAACTATCTCGCCTCCGCGTGGACCAAGGTTGTGCCTCGGGAAGCCGTGGAGAAATGGGGTACCTTAAAAACAAAGGCCATTGGGAGCGGACCATTCATGTTGAAGGAATATGTCAAGGGTTCCCACATGACCTTTGTGAAGCATCCGAAATATTATAAGAAAGGTCTGCCGTACCTTGATGGTATCAATGTCAAGTTCATGCCTCGGCCCGCCAGTTACCTGGCCGCATTCCTGGCAGGCAAACTTGATGGTCAGGGTTTTTATCATTTCCAGGTCCCGACCATACAAAAGGAAGCTCCCGACGCCATCCTTTACGAGTGGCCCGGATGCTACACGCGAATAGTGCGGACGCCTCCCTGGGCTGAGGGGACGGTGCCTCTCAAGCCTCCTTTCAACGACAGGAGGGTTAGACAGGCGATTGCCCACGCTATCGACAAAGTGAAGCTTCTCAAACTGGCGTGGGACGGCAAAGGGCAGGTTCAGATCGGGCACGTGCCTATACCTTATAAACCCTGGGGCCTGCCGGCAAAGGACCAGTGGGAGTATAATCCTGAAAAGTCCAAAAAGCTTCTGGCTGAGGCCGGATATCCCAATGGGTTCTCCTGTGAGCTCATGACCTGGAACCTCCCGTACATGACCGGGCCTTCTCAGGTGATCCAGCAGATGCTCAAGCAAGTGGGCATCAACGTCAAGATAAACGCCCTGGAATTCGGCCAGTACTTCAACAAGACCTATAGATACAAGTATGAGATGGCCTTCCATATCACAACCGCCGGATATGATCCGGAAGAATGGCTTGTCCCATACTTCGGAAGACTGGACAAGTCGACTTATTACAAGTGGAGCAATCCGGAACTTTGGGATATGATCGATAAACAATCCAGAATAATGGACAAGAAAAAACGCGTCGCCTATATCCATGAAATTCAGCGTAAGGTAATGGAAGAGGCCATGAGTCAGATGATGTTTACGACAAACCGCTACTGGGCTGTGAGGCCTTACGTACATCTTAAAAACTACTTCCACCCGTCTTCAGCATTTACAGCTGAAAGATGGTGGATGGAGAAACATTAAAAGGAGGACTTACAACCGCCGGTTGGATGAAAATTTCAGAGGAATAAATTTTTGATTGTCTCATGCGAATGAATCTTGGGCGGTCAAATCGGCCGTCCAAGATTCTAACAATACCAGTATCCTTATATTTTTAATTAAGGAACCGGTGGGAGGCAATCAACAAGGACGCCCCGAATCTATTCTGTTACACGCAGTATTGATTCTGGAACCAAAGACCATATGTATCCTGAGACCTCTGCAAAACCAGTAATTTTGTTGAAATCGCGGAAGGCGAAAAATTAACCCGCAGGAATATTACCAAGTATTTCGAGGACTTAATTTTGAGCCTGACATATGCCGCTGCAACGTCAGCGAAGCGGTGCTCATGAGGTCAGCTAAAGGACGAAGTTTTGCAGAGGTCTCAAACTGCAAATTCCGTTTCATTGAATATCAAGTGAGGAAGAAGAAGGAGACCTGTTTCTCAGAACATTAGCAACATAAAATCAGCCGCCGGTCTTTTTACGGCCGGCGGCTGAAAAAAAGAAAGACTAAGAGTGTTTCAATGAGAAGATATATTTTTAGACGCGCTTTACTGATTATACCTACGATTGTAATTGTTTCTTTCCTGGTTTTTTGCATAGTCCGTCTGATCCCTGGAGACGCGGTGGAATTGATGGTCGCTGAACAGGGGTTTGCTGACGACTCAGAAGAACTCAGAGAAATTTTAGGTTTGGACAAGCCTATTTTGACGCAGTACTTCAAATACGTTGGCGGCGTTTTCAAGGGAGATTTAGGAATATCGCTTTGGAGCGGAGAGCCGGTGCTTTCAGAAATTACCCGGCGGCTACCGCTCAGCGTCGAACTGGCCACGCTGGCGCTGATCTGGACGTTTTTACTCGGCGTCCCTATTGGAGTTCTTTCCGCGTTAAAACAGGATAGTTGGCTGGACTATATCATGCGCAGCTGGGCTATAGGGGGCCTGTCCATACCTGGTTTCTGGATCGCGACTTTGATTCTGGTTTTCGGCGCCATCTGGTTCAAATGGGTTCCACCCATGGACTATATCCCCTTCAGGGAAGATCCGCTTCAGAACCTTTCACAGCTTATAGCGCCCTCCCTCGTTATGTCCATGGCGATGTCAGCCAGCATAATGAGGATGACCAGGACCATGATGCTGGAGGTGATGCAGGAGGATTATATTCGAACGGCCAAGGCCAAAGGACTCACGGGATGGGTGGTCGTAGTTCGTCATTCCCTGAAGAACGCCATGATACCGGTCTTGAGTATCATGGGACTTCAGCTGGCCTTTTTAATCGGGGGCACGGTCATCATGGAGAGTATTTTCGTTCTGCCCGGAGTGGGCAAGTATCTGCTTGACGCCATCACCTGGCGTGATTATCCGGTTATACAGGGAATAAATCTCTTCATTTGCACCTTGATTATTACCATCAATCTTACTGTGGATATATTGTACGGATTTCTGGATCCCAGAATTCGTTACCAATAAATATAAGCGAAATTTAAAGTATCGTACAGAGGAATCGTATGAGCGATGTTACAGAAATTACCCCGGAATATTTTGAGGACGATTTCGACCTTCCGAAAAGACGTCATTGGTTTTTTGATCTTATAGTCCAGCTCGTGACAACCAAACCGCTTGGGGCTATTGGAGGTTTTCTGGTTCTCAGCCTGGTCTTAATCGCCATTTTCGCGCCATTTATAGCATCCTCTGGTCCCAATGAAATCCATGAAGAGTTTATTGTCCAGCAGCCAAGCCGAACCTTTTGGTTCGGCACTGACGCCTTGGCCAGAGACGTCTTCAGCCGAATCATCTATGGATCAAGGGTCTCTTTGACTGTCGGGTTGGGAGCCGTTTCATTCTCGATCACTCTGGCCACTATTATCGGCGTGCTCTCCGCTTACATCGGCGGGATCGTCGACACGGTAATTCAGCGCTGTGTTGACGCCATGATGTCCTTCCCTTGGCTGGTAATTATGCTGACGGTCATGGCGCTTCTTGGACCGGGAACCGGAAATGTTATTCTTGCCCTGGGAATCGCTGGATTTGCCGGATCTTCGCGCGTTATTCGAAGCGCCGTGCTGGCCATTAGAGAAAGCGAATATATACTTTCAGCCAGGGCAACCGGATGCAAACAGTGGATCATTATTATCTATCATATTCTCCCCAACGTGGCCGCGCCAATCATCGTTCTGGCCACCCTCGGACTGGGCAACGCCATCCTGGCGGAAGCCTCACTCAGTTTCCTGGGTTTCGGCGTTCCGCCCCCGGCGCCTTCCTGGGGCAGAATGCTCAGCGGTGACGGTCTGGACTACATGCTTCAGGCCCCGGGTCTGGCTATCTTTCCGGGTCTTGCCATCAGTATCGCTGTTTTCGGATTCAACATGCTGGGAGACGCCCTGAGGGACCTGCTTGATCCGAAGTTTCACGGCACGGGGAGAGGCGGAAAATAGGCGCCCTCTCAGGAGATAAATGAAGACAACCCTTCTATAAATATATTTAAAACGCTCACGCACGGGCGGGGAAAATCCCCGCCCGTGGCGCGTTTCATTAAAAAAACAAGGTTAGAGCGAAGATGGTCAGATTGCCCAGCGAATGAATCAAGATGGGAACCATCAAACAGCCTTCGATTTCGTAAGCCAGGGCAAACACAAAGCCCCCGGCTATCTGTGTCAGCGGCAGGACCGCCCCCCCTGGATGAGCGGCAATAAAAAGAAGGGTGCTTATGAGCAGGGCCAGAAGCACGCCCCATCTTCGAAAAAAACCGTATATTATTCCCCTGAAAAAGATCTCTTCCGCCGCCGGAGCCACCAGCCCGCCGACAATAAAATATACAACCACGTTCCGGCTCTCAGACGGAAGGGAGGTTTGGATGAGCCTTATTGGGTTGATCCCGGCCGCGTAGACAAGGGCCATGCATAACGCGGCGGCCAGTCCGAATCCCGCTGCCCAGATCAGTCCTTTAATAATGCCGGGCAGGATCTGGTCTCTTGCCAGGCCAATGGATGAAAGACCGCTGGTCCAGAAGAAAATCACCAGGAGGATGAGGGATACTTCAACAACTCGCGCCGCCCCGACGACGGGGATTATGACAGACTTGCCGGACGGCAGGAAAATTCTGGCGGCTGCCTCAACCAGGATAATAATGGCGACGCTTGAAAGGAGGATTTTCAATTCGATCTTTTTTGTTTCCATCCCAGCCTCCTCAGAGCGCGGTAGGCATACCCCTGCACGTACCAATCCTCAGATTCCTTCAACCGTTCGATAATTTGTTTCTCCATGCCCCTTTTACTCCGAAAACCTAAACCAGCGTATACCATACAGACGACATTCCGGTTGGGGTCATCCCATAAAGCGAGTAAATCCTTATATGTTTCGTCCCGTCGGCTCACACCCAGGGCTTGAGCCAGCCAGTACCGCTCAGTGATACGAGGGCTGGACAGCAAGCGGCGATAGGCCGGGAAATCACCGATCTCCATTCTTTTATTTTTTATCGTTCTAAGCGCCGCCACGCGTTTCTGCCATTGTTTTGATTTGAGGGCCTGGGACATATCGTCAATCTCCCTGGCCGCTCCTTTGCTCTGGATGATCGGAATTAAAAGAGCCAGGCCCAGCAGGAAACACAGGGTCGCGGCTACAATGGAAGAAGCCGCAAAATCCATATAGAAACCCGCGAAAAAACGCAGTATCGAAAAAGCAAATATATACATCATGATGGGCAGGCCAAGGAGAAGCGACCAGATGGTGGCCTGCCGAAAAAGACCATATGGATCGCTTTTAGCTGAAAATCTGTTTAAAACCTGACCGGGACGGTTTAAGAACTCTTGAGAAGAAGCCTCAGTAATGGTTTTTCCTTTGTTCTCGAAAACCAGCAAATCGTCTTTCATGGTTATTGTGAGGTCAGCCGGAAACCCGTTTTTCAGGGGGAGGTAGTCAAACCTCAGCAGTCTAATTTCCATTCGCTTTCTGTGTGAGTCGTCATCAATGGATTCCAGATTCGCGGTCCTTAAAATCTTCTGATCCAGAGGTTTGAAGACTTCGGCGGGATAAAGCGTGTACCGGTAGTAGGCGTTGTTGATTGTCCTGCCCACAGGATTTGATAAGAGCAGGTTGTCTCTGGTATTGATGAATATATTGCTGTCAGATTTTGACGCCCACATCAAGAGCAGGGCTAAACCGACAATCGGGAGAAGATAAATTATTCTCATCAAACGGGATTTCTGCCCGGACTGCCTGGGCCGGCGTCTCAAATTGAGCCCAAATACCGCCGGGGGTATGAACAGAAAGTATGAGGTGACTAAAAAATTAAAGCCTTGCCAGTTTAGTGCGAAGAGAAATACCAGCCAGAAAAGCAGGAGCAGTATTAGCAGGATCTTGTTTCGGCTAAAAAGCTGATCCCAGAGAAAGGCGCAGGCAAATGAAAGAATCGAAAGACCGGAACCAAGGCTCAGGGTAAAAAATAGCCCTCCCCAGAAGGCGGTTCCGAATTCCTTGAGATGGATGGCGATGTGCTGGTTGGGCACTGACAGGTAACCGGCTGCAGTTACCGCGATGATTGTCTCGTGAAGATTCAGGTTTGAAAGGTAAACCTGAATGGTGGCCAGGATCTGTGATATTATCAATCCCAGGAAGATGGTGCTGAAGGCGCCAAAGGTTCTGTTTATTCCCGGTTCAAATCCTTTCTTTAATCTCATAATCCTTGACCGAGGGCGTCAGAGAAAAGTACCGAGCAATACCGGCAGAAACGAACCGCTTTTTTATCGATGTGATCCAACTCATGGGCAAAGCTCATGACGCAGTCTTTATTATCACAGTGGACCAGGTTGAATGTATGACCCAGTTCATGAACCACCTCTTTAACCACCCTTTTCGCCAGCATCTCAAAAGGAACCGGGTTCTCTGAATTTTTACCGGACAGACGGTAAGTGGAAACCACAGCGGCCTGGCCGGGGAGCATGGCTTCTCCATAGACAAATGTCAAAATAGGGAGAAACAGATCCACGTCAGTCAGTCCCGCGATGCGCTTGCAGCCCTGGGGAGCGTTTTTGACCAGATCGTTGAGGATTGCCTTGGCCAGGTATTGCTGCCTTCCACGATCATAAGCGAAATCCGGAGGCGCGCAGGCCTCGAGAATGACGATAGGAAATGGAAATAATTGTCTTAATTCTTTGACTAAGACCTCCAGAATATCTAAATCGATTTGCCCATAAGGTCTCAGTCCAATGAAGTTATCCTCAGGCATCACTGGGTTTTTTAAGGCCGTATTTCTTTATACGGTTATAAAGCGTTACCCGGTCGATGCCCAGAGTGGAGGCGGCTTTTGAGATGTTCCATCGGGTTTCTTCCAGGACTTCGATAATGTGTCCCTTTTCCACCTCCTTCAGGGTGCCGTCTTTAGGGGTATAAGATGGTTTTTCCTTATAGAAAGGAAGGTTTTCAGCCTGGATCGTTCGGCCCCGTCCCACTACCACCGCCCTTTCGATGGCGTTTTCCAATTCACGAACGTTGCCGGGCCAGTCATAGAGCATCATTTCGTCAAGCGCGTCACGGGAGATGTTATCAAAAGGCTTGTTTAAATCCTTGGCAAACCGGCGCAGGAAGTGGTTTGCCAGAAGAGGGATGTCTTCCTTGCGCTCTCTCAAAGGCGGGACGTGGATGGTGATGACGTTGAGCCTGTAGTAAAGGTCCTGGCGAAAGATACTTTCCTGGATGGCCTGCCCCAGTTCTCGGTTGGTGGCCGACAGGATGCGAAAATCCGCTTCAATGGGCTGCGTGCCGCCAACGCGATAGAAGCTTTTTTCCTCAAGAACACGAAGCAGGTCGATTTGCATCTTCATGCTTATTACACCTACTTCATCAAGAAAAAGGGTCCCGCCTTGAGCCAGTTCGAAACGTCCCTTTTTGGCGAAAACAGCGTCAGTGAAAGCCCCCTTTTCATGACCAAACAGCTCGCTTTCCAACAGGTGTTCAGTGAAAGCGCCGCAGTTAACCGCAATGAACGGACCGTAAGCGCGTGGACTTTGGGTGTGAATGGCCTTGGCGACCAACTCCTTACCTGTGCCGGTCTCGCCTGTGATCAGGATGTTGGATTCAGCCTCGGCCACGTCGAGAATCAGGTTGAAAACGTTCTGCATGGCCTTGGACTGACCAATAAGACTTTCCAACCGATTCTTTTCCCTGATTTGGTCCTTCAGAATAATATTTTCCTCGGCCAGGCCCTGGTAATCGATTACTTTTTGGATCAGCAGTCCGATTTCGTTTGGATCAAAGGGCTTGAGCAGGTAATCGTAGGCCCCGTTTTTCATGGCTTTGATCGCGCCGTCAATGGAGCCATAAGCCGTGATCATGATCACCGCCATGTCAGGTTCTTCTTCTTTCAGCCTGTCCAGCAGTTCCAGGCCGTCCATGCCTGGCATCTTGTTATCTAAAAACATCACGTTAAAGCGTTGTTTTTTAAGCAGATCCAGGGCGTCCTCGGCGCTGGCAGCCGTTTCAACCGCGTAGCCGTCCATCTTCAGCCAGCCTGAAAGCGATTCCCGAACGATTAACTCATCATCGACCACCATGACGCGGATATTTTTTTTCATTATGCTGCTCTCCTATATATCCTAAATAATTATCAATACCCACGGTTACGATTGAGGGTGGTATGCTGGCAGCCTGATTAAAAAGGTTGTGCCGCTTGGGCCTGTTTTCTCAACGTCAATCTGCCCTCTGTGTTCTTTGATGATGCCGTAAACAACGGATAACCCGAGTCCTACTCCTTTTCCTTCGTGTTTAGTGGTAAAAAAGGGTTCAAAGATATGAGGCAGGTCTGATTCCGAAATTCCGGAACCGGTGTCCTTGATTCTGATTTCAATCAGATCTTCTTTTTCATCATAATCTGTGGACAGGATCAATTGGCCGGTTTTCGTTTCCGACATACTTTCGGTGGCGTTAAATATCAGGTTTATCATGACCTGCTGTATCTGATTGAGATCGCAATACAGCCGAGGTATTTTCTGCTGATACTCCTTTATAATTTCAATGTGATGCAGAGATAAATGGTGCGCGTTCAGGTCGAGGACCTTCTCAATCAATTCATTGATGTCAGCTACCTCCGGTTCCACCTTGGATTGGCGGGCAAAGGCCAGGAGATTGGAGACTATTTTGGAACATCGAACGGTTTCAGTCTCCATGAGTTTTAGCTGGTCGATAATGGTCATCATTACATCAGCGGAAAGGTATTTTTCCATAATGGTTCTTCGGATCAAGCGGTTAAAGGTCAGAATTCCTGAAAGAGGATTATTCAGTTCATGAACCACTGAGGCGGACAGCTTACCGAGCGAGGTCATTTTATCCTGCTGGATTAGTTTGCGATGTGTCTCCTCGAGTTGCTGGGTTCGCTCCTCCACCGCCTTTTCCAACCGGCGGGTCATCTCCTCCCGGGCTTTATAACGCTCCGTTATATCACGAGTTATTTCGACAAAACGATTAATTTTTCCATCCAGATCCTTGAAAGGATGGATGGTCAGATCAATAATACGTTCTTCGCCCTCCAATGTTTGGTGAGTGTGAATGGCGCGAACGGGTTCGTCCAGCTTCCGGGCTGATTCCAGAGGGCACGGATGTTCAGGAGGCCGGCATGGAGCAAGAGAATGGTGAAAAACTTCATGACAATTGCGGCCTACGACATCGTCCTCGGAAAATCCCATCCTTTCCAGGAGCGGTTTATTAGCCTGAACGATTTTATAATTGTCGTCAATGACTACAATGCCGTCCCGAATACCGTTGATGATAGTTTCCAGTTCATCCCGTTGGGTTGTGATTCTTTTTTCATCGTGCTGGATCATATCCCAGAAAAGTAGTGATCCGGGGTGAGCCACGAAACAAATATCCGGGGGTCGGGTATTAATGACGTCCTCAAGGATTTTATCATCAGGCGTAAAAATAAAAATCTGGTTTATACCAATTTCAGGCTTATAAAAATCATGGTAGTCCGTGGTTGTAAATATACCAAGCTCTCGTCCCACTATCATGGCTGGAGCGTCCTCATTCGGGTCCGCCACGGCTGTGATTTGGGCTGATATGTGCTTTGTTTTATAATGCCGGTATGCTTTCAATATCAGGTCTCGGGTGATTTCATCGCCGCCGATAATCCCGATTTTAAGGACATCATTGTAATTATTCATATTCTCAGCTCCAGCCTGGTTAAAAGGGCATGGGTCACTGCCAGACAATATCAGGGTAAGTTATTCGCTATTAAAAATCAAGATAAGTCCCATACTTAAAACCAATTTTTTTAATTCTATTAGTATATGTTTAGTATATGCAATGTTCAACCAGGGTCCTATTTTACCTCATTGTTTGGCCAAAGTTAAGACTGGGAACTTAAATTAGCGTATTTTGGAAAGAACTATGAAATTACTTGACCGGTTAATGATATAGTGGTATCTAAAATATTTTTCTTAATCGATGAGGAAACAGATGCCCACTTCAAAAAGAACTCTAATGGACGCTCAGCAGATCGCTGCAGCTTTGGAGCGCATGGCTCGTGAGATACTGGCGTCCCATGCCGAGGTCGGGAAACTGTGCCTGGTTGGTATCCGCACCGGTGGAGCCTTTTTGGCTCAGCGGCTTCAGTCTCTCCTCGAAAAAGAAAGCGGGTACAGTATTCCAACCGGGATCATAGACATCACTCTCTATCGTGATGACTGGACTTTGATCGCCGCGAAACCGATCGTGGGAAAGACCGCGCTGAATTTTTCAATTGACGATAAGCACATCATCCTTGTGGATGATGTGCTGTTTACAGGGCGGACGGTACGAGCCGCGCTGGACGCGCTGATTGATTTTGGGCGGCCAGCAAAAATTGAGCTGGCTGTCCTGGTGGATCGCGGTCAGCGTGAGCTGCCCATTTGCGCCAATTATACGGGAATGACATTACAAATCGGTCCGCAGGAAAGAATCAATGTCTACCTGTCCGAACTTGAATATCAGGATGAGGTGGCGGTCGAAGAACAAATTTAGGTCAAAAAGCGTACAAAGTTCTATTGACAAGCGAGGTGCTGTCTCATATAAACACAAAGGTGTCAGAATGAGTAAATTGTATCCCAAGCGGAGGCTGGAATGACTGAAAGTCAAAACAACGCAGTCGGATCAGTCATGGTCGTAGGTGGGGGCATCGCCGGAATGCAGGCTGCCCTTGATTTGGCGGATTCAGGCTATTTTGTCTATCTTGTTGAAAAATCCCCTGTCATTGGCGGGACCATGGCGCAATTGGACAAGACGTTTCCCACCAATGACTGTGCCATGTGAATTATCTCGCCTAAACTGGTCGAGGTCGGCCGGCACATCAACATCGAGTTATTGACCCTTACGGACATCAATCAAATTTCAGGCGAGGAAGGCCGTTTCACGGTCAACCTTACCAAGAAAGCCCGTTTCATTGACATGGACAAGTGCACGGGCTGCGGGGACTGCGCCGAGGTATGTCCCATTGGAATGGTTGACGAGTTTAATCAGGGCCTTAACGACAGAAAAGCAACCTTTAAACCTTACGCCCAGGCCTTTCCCGGCGCGTACACCATCAGCAAGCTTGACACCGCGCCGTGCACTGTAACCTGCCCGGCCAACGTCAACGCCTGCGGGTATGTGTCACTGATCTCCCAGGGCCGTTTTAAGGAGGCCATGGAGGTCATTATGGACGTCCTGCCTCTGCCCGGGACCTTGTCATCCCTGTGAGGCCAACTGCCGGCGCGCCGAGGTCGAGCAGTCCATTTCCATACGCGACCTTAAACGCCTGGCCGCAGATCAGGCGGACGTCCTGGACGTGGAGATCCCCTGCGAAGAGACCAAACCGGAGAAGGTGGCCATCATAGGCGCTGGTCCGGCAGGTCTTTCCGCGGCCTATCAGCTTGCCCGAAAGGGTTATAAATCAACCATTTTCGAGGCCTTGCCGGTTCCCGGAGGCATGCTTCGGGTCGGTGTCCCGGACTACCGGCTCCCGCCGTCGGTTCTGGACCGTGAAGTCGAGGCCGTGACGCGTTTGGGTGTTGAGATTAAATACAACTCACCCCTGGGACCGGACCTGAGCATCGACGACCTGTTCGGTCAGGGCTACAAGGCGGTTTACCTGGCCATGGGGGCTCAC
>JAFDLS010000165.1 GCA_019306365.1 Deltaproteobacteria bacterium
CTGGCCCGGATCCGTGCCCGCCTGAATCGTAAAGAAGGATTAACCTTTCAGGTTCCCTCGAAGCTTGTAAATCGATACCTTTCAAACCTTCCCTTTGATTTGACTTCCTCGCAGGTGCATGTATTAAAGGAAATTCAGCAGGACATGGCAGCGCCTCATCCTATGAACCGCCTTCTTCAGGGTGACGTTGGCAGCGGCAAGACGGTTCTGGCTATGGCCGCCGCCTTAACCGCCATTGACGGCGGCTATCAGGCCGCTTTCATGGCCCCGACAGAAATACTGGCTCAACAGCATTTCCAAGACCTGACGCCGTACGCCAAAAACTTGGGTCTAAACATTGACTTGCTGGTAGGTGGTTTAACGGAAGCGGAAAAAAACTCCAGCCAGGATGATCTGGCTTCTGGAAAAACCCAACTGGTGTTTGGCACTCACGCCCTATTCTCAAAAAACGTTCAATTTAAAAAATTGGGACTGGTGATTATTGACGAACAACATCGATTTGGGGTCTCTCAACGTCTGGCCCTCAAATCCAAGGCCACACAGCCTGATTTTTTGGTTATGACCGCCACCCCAATACCTCGATCTTTGGCCATGACGCTGTATGGCGACCTGGAGCTTTCGGTTATCCAGGGTCTGCCTCCGGGGCGTCATCCGGTAAAAACAGAAGTATTCACACGCAAAAATCGTCTCCAGGCATATCAGAAACTGACTCGCGAGGTCATGAGCGGAGGCCAGGCCTTTGTGATTGCCCCGCGAATTGAATCCGGCCAAGAAAATAATAGCCAGACCGATGATCTCTCAGCCGCTGAGGATCTTTACAGGGTTATTTCAAAAGAAGTCCCGCCTGAAATCAAAGCCGGTCTGGTACATGGCCGAATGAAGAGGGAGGAAAAGCAGGCAGTGCTCGAATCTTTCCGCAAAGGCGTTATCAAGATTCTGGTCGCGACCACCATTATTGAAATCGGTGTAGATCTGGCCGGCGCGACCCTGATCCTGATCGAAAACGCGGAACGCTTCGGCCTGGCCCAACTCCATCAACTGCGGGGACGAGTAGGCCGAGGTTCCAAACCGGCTCGATGTCTTCTGATAAACGGACCGTCAGGCGCCGCATCAAACCGGCTGCGAATAATGATTCGAACGAATGACGGCTTTGTTCTGGCAGAGGAGGATCTCAAGTTAAGAGGACCGGGAGACGCCGCAGGCCTCAAACAATCGGGGCTGCCTTCTCTAACCTGGGCTCGCCTGCCTCATGATTTGCCGCTACTTCTTAAGGCTCGCGACCTGGCACAGGAAATCATCACCTCAGACCCTGATCTCAGGATTCCGGCTTTCAGATTGGTCCGGGATGTTATCGATCAATTGGAAGAACAAATACAGGGGGAACTGGTTGAAGTGGGATAGGACCAACAGTATCACTCTAATCCAAGACCCGCCGCGTACCCAACCTCCAGATCCAGCCTACCTTGGAAGCGTACCGGCCATATTCCGGGAACACGGCTATAATCTTTTTTTCTTCAAGGCTGGCCCGGTAAATCTGAAGCATACAAAAAACACAGAAAATTATCAGATTTAACATACTGAAGTAACACAAAAAAATTCCTAAAGATGAAAAGATGGAACCCAGGTACATAGGATGGCGGCACCATCTGTAAATACCGGAAAAAATCGGTTCCCTCACCTCGGCCATAATCGAAAAAGAACGCCTCAGATAAAAGATACCAACGATGATGATGACGGTTCCCAGGATCATGAGACCGATTGCCGCTGACTGGAGCTGAACAATCGGCACGCCTGCCGGTTTATAAGGATAATTTTCAAGGGTAAAAGGCAGGGCCGCGCATATAAAAGGAAAGACAATCTCTTTGAATCCTTTTGCGTGCTCACGCGCCTTGTGCCTGCTGAGATAAGCGGCTACAAACAGCGCAAATTGAAAGGTGATAAGCCACCAGAGGAATGTGGGCCTATAGGAAAAGTAGTAACGCTGACCGATCCATAAAGTAAAAAATATAGCTCCGGCCCATGAGGCCAGACGATCGTTCATGATAATTTTTAATAGTGATCGAATCATAGGCAAGGTAAAAACTTATCCTAACCAGGAAGCTACACAATTAGGATTTAGGTGTCAATGAGGAAGACCTTTTATATTATGTAGTTTTACATGGGTAACACCCCCGAGATCAAAGCAAACGCCAACGCCGCTTTCCTTTTAAGGCTTGACAAGAACGAAAAAATGATTATCTTGTGCGTAGGGATTTGAAGGAGAGGTTTTACAAATGCCAATATATGAATATCAATGTGACGGCTGTGAACAAATTATTGAGGAAATTCAAAAATTTTCAGATTCACCCTTGAAAAAATGCCCTCGCTGCGGAGGAAAAGTTCACAAACTTATGTCGCTCAACACGTTCCATCTCAAGGGTTCTGGATGGTACGCCACTGATTATGCCAATAAAAAAGGTCCTGGGTCGACGCCCAAGAGCAGCGATTCAACACCCGCTGAAAAGACTGACACCTCCACTACCACGGAAACCAAGAAAGAAACCTGATAGACGATTACAGGTAATTTCTGATTAAATATAAAAGGCAGCGAGCAAGCTGCCTTTTTTAATTTAACATGATAATAATATTAATAAAGTTCTGCCTCCACCAAAATCCTTGAAGGCCTTCCGCCTTACGTTATCAACTGTCTCTTTTTATTCCTCACTGGATTTTTCTAAAATTCCTCGAGCCAACCGACAATCTTTTTCAATCTGTTCCTTAAGCTCGCCCGGCCCGCTAAATTTTTTCTCGTCTCGAATACGGGCCTGGAAGTCAACCTTTAGGGTCTGATCATAAATATCAGAATCGAAATCAAAACAATGAACCTCCACCGAAAGGCCCACATCTCCAAACGTGGGGTTGAAACCGATGTTGGCCACACCATTGTAGCACGCGTCATTATGAATTACTTTGACGGCATAAACGCCGGTTTTAGGGATAAGTTCGTCTATCACCTTCAAATTCGCGGTGGGAAATCCCAGCATTTTACCGCCTCTGTCCCGCCCTCTAACTACCTGGCCGGTAACACGGTAATGTCGGCCCAGAAGGGCCGGCGCTTTCTCAACTTCGCCCGCGGTTATCAACTCCCTTACCAAAGTACTCGATATGATTTGCTGGTTTGAGTTGTACTGAGCCCCAAAAGTCTCGACCGAAAACCCATATTGCCGGCCCATTTCTATAAGCAGATCCCGGTTACCCCGACCCTGAAAACCAAATCTGAAATCATATCCAATGATTATTAGCTTGACCCCAATGCTTTCAACCAAAAACCGGCGTACAAAATCTTCGGCCTCTATTCGAGCCGTTTCTGGTGTGAAATCCAGACAAATAATGACGTCAATGCCACTACTTTCAATCAATTCCATCTTTTGTTCGTTAAGAGTGATTAAAGGTAAGAGCTTGTTTTTGTTAATAACACGGATTGGGTGGGGTTCAAAAGTCAATACCATTGAGGTGCCGCCGATTTCGGCGGCCCGCTTTTTAACAAGGTCAAAAAGAGCCTGATGGCCCAGGTGAACGCCATCAAAATTGCCCAGGGTAATTACCGGATTGGGGTAATTGGAGTTTAAATCTTCCAGTTTACGAATTATAGGCATTTACAGCTTGTTTCCTCTGCTCGCATTTATCTTGACAAAGCTAAGAGCAGATTATAGACTAGGCGCCGTTGAGATTCAAGAGGTTTTACCTCTATGCCGAAGTGGCGGAATTGGTAGACGCGCTAGGTTCAGGGTCTAGTGGGTGTATGCCTGTGCGAGTTCGAGTCTCGCCTTCGGCACCATAATGATTATAAAGGCGTAATCTTAAAGGGTTACGCCTTTCGCTTTTTGGCGGGTTGCGTATAAGGTTCTTTTATTAAACGGAAAAACCTCACCCGGTCCTGTCCGCCCAAGAGGCCGCGAATCCATTCTTGTCCCTGTGGGGGTTTTTCTCCCCCAACTATCTAAAATATTTTGAAATTTTAAATACGTGACTTAAGTCTGTTGACAGCCCTGGTCAATCTGTATATAATTTCGTCCAGAGAAAATTAGAGTTCACGCCGGTCTTCGAGGCCTGGCAAAGATAAAGGGCTTTTATCGATTTTCAGCAACAAACCACCTAAACTCCCAGAGTGTTACTCACTCCTGAAAGCGTTGCGGGGTTAGAGGCCTGACCTCAAGTCAATGATCCCGTAAGTCAGAGTTTCCTGAGAGAATTCTTTTTATCTCTTGAACAGGTGAAATAAGCGAAAACGTGGTCCTGCGTCCTGGCTGGAACGCATCCGCCGCCTCTGCAACAGTTAAAATATAGCTATTGCCACTTTCTCCTCCACGATCAGGAGAGGCAGGCGGACGGCGCCATTTATTGCAGCTTGCTGCTCGCGGCCTTTTCACGAGAAACCGGGCAAGCGCAGTGGGTGGCTTTAAATTAAAAATATAAATCCATTGCCTTAACCAGACCTGCGCCCTCTCCCCTCGAAAAGAGGCATCTGCTCCGGCTGAACCTGATTTTAAAACGGCGGGTATTACCCTCCAAAACCGTTCACAATGAGCGTGAGTACCGCCTGTTTACCGTGAAAGAGGTGAATACTTACGGTGAACGGCAATTTAAAATTCCATAGATAGAGGACGTCTAAATGCTTTGGATCCTTATTGGTTTAACAATTGCAGGTTTTATACTCACTGAAATATTCCGGCGTGCGGTCAAAAAAGGCTGGTCGACCAGAATAGTGGATCGTATTGTTCAAAAAGTACGGCTGGACGTAAAGTTTGGCTCCCTTCTGGTTTTTATAGGCTTGATCTTAATCTTTATGAGTCAAGCTTTTAAAAGCTGAACCTTTTCAGCGTCTTAAGCTGACATCGAAAATCAGGGCGATTGAGTCCCAAATACTTGAAGGAATTTCAGCCTCATTGAGGCTGGCATACCCGACAGATGCGCTTAACCGCTGTAAGGCGGATTAGATCAAATTACAAGTTTTCGGCAGTCTGCTGGGCCTGCTTAAGGAGCGGACTGACTTGGACAGGTATGGAGTTATAGCTCTGGCGGATTTTAGACCTTTTTTCAATGGGTTCTTTATCGGCCAGCTGTCTGTATTAACCATCCGCTTCTTTTCATTCCACAAAAAATTAATTTTTCCAAAACAACAATTATAGTAATTGCCAGAATTAGGTTCCGTTTGATTACTAAGTTAAATCGGGGCTCTAACAGCGGCTGTCATGATATAAAAATGGCAATTACATGATGTTTTGGCGTTTGTCGCAAGTGGCTTAAGAAAACGATCGAAACTAAACCTTCTCCTATTCTAAGGCCAAACTGAAAATATTTATGACAAACGCTCTAAATATTTGACCTCTAATCGTACAACGATCGGTGAAGACGTTCAGGCATATTTAACTCCCAAAAAAAATATTGCCTAACTTGGATTTTTTGTGTTATCTGTTTACCTGCTCATAAATGACCTCAATTAAAAAGACTATAGTAATTGCCAGAATTACATTCCGTTTGATTACTGAGTTAAATCGAGGCTTTAACAGCGGTTGCCATAATATAACAAGTGGCAATTACATGATGTTTTGGCGTTTGTCGTAAGGCGGCTTACGAGAATGACCGAAATTGAATCTTCTACCCTAAGGTCAAACGGGACATATTGATGACAAACGCTTTAACTGGCTTTTGCGATCTACCCGGGAAATGGAAAGTCGTAGGTGGTCGAGGTTTATCAGCTAAGATATTAAACGAGGAAATGCCGCCCGATTCAGATCCGTTAGGGGCACAGGCCAGGTTTATTATCGCAGGAGGTCCTCTGGCCGGGACACTGGCTCCGTCTTGCGGCCGCATCTCTGTGGGCGGGAAAAGTCCCCTGACCCTGGGCATTAAAGAAGCCAATGCCGGGGGGCCTGCCGCTCAAAAACTGGACAGGCTGGGGATCAGAGCCGTAGTCGTTAAAGGCGCGCCTCAGGAAAACAAATCCTATATCCTTCACGTTTCCAAAGATGGAGCCTCTCTCCAAAGCGCAGACCAGTATGTGGGGCTTAAGAACTATGCCCTGATGGAGGAACTATACAAGCAGTATGACAAAAAATCGTCTGTAATCTCTATTGGAATAGCTGGCGAACTCAAGTGGAAATCAGCCACCGTAGCGGTCACGGATATGGACGGCCATCCTTCGAGACACGCCGCCCGTGGAGGTCTGGGCGCTGTCATGGGCGCCAAGGGGCTTAAGGCCATCGTGATCAACGACAGCGGAGCTTCCAGTGTGGACCTGGCGGATAAAGAAGCCTTCAGGAGCGCGATGAAAAAGTGGCCTGAAGTTATTAAGGCCGATACAAGGCTGCAGAGCATGAGCAAATACGGCACCACCGCCGCAATTGCCGCCATGAGGTCCATTGGTACCGCGCCTTCAAAAAATTACAGCAGTGAACAGACTGAAGGTTACGAAAATTTGGCTGGCTCAGCCTTTGAGGAGGCAAACCAGGCCAGAGGCGGCCACATGACAGGCTGTATGCCCGGCTGTATTGTGAAATGCTCGATGGTTTACCATGATGATAACGGAAAATATCTTACAGCGGCCTATGAATACGAAACCATCGCCCTGCTGGGCACCAACCTTGGCATATCCGATTCTGACGCCGTGGCCTCGTTTGACCGAATATGTGACGAGTTGGGTGTGGATACGATCGAAATCGGCAGCGCCTTGGGAGTCGCGGCCAGCGCCGGGAAGATGAAATTTGGTGACGTCGCTTCCGCCCTGACCCTGTTTGACGAGATCGAAAAAGGTTCTGAATTCGGAACAATCCTGGCCAATGGTGTCGTTTCCACCGCCAAGGCCCTGGGTATAACCAGAATTCCGGCTTTCAAGGGGCAGGCCATTCCTGCTCACGATCCCAGAGTCACCAAAGCCACCGGAGTAACCTATCACACCAGTCCCATGGGAGCGGACCATACGGCCGGTGTGTCATATGATGATTTCAAATCCAAAGAAGGCCAGGTAGAAAGATCCCTGAAAACCCAGATTATAAATGCCGCCCTGGATTCACTGGCCTACTGCATATTGGCCATGCCCGGGGACCGGCAGAGACTCTTTAGCTTTCTCAAAGACCTGATTAACGCGCGCTACGGTCTGAGTCTGAGTGTTAATGACCTGATCGACATCGGAAGACAGACGCTTAAGGATGAACTGGAATTTAACAGGGGTGCCGAATTTAAAAAGGCCCACGATCCGGACCCGGAGTTTGTGAGAACCGAGCCTCTGGCCCCGATTGGAAACGTATTTGATGTTGACCCTGAAGAAATAGCGGGTATCTGGGACAACTTAGATACGATCCAGGTGCTTGATTAAAAATAAACCATTCCGGCCAGGCCGGGACTTTCCTCGCCTGACCAACTTCAAAAAAACGAAAATCTGAACCAAAATTAGTAAACCTGCCTGGAAGAATAACGGCTGACGCAAAGGCAGCTGCTTCGTTTTTATCGCAAGTTTTCCATGACGCCTGATTTTGGTTACAAAAATGGAGGGCCATAATGAGTTGGGTTTCAATAGATGAAGAACAGTGCACAATGTGCGGCCTGTGCCTTACCCGGTGTGAGCGCTGTTACAGTGAAAAGGATGGAATCATCTTCGTTCAGGCTAACGAGACTACCTGCAGCCTTTGCGGCCATTGCGTCGCTCTTTGTCCGGCCGTGGCAATAACGCATCAAAAGATGAATATGAACAATTTCATCAAACTTGATAAGGAAGATGAAATAACGCCTAATCAGTTTATAGAACACATTCGAAAACGTAGAAGTCACAGGAATTTCAGAAACAAGGAAATATCCAGAGACGTCATGGAGACACTGGTTGATATCTCTCGTTACGCCCCCACGGGGAGCAACGTCCAGAACGTTGAAATTATGGTAATTCAAGACCGGAAAAAGATTAAGAAGTTGTCAGGCCTGACTCTTGACAGCTTTGACAAAGCGATGGTGGTGATCAATCGAAAAATCGACCAACTCGAAGCCGAGGGTAAAGAGGTTCCAGGGGACCTTCGATATTCGATGGATGTGCTCAAGGGCAGAAAGGAACGCGGGATGGTTAAAGAATCGGGGAAAGACCCGATTTTTCATAACGCTCCAACGGTCATGATCTTTCATTCGCCCGAATTCACCAGCGCTCCCAAAGACAACTGCGTTATCGCTTCAACCATGGTAACCTTAATGGCCATGACCCTGGGGTTAGAGAGCTGCTATATCGGTATCTTCGAAGCCGCGGCCGGTTATCGTCCTATCATTGAAGAGTTGTCTCTTCCGCCGGGCAATAAAATATTCAGTGTTCTTATTCTTGGTTACCCGAAAATCAAATATTTACGGGCGGTGGACAGGAAACCGATCAAAACTCAATGGTTATAACAGGATTTTCTTACAGATACTACCTGTTACAAAAACGATTCCGCGCGAAATCGGATATACAAAGACAACTTTAATTTTCTGCATCGTATAAAACAACATCCAAACGAAAATTGGAGGTAAATATGAGCAGTACCATACGTATTGATCAAGATGTTCCGATGGAAATGAGGGACGGAGTTATACTCAGGGCCGATGTTTACAGGCCGGATGATGGAGAAAAGCATCCAGCCATTTTGATGCGCACTCCCTACAACAAAACACTGGCGGGCAATAACGACTATTTGACGGCCTTCCACGCCGCTTCCGCCGGATACGCCATGGTCTTGCAGGATACCAGGGGCCGGTTCGCTTCTGAAGGCGAGTTTACAGCTATGATGCCCGAGGGACTCGATGGATACGACACCATTGAATGGCTGGCCGCGCAGCCATGGTGCGATGGAAATGTCGGTATGGCGGGCGGATCTTACCTGGGCCGCATCCAATGGGAAACGGCGATGGAAGCGCCGCCGCATTTGAAAGCCATTGCCCCTTCCATATGCACGGCTGGTCCGTTAAGCGATACCAGGCTGAGCGGTGTTATTGACCTGGAGCAATCCATAAGCTGGTACGCGACCATGACGATCGATATGATCGAAAAATTGAGGAAACAGGGCAAGGACGTATCAAAGATGCGATCAATGGTTATTCAGGCCCTCTTTAACATTGATGATGTATGCAACTACCTGCCGCTCAACGAGATCCCGCACTTCCAATTCGAAGGCCTGTCCGAAGGTTTCGCGGTTCGTATTGGTGACGCCGCTCTGGCTAATATAAAGTCTGAAGAAGATCTTTACTGGGCTTATGAAAAAGTCAAGGTTCCCTGTTTGCACTCTTCAGGCTGGTACGATCTGTTTGCCGACAGCTTATTCAAAAATTTCCTCAACATGCGTGAAAAAGGCGGCTCCAAGGAGGCTCGCGAAGGTCAGCACGTACTCTGCGGGCCATGGGCGCATGGAGGAGCGTCTTTGGCCTATGCGGGAGACCTGCATTTCGGCCCCACCGGTTCCACGATTACCGCCCTGGCAATGGAACGGCACATCACGTTTTTCAATAAATACTTAAAGGGGATCGAACCTGACCCGCGTCATCTGCCAGCCGTGCGCTACTTTGTTATGGGCAGAAACAGATGGCACAGCGCCGATTCCTGGCCTCTGCCTCAAACTGATTGGCAGCGGTACTATTTTCACAGCAGGGGGCAAGCTAATTCCGCCGCTGGCAACGGCCTTTTAAACCGGGACGCGCCCGGTTCGGAACCACCGGACACCTTTCTTTACAATCCCATGTTCCCTGTCCGAACACGCGGAGGCAGAAATCTGCCCACCGGAATGCTGGTCCCGGGGCCGCTCGATCAAACTCATATTGAGAAACGAAGCGATGTACTGTGTTATACCACGCCAGAGCTTAAAGAAGGTATTGAGGTTACCGGGCCGCTTACGCTCCACCTTTTTGCTTCCACGTCAGCCAAAGACACAGACTTTACGGCAAAGCTTATTGATGTCCATCCGGATGGCTCCGCCTATAACGTTGCCGAAGGCTGCATTCGAACCCGATACCGCAAATCCCTGCTCCAGCCTGAACTGATAAGCCCTGGAGGAATATATGAATACACCATTAACATGGGCGCGGCCGGCATTGTTTTTGGCCGGGGTCATCGCATTCGCATAGACGTTTCCAGCAGCAATTTCCCGCGTATCGACCGCAACATGAACACAGGCAACGCCTTTGGAGTAGACACCGAAGGGGTGTCGGCCATACAAACGATCTATCATAACGCCGATTATTCGTCATACATCGATTTGCCCGTGGTCCCAGCCAGCAAGTAGAAACACGAAAGAACAACTCGCTTGATAAGTCGATACACAGGCGAGTTATTTTTTTTATTTTTTCCTCACCTCAATTGTTCTGGAGCGCTTGTAATAAATTTACTCCTTCTGAACCCTCGTTTTCGTTACACAGATTCCCGCTTCCTCAAGAAAAACAATAATATATACCCCCCAGAAAATCTTTTTGGCTGACGTGACACAAAGACAATATTTATTTGACTGATCGGGTCGGCTTGACTATGTTTGTTTCACCTGTTTCCACCCTTCCCTTCCTTCTGAATAAATGAAGATGAGGGATGGGTAAATTCAATAACTCCATTGTCAAAGAAGTGATCTTGCCTTTTTTATCGAAATCACACGGGTTACAAACTCATAATAAACGGGAGATACTTCTATCATCATGTATTGAGGAGATAAAGCATGACGGAACGCGCGCTCGCTGGCATTAAAGTGCTGGAATTTGGAAACTTGGTCTCAGCGCCATACTGCGCCAAGCTCATAGCGGACCTTGGTGCGGAAGTGATAAAAATAGAAGAACCAGGTCATGGGGATGACGCTCGGAGACGAGGTCCCTTTCCCGCCAATGAACCTCACCAGGAAAAAAGCGGTCTTTTCCTTTACCTCAACACCAACAAATTTGGGATTACTCTGGATCCTTTCAGCCCGGAGGGTAAAATAATTTTTGAGAAACTCGTTAAAGACGCGGATGTTCTGATTGAGGATAGAAGTCCGGGAGAGATGGAAAAAATGGGTCTGGGTTACGATGATTTAAAAAAACTCAATCCAGGGCTCATCATGGCATCCATCACCCCCTTTGGACAAACCGGGGCCTATAGAAATTATAAAGCCTACCAACTCAACATCGCGCATTTAAGCGGACAGGGTTATCTGCTCCCCATACCAACTTTTGACCTTGACCGCCCCCCTGTAAAGGCAGGCTGTCACAGCAGTGATTATGATCCGGGGCTGGTGAGCGTAGTGGCCATTATGGCGGCCCTGTACTGGAAAGGAGCTTCCGGCCAGGGGCAGTTCATCGATCTGTCAAAACAGGAAGCCCTTATATCCATGCAGCGGATCGAAAGCGTGACTTACGCAAACAGCGGAGAAAGTATGACCAGGCAGGGGCCTCAGCATAGCCGCATGCCTGGAGGTATCATGCCCTGTAAAAACGGTCATGTGGTCGTGGTCACTCCTGAAGAGCATCAGTGGCAGGCCTTGATGACACTTATAGGAAATCCCAAGTGGTCGCAGGGGGACATGTGTAAGGATCAACAGGCTCGATCTGAGAACGCCGATGAACTGACCGAGCTTATTATCGAATGGATGATAGATCATACCAAGGAAGAAATTTTCGAAAAAGGTCAGGCCTTGAGCTGCCCCATCGCTCCGGTCAATTCGGCCGAAGACATAGTTAATTCAAAACAGATGGAAGCTCGAAATTTTTTTGTTGAAATGGAGCATTCTGAGGCGGGGCGGATCAAAAAGTTTCCCGCTTCTCCATACCGTTTTTCCAAAACCCCCTGGCGGTTGGATCGCCCGGCTCCTCTTTTGGGTGAGCACAACAAGGACATTTACTGCGGACGTTTGGGATATACTGAGGATGATTTGACTAGACTTGAACAGGACGGTGCCATATGAGTAAGCAAGCAGAGAAGATGAAAAACGGGCCATTACAAGGTCTTCGCATTACAGAATTCACGTCAGCCTGGGCCGGCCCCTATGCTACCTGTCTTCTGGGGTTTCTGGGGGCTGAAGTCATAAAAGTCGAAAGCAAAAAAAGAATAGATCATTCCCGTTTCATAGCTTTCACAACCGGTAAAAGTTTTTCCACTCCAGATGAATCATCGGTCTTTAACAATCTCAATCTTAACAAACAAAGCGTCACACTCAACCTCACCAAGCCCAAGGCCGTGGAAATCGCCAAGCGCCTGGCCACGGTGAGTGATATTGTAGTGGAGAACATGCGTCCGGGAGTCGTTCCTAGATTGGGCCTTGGATATGAGGTCTTGAAAGAAATTAAACCGGACCTGATCTACCTTTCCTCCTCAGCCTGCGGTCAAACCGGGCCGTGGCGGGAATATGTGGGCTACGCCCCCACCTTCGCGGCTATGGCCGGCTTGCCTTTTATCACCGGTTATGACGATTGGCCTCCAAGTAATTTCATGGGTTCCATAGATCTTAGAAGCGCCACAACAGCTGCCTTCGCGATCCTCACAGCCCTGCTATACCGCCAGAAAACCGGCGAGGGGCAGTACATTGACCTGTCTTCCCAGGAATCCATCGCCGTTCTTACTGGTGAAGTATTCCTGGATTACGTCATGAACAATAAAGTGAGGACGCGCCAGGGTAACAGGCATGAATTCATGGCTCCCCATAATTGCTATAAATGTAAAGGGGAGAACAACTGGATAAGCATAGCCGTGGCGACAGATCAGGAATGGCAGGCCCTAACTCAGGTTATGGAAAAACCGGAACTGGTTGAGGACGCGAGGTTCTCCGATGGTCAAAATCGCTGGAATAATCAGGATGAGCTGGACAGCATTATTAACGAGTGGACTGAGAAGCATGACTACTATGAAATAATGGAAAAGCTTCAGAAGGTCGGAGTCGCCGCTGGTCCCTCATTGAGCGGTGAGGGTCTTTTTAAAGACAAACATCTCAAGCAGAGAGAGGTGTTTATGACGGTCGATCATCCGGTTATCGGGAAGGATTGGATCATTACCCCGCCCTGGAAACTTTCCGCCACCCCGGCCAGCATTCCCCGACATGCCCCTATACTCGGCGAACACAATGAAACTATCTTTAAAGGCCTGCTGGGGATGTCTCAGGAAGAAATAAACCAGCTATCAGAAGAGGAAGTAATATTTTAGAATCCGTCTTGGTCGCTAAATTACTACCTTTTAAGTGTTCCTGTTTTCGGTATCTGGATTCCCGCGCAGAAGGGAATCCAGATAGGAACATGGCCGCATTCAAGCACCATAAAGGTTGACTGGAGGGAGTTCACGGATATATTAAGCAAGAATCGGCTTAAACCCTGCCTTTCAGACCGCTCTTATAGTCATCATAGGGAAAATCCGAAGGTTTTAAGTCGCGCCAGACCTCCAGCCCGTTGTCAAAAGCGGCGGTGAAAAGGAGGTTTGGGTTTTCTGTTTCCTCAATATTCGGGATAGCGCTTTCTCCGGATTTACCAAATCCTCCAGGCACGTAGATAACAAAAGGTAATGGTGCGGCACCTTCCGCCAGGGCCTGGCGATATTTTTCAACATTATCGTTTTCAATGTTCGGAATTTCCCCGCCGGTGTACTTGCCTTCACCCCATTTTAAATCAGCGTAACAAAGGGCGTATCCATAAGGACACATGGCCCCGAATCGGGCGGGGAATTCAACGCCGTAAATTCCCTTGCTAATAATCATATGCCGCACAAACTTCAAGCTGGGCCACTTTCCTTTTCCCCAGGCCAAACCGGGGACAAAAGGATCCATATTCTCAACCGGAGCCCGTGACATTCCCATAGCCGCTGTAACCGAGCTATTCGCGAGCAACATCCCTTCGAAGCCATTTTGTCCTGAATCCCCTGCGACGCTGAGCGGTTTTAATTGTCTGCCACCCATAAGGAACCTGATTCGTAAGCGTTCCGCTATGCTAAGATCCACAGCCTGGGTACGAATGATCTCAGATAGAAAATCGTAACCGGCGATTTTTCCTTTTTCGGTGAAATCGATTACCCCATCACCATTCTCATCGCAAAAATCAAAAAGGCCCTGTTTAATTTCGGATCCGTTTAATTTATCGTTCGCTTCAATATACGCCAGGGTGGTTTTCTGCAGATCATATAAAGGTTTTGACACGGCAAAATAAAGCTGACTGGTAAGCAGTTCATTGAACACCCCTTCATCGACGCGCCCCAGGTGTTGTTCCACCGAAACAAGGCTGCCTCCCTGCCATTTATCTTCACCAACCACATAGTATTCCTCGCGGCCTAAACCTCTTTCCTGACAATATTTGAAGGCGGTGTAACGCGGAATCGGCGAGTCATACCCTTCTTTGGTGACAATGTTATTATCTTCAAGACAGGGAATCGGGACTTTCTGTAAGAAATCGGTGGGCAGATTTTCCTCTTTCTGGATTTTTCTGGCTTCAGCCATAGGCACATTCGTAAATAAATAACGAGCGCTAAGTATGTCTAAAGCCACCGGGTCGGTACCGGCGAAAACATAGCCTTCCGGCAATTCGTTGGCTGGAGGGCCTGCCTGCGAGCCATTGCTGGTTTCTATCGCGTCAATCACATGCAGCATAAAGATATCCTGGTATTGAACGGCTTCAATAACATCTGCCATAGTGCCCGGCATGCCGTCGGTTTTCTCCCAGATTTGTTCCCCATTCTCATCGAGTTTAGGTATCCCTTTTTCTTTATCTATTTTAGCCCTCCAGATCATATGCGGGAGCTTGGACTTCATGGCCGGAGTGGGCTTATCCGGAGTAGCGTATTTCCATTTCACCTTCCCCGGCTCAGAAGAAACGTTCGCTTCCATGGGATAAAGACCAATGCCCAAATTCTTAATGGCATTGGTAAGCAGTTCGAT
>JAFDLS010000166.1 GCA_019306365.1 Deltaproteobacteria bacterium
CCTCCCCTTTCCGCGGGTTTGCTGATAGGCCCTATAATTTCTTTAAATTCACTTTTCCCTTCAACGTCTGTCCTAAACCCTTCGCTTGGACAACTAAATTCATAGCTAAGAGTCCACCCATATTGGTTATGGTACGCAATATGCCATCTACCACAATCGCCATCAAACCGAACCCAGTAATATCCCATCTAATGATACCTCCCAGTCAGCCCTGTATCAGAATAAAAAAATCCGAAACTCTTCATGCCCTTCCGCTTCCTGAACGTTTCCACCCCCAGGCTCAGCCCGCCGTAGATGGCGCTCCCCAAGGCAAACATGCAATCGTCCTGCCTGCCATACTTCTCCCGTTTCTCGGGGCTCCCGAACTTCCCCTGGGTAGCAGCCGGATTGTGGTCAAACACCCCAACCTCTTCTTTCAGGATATCGTCCTCCTTGTTGCCCCTAACCCATACAGGTGGCGTTTTAAACCGCCCATTCTTGTATGCCAAGAATAGCTCAGTGAACATGGTCCGTTGCCGGGAGTACGTCGGGTAATAGATATGGGCGGAAATCTTACTGTCATCACACCAATTCACAAGGTCAACCGCGCCCCATCTTTCAGTCCCGAACGAATCAATTCCGTCAAACTCAGTTTTGATAGCAATCAAGGTGTCCTGCACTGCTTCAACAGAATGGTCTTCAATATTTGCAAGATGCAGTAGGCAGTATAGATACCGGGGTGCTTCAGCTTCATCCACTGGGAATGGGTTTGTCCTGCTCCCCATCAGTCCCTTGGCCACCGCCACCACAATCGTCTTAGCCGCCGTTCGCGTTTTCATCGGATCGGCCCTATCCATTCCCGCTAAGATCGCCCATTCAGTATCGTATACTTCGCTCAGCTTATTCAGGTCGTCAGCCGTAGCCATCGCCGGTTTCCCGGACATCTTATCCCTCAACTCATATACGTCCGATACGGCCCATAGTCTGCGATCCATCTCCTCGAAACGTCCCGCGTGCTGTGACTCCAACTGCGAAACAATCTCAGGGTTCTTCACTTCATCCAATTCAGGATCGGCTGCCCTGCGGATAATCTTCTGTTCCTGCCGAATCAGCTTGTTTTTGGATTCAATGATTTCCATGAGCGCAGGGTGGACGTTCACCTGCTTGTCGATCCCAATGAAGTTACTCGCCTCGATCATGTCGTCCGTGAATACTCTTTCTGCACCGGCGGACCAGGAATTTATGAAAAATCTTTCATACTCGCCAAAGGGAAGACGTTCTTTTTGTGAATCCAGGTATTTTTGATCTATCGCGGGATTCCACAGCTCCGAGGCTTTGCCTGAGATGGTTCGGTATGAATAAAACAAATACGGGTCACTGCCTTTTAACCAGGTTTGATATAGCCGATACAAGATATGATGTTTCGGCGCAACGGTTGTATCAATAACCCCTAATCCATTCTTGACCCCCCGCATTGAACTATCAATTTCAGTAAAGAATTTGAAATTAGAAGCCTGATGGAATTCGTTGAATACATAGCCTGAACACCCGCTGTAAATTCCGCTAAATGACGATACTGGTCTTATAAAAGAAACAACCTTTCCATTCTTTTCTCTAAGCTCTATTTGTTTCTGCTTCAGGTTGTTTGCGCCAATTCGCATTAAAAGTTTTGGGCTGTTCGAGATTGTTTTAATCATTTCATCAAAATGATGGAATCTAGATTGTCCCAAACTGTTCGCGCCAAGAATTAAGCTTGACTCGGGGAAGCAGAAAAATTTCCAAAGCGTTATCAACTTGGCAAGCACCGATTTTCCTTCACCGCGAGGCCACATCATTATGATTAATCTATACTTGAACTCACCGTTAATTACTTCAAGCCCAGGAATAATTAAATGCTCCTGTTGATGCTTCCACAACTCTTTATAACTGTCTGGGAATTCAGACACGGGCAACCAGACTTTTACGTCACTGCCGGGTGATGCGATAGAAAAGCGCACGTTTTCTTCGACCCATCGAATGAACCCCTCTCCACCATTACGGTATTTTTTAACGTCATACGCTTGCTTACTCATCCCTCGGCTATTCTTTGGTTTATCCATGGCGCTCATATCATCCAGATTTGGGGTTGTGGTAGATGCGGTAGATGTTTATTACATCTGCCGCTTTGTTGTTTCAGGATGCAAATTTCACCGCGTATTGTCAACCTTTCGCCCCAATCGTCATAACCTTAACCCTGTTTTCCATTTCACGAGCAAACTTCAACAGCAAGCTTTCCGTCAATCGCCCACCATACACCCGGTTTTCAGCAAAGAACACCGGCATCCCGTACCTGACAGAGAACGCCAAGACGCTTTGGACGGCGGATTTTGGGTTCATCTTTGACGTGTACCGGCCATTCGTTAAGTCCAATAGCGAACATTCAATTACCAGCGCGAAGTATTCCAAGGCGCGACTCCGGCGCAGCTCTTTCTCGAATCGTTCCCTACCACCAGTCAGACATCCGATAAGGTCGTCAATTGTTTTCCGTTCAATAGCCACCAGGTCCTCAGCGCCTTTGATGCTGTAATCACCGGTCTGCAAGGTCCCAGACTCATTTTCCGTTTTGAATTCATACGGTAGCTGCTCACGGGTATCAATTACGATTATCATTTGTTGCTCTATTTTTGGGGCCAGTAGGAGGAATCGAACCCCCGACAAGCTGATTACAAAACAGCCGCTCTGCCAACTGAGCTACACTGGCCCATGGAGGCGGGTGGGGGATTCGAACCCCCGATCTCCAGGTTATGGGCCTGGCGCCTTACCACTTGGCCAACCCGCGACGATCCTACTCTAAAGAAATATACGTCCCTGTAATTGAAATCTTTTTTAAAAATTCCGTATCAAGAGGAATTTCAAGAAGCGGGGTCCAGGGACCAATCGTTTCGCCACCGGTAAGCATCTGTTCCCATATCACAATCTTTGAACATCTCTTTAGTTCCTCCGGGTCAATCCATAGCCCGTGGTTGCTAACTGGCTTCCCTTGTTCCATCTTTTACCTCCTCGGTTCGTTTAGGTTTATTGCTTTAAGACGTTTCCCCATCTCCCGAGCGAATTTCACCAAAAGACTTTCAGTGATCCGGGCGCCATAACTCCGATTCTCAGCAAAGAAGATCGGTAGATCATATCTGATTGAAAAAGCCAGTAAAGATTGAACGGCGGCTTTTGGCTCCATTTTTGATCGATACCGACCATTTGACAAGTCCGATAAACTGGCCTCGACTACAAGACAAAAATACTCAAGCGCTTTTCCTCTGTGAAGTTCCCGTTCAAACCTATCCCGGCCAGCCGTTAATGATCCCACCAAATCATCAACAGATTTTCTCTCAATGGCAATCAGATGTTCCCCACCACTGATTGAATAACCCCCGATCTCCAGGTTATGGGCCTGGCGCCTTACCACTTGGCCAACCCGCGACGATCCTACTCTAAAGAAATATACGTCCCGATTAAGGTAGTGTATTCCTTGATACGGTCCCTATCAATTGGAAGATCGAGAATTGGCACCCAAGGACCAATTGTGTGGTCCTTCATAAGCATCTGCCCCCATACTGTAATATATGAGTGCTTCTTAATTTCTTCCGGGTCTATCCAAAGGCCGTATTTGCTAACTGGTTTCCCCTGTTCCATCTTGCCTCCACTTTCGTTAATTTTGTTCGCATGCTCTTCATAGTCTCGCAGACTTTTCATAGGCTTCAAGGCCTCATTGGTCTCGCAGCTTAGCAATAGGTTTCAATAGTGTCATAGTCTCGCATAAGTATAATAGGTTACGTTTACAAATTGGTCTCATCCAAAGATCACTGGCGAATAGCCGTGGCGTCATCCATAAAGTTCATGGATGCTTCCTTTATGGCAGCCTGGTATGACTTCAGCCGAAAAACAGTTGCTTTCAGCCGTTTAATCTGCCCCCGGGCTTCCTCCAAGCTTGACTCAACCGCCACCCTCAGCCTCCGCTCCGCTTCGCATCTGGCACGCCAATCCGGTTCTTGAACTGGGATAGGGGATGGGGCCTTCGGTTTCAGGTTCGCGTTCACAATTGCCTGAATTTGTGGCCTTGAGATAGGGGTTTTCAATTTCGCATCTTTCGCCTTAATCTGGGCAAGGACGTCTTTCGTGCTGACGCATTTCTTCCCTATCGACTGAACAAGCCCAGGGCCATATTTAAGCGCCTCTGCTGCGTAGTTGTGGAAAACCATCCTCAGGCCGTCGTATGTCCCAGCCTTCATGGCGAAGCGATCCTCCATGTAAACTTTGAACGGGGACTTTTTATAGGCCGGGTCTTCCTTGTGGCGTTCCAATCTTTCCATGTACCACAGTCCGTCTATCATGTTTTTCTGCGCCTCGTAGGCGCCCCTCTTGAAGCTTAAAAGCGACGCCTCGACTTCCCTCAAAGGCTTTCCGTCATACTTCTTTTTCATTCTTTCCAATAAATCCATTTCTTCTCCTTTCCTTTTCGGTAGGTTGGTTTTCGCAGACTTGTTACGGGTTTCAGCCTTCCTGCGGTCTCGCGTTTTTCATGTAGGCTTCAAAACTGTGATGGTCTCGCGACTCAATATTGGGTTACAATGAGTTATTGGCCTCGCATAGGCTGGATGGGTTTCAGTTGTTCAATGGCCTCACATCACTTCATTGGTTTTCAGGGAACTGATAGTCTCGCATGGCCTCATGGGTTTCAACAATTCCATGGCATCTACGCGGCTTTCGCAATCTCACCCTCATAATAATACGGAGCAATCAAGTTATGCGCCGGGTTCTTGTTCACGATATATGGCAAAGTCATTTCCTTTCCATCCAAGGTTCTCGCCACCTGCCAGAAGTGGCTCAAGAACAGCTTTACCGTATTGTTCCAAGCCACATTATGGCAGTGCCCCTTTGTCCAATCCGCATGTCTGTCAGCATACTTCGCTTTCTCCCGCAAATAATACGCTTTATACAGGTGGTCAGGTTTTTGCTTGTTGAAAGATTCCCGGATCGTATGTCCAACCGCTCTCCCAGGGGTGGACCAACTAGATTGCACCCCAGTTTGACGTTTGGGCATAAGAAAAATAGGCTCTTCAATCTGCTTTTTACATTTAGGGCACACGCCATCAGCCAGCGCCTTGCGGCAATCCGGGCAATGTTCAACGTTGTGTCTGCCCATGTAGTGCCACCATGACGAAATCCTTGGAAAGTCTTTGACGCAAACCTTGTGAATCAAGTTCCCCTCACCCTTAACCGATTTCATGCACGTTGGGCAAAAAAACGTACCTTCCTTTTTCTCAAGTTCTGTTCCGCAGTCTTTGCAAATAGCCGATAGCTTGAAGTAATATAGAATAATTAGCTTCCCAGCCGTCGTATTCCCAATGCCGGGGACGTCCTTCAGCCACTCATTCCAGATCGGGTAAAACACAAGTTCCTTTCCTATCCGCCGGTCGATCTTGCCTTTCAGCGACTCCATTTCGGATATGGTCGAATCGTGCTTCAGGTTCTTTCCCGGCGCCAAGCTCAATGTCCTCAGTTTCGCAGCGGTGATTTGCTTCGTGATCCCCTCGTAGGTTCTTGTCATAAAAATCAAACTCTTTACATATTCTTCGTTGGTTTCCATCTTGTTACTCCTTTCGCTTTAAGCGATTGTGTTGGGTTTACGCATGATCAG
>JAFDLS010000167.1 GCA_019306365.1 Deltaproteobacteria bacterium
GTCCGCCTGCATCAGCAGTCATAAGAATTTCCTTGGGCCAAACGCCCTGCTGGCCAGTATCGTGCGCGTGATGGACCCCCGCGAGAATGAGAAAGAGGAACGGTTTAAAATGTTATACAGCGATCAGGGGGTTTCCAGGTGCCATTCATCTCAGGCCTGCACCTTTGTTTGTCCCAAAGAGATAGATGTGGCTCATTTTATCGCCCTGGCTAAAGAGGGTTCGTTAGAAGTTTAAATCGGCCTTGAAACGGATGGAGTGGGCTATAGATCATGCCTGATGCTTTTAAATGGCTGTGTTGAAAAGTTAACATGACGAATAAAATGCGGCTAGTTGAGCGAGGTAAAATCAAGTGGATTCTAAAGAGGAAATGAATAAATTTATCCGTGAGCAAAGATCCGCGGCAAGAACAGGCCCACTGCCTCTTCATGATATCAGGGTTATAGATTTGGCCACGGTAGTGGCCGCCCCTTTCGCCGCTACACTTATGAGTGATTTTGGCGCCGAGGTGATCAAAGCGGAATCCCCAAACGCGCCCGACGCCCTTCGAAGGTGGGGAGTTCTTGAAGAAGGTATCCAGCCCTTCTGGTCGGTTTTCGCCCGCAATAAACTTCCTATAACGATCAATTTGAAATCACCTGAAGGGAAGGAGATATTTTTCAGACTGGTTGAAAAATCTGACGTGCTAATAGAAAACATGCGTCCAGGCACCATGGAAAGACTGGGTTTTGACATGGATAAACTCCTGGCGCTCAATCCGGGCCTCATTATCGGCCGGATCTCTGGATACGGTCAGACCGGACCCTATTCGTCAAAGCCTGGTTTTGGCACGCTTGCCGAAGGTTTTAGCGGCTTTACCTATTTGAATGCCCAACCGGGCGGTGTCCCCATCAACGCTCCCTTGGCCCTGGCGGATTTTATAGTTGGCATGCATCTGGCCTTCGCCATTATGATGGCCCTGAGGGGGCAGGAGCGCGGGGTAAAAGGGGGAGACGTTATCGATATGTCGTTATATGAACCTCTTTTTGGCCTGTTTGGAGCGGACTTTTTATCTTATGCCTTGACCGGTGAAGTACCTGAACCCCAGGGAAGTGAATTGAGCTATGTGGCTCCCAGGAACAACTATTTGACAAAAGATGGAAGATGGGTGGCGCTTTCCGGGGCAACTCAAAAACCCTTCGAACGGCTGATGGAAATCGCGGGTCATCCGGAAATGAATGATGATCCGCGCTATAAAACCAATGAGGAGCGTATCAAGGAAGAAAATCGCAAGGTAATAAACCGGGTTATTTCTGAGTGGGTAGGGAAAAATAATCTGGAGGAACTCCTGGACATTTGTGATCGTTCAGGAATAACAGTTGGACCCGTGGCGAATATGAAAGATATCTTCAAAGACGTTCATTATAAGGAAAGGGAATCCTATGTCGATATTGAGGATCCCATTACAAAGATTCCTCTCAAAATCCCCAATGCGCCCTTTCGATTTCTTAAATCGCCGGGTAAGATTCGATTTCCCGGGTTGCCTCACGGTTCGGCCAATGAGGTAATACTGAGGGATCTGCTCGATTACTCGTCTGAAGAGGTAGAAAAATTAAAGAAGGCGGCGGCGATTTAATTCAGCCGGCTTCATTTGTCTTCTTTGAGGTAGGGGTTTTAGTCTCTACTCAAAAGCGTTTGTCATAAATATGTTCTGTTTGACCTTGGGGTAGAAGAAGATTTAGAGTGATTGTCAAAAGTCCGTTCCGATTGAAGACAGGGTTTGTCTATCTATGGAGGTTGAATGCTTAAGAGAAAATATTTGACAATCACCAAAACATCCGGGCGATTGCCTGCACCATCATTGGCTTCAGAGTCTTTGAAAATCCAATGAAAGACCTTTATTAAAAGGACCATACTTCTGGCAATCGCTCTAGTTTCAGCCATTCTCGTAAGCCGCCTTACGACAAACGCCAAAACATCATGTAATTGCCATTTGCTGCATCATATCAGCCGCTGGCAGTACCTTGCGTTCCCCTGGTAATTAAACAGAACGTAATTCTGGTAATTACTATAACCAGTCATATGTCAAACAATATTAATCGGTTACCGGTTTGAGCAAAATCAGGACGAGGCAGTCTGTCGGCGTTTCCCATCTGGGTATTTTTTTTACCGGGCATATGTTGACAACCGTTTCTGGGCAGAATATTTTATATATATCATACCACTACATGATCATTCTCTCTCAGTATCTTTTGTGCGTCTGAAAACGAATCACGCGAGACACGATTTCTCTAGAAGATTTTTTAAGATTTCAATTTCTCGGAACACCAATTATGGAAACAGGGCCATGAAAATAACAAGAAATGCGTTGTTTTTTTCCGCGGTTCTTTTAGGGTTGACCGTGGTGGCGATAGGGCACACTGAACAAAAGGAACAGAAACAACAGCCGAACTTTCTAAATGGCGCTTCTTTACAAAACGGTGAGAAAATTTATATGACCGGATATAATACTCAAGGCCGGAAAATACCCGTTAAATGGGGACCTCACTGGCTTTATATGCACGGTGGCGGCTGCCTCGCGTGTCATGGAGAAAAAGGCAAGGGTGGAAAATACCCGCATATGTGTTCAGTTAAGAGCCCTGCCATTACCTACAAATCGCTTTTTGGTTCTGGACATACCCATGGTTCAGATACCGAAAAAGGGCATAAGGAGGAAGAACACGAGTATACTTTTAACGGGCTGCGTAAAACGCTTGAACAGGGAATTGAGCCTGATGGCGAACTTCTGAATCCCTGCATGCCCAGATGGAAATTCGAAGATCAGGATTTTCGCGATCTTGTCGCTTATCTTATGTTTTTGGACCAATAAGTCCGAGGGTGGAATTTTAAGAAGCAGGATATGGTGATCCTTAAGGTTAAGGGAGGTGCATACTCATGGAAACAAGTACAGGTTACGCCTTTAGCGCGGTCTTAGATACTGGCTATGAAGAAGCGGTTATTAGAGTCACGGAGGCCTTAAAAGAAGAAGGTTTTGGGGTGCTGACCCAGATCGATGTGAAAGAAACAATAAAAGAGAAGCTTGATAAGGATTTTAGAAAGTATTTGATTTTAGGCGCCTGTAATCCGCAATTCGCATATCAAGCTCTGGAGGCTCAACTTGATGTTGGACTGCTTCTGCCTTGCAACATCATCGTTTACGAAAATGATGATCGAAAAGCTCTTGTTTCAGCTATAAATCCGGTTTCGGCTCTTGAAGTCATTCAAAATGATAAACTCAAATCAATAGCTGAAAAGGTTTCAGAGAAGTTAAGGAGAGTAATTGAAAAGACGGCGGCGGGAACAACCTAGAAATATCAAGATACGCAGTTTGAGATCCCTGCAAAACCTCGTCCTTTAGCTGACCTCATGAGCGCCGCTTCGCTGACGCTGCAGCGGCATATGTCAGTCTCAAATTTAAGTCCTCGAAATATTCAACATATTCCTGCGGGTTAAATTTTCTTTCTCCGCGATTTAGACCAAAACACTAATTTTGAGATAGTTTCTAGTAATATTCCTGCGGGTTAAATTTTCACCTTCCGCGATTTAGACAAAATTACTGGTTTTGCAGAGGTCTCAGTTTGCAATTTTAAGCCCGGGTGGAACTATAAAAGGTCTTTTTACGTTATCCATTCCTTTTTGTATCGCGGGTTCCTTGCTATAACTTCCTTAAACTTTAATTTTCAAGGCCTGACCTCAAATGACCAGGACCGGCGGCGGCGTTTGCCTTGCTTCCTTATTATCCTCTACTTTTATTTTTGCTTAATAAATACTAATATTAAAAATAATCCCGTAGGAAAGAAGCGGTGAATCCTGTAGAGACTGTGATTCAATGGTTTGCATTTCGCAGGTTGATTATTGCTTTGAATGATTTTTCATTGACTGTAATTTGTATAGTTAAAAAATGGTAGCTTGAGACTTCATTTGTGCCGTGAAGATGATCAGTTCATTTACTATGACCATGGAAAAATGTGATATATTAATCGTCAGGAAGTAAAAAGAATAAACCTGTATTTCAGGGAAAATACCATCATCCGGGGATAGCAGAGGGTGTTCAGAGATATCTGATTTAATAAATTAAAAGATGTCATCAAAGCGGAAGATTGGGAAATCCAAAACCTCTGAAATAGACCGCCGCAGTTTCTTGAAGATAGGAGGCGCGGCCGCGGCAGGTGGAGCGTTGTCTGCCGTTTTAGGCGCCGAAATCCTTTTTGGCGCTCCTCTTCCCGCGAAATACGTGGATAAAGAGGTTGATAGCTGCTGCCAATTCTGCCAGGTTCGCTGCACAACCAGGGTTCAAATTAAGGATGGCCGTGTAGTGAATGTTTACGGGAATCCGGACAACTTTTGGACCGGCGGAGCCATGTGCCCCAAGGGTAAGTCTATGGTGGAATTGACATACAGTCCACACCGGCTTTTGTATCCGCTTTTACGCCAAGGCAATCAATGGAAACGCGTTTCGTATCGGCAAGCACTCGATCTGGTGGCTGAACGAATCCTTAAAGTTAAAAAAGATTTTCCTGATAATTATGCCCATAGAGTAGCCATGTTTGCTCCTCTTTGGGAGTCCTGGGAAAGCGAGCTGGCGGCTAGGATGGCCTTGCATCTGGCAGGGTTTCCAGACATCTGCTCGCCGGGTGACGCCTGTATCGGCAGCTCATCCACAGCTCTTAACCTCTGTCTGGGCAGTCCGATTTCTCCCACCACCCTGGATGAAATACTTAACACCGAAATACTTGTACTATTTGGCGCCAATATTGCCGAAATGTATCCGCCCTATGTCCGCTGGCTCAGCCTTGCCCGCGAAAAAGGCGTCAAGATCATTTACCTGGATCCTCGCTATACACCGACAAGTAATTTTTGCGACCTGCAGTTAAGACCTCGCCCTGGAACCGACGGAGCCCTTGTTTTGGGTATCATCAGATTTTTGTTTGATAAAAATCTTATCAACAACAGAATTGCCCGGTCTCATATTAATGGTTTTGACGAATTGAACGCCGCAACGGATTCCTACACCCCTGCGAAAGTCGCTGAGATTACAGGTTTATCACAAAAAGAACTGATATCATTGGCAGACAGGTTAGGAAAAAGTGAAAGGGTCATCTTCTGGCTGGGAGGCGCGATTTCACGTTACACTAATTCCATACAGACAGTTCGCGCTATTATCGCCCTTCAGGCCATAACTGATAATCTTTCCGGTTCTGGCAAGGGGATTATGAACACCCAGGGCGGAAAACCTGGGGGTGGCGAGAATTTTTCGGAAATTTACCGGAGTCCTGATTTGGCTTCACGTTTAAGTTTCAGAAAAGTGCGTTACAATATGGAACGCGGCAGGGTGAATGTACTTCTGTTAAATTCAAGTTACCGCCGCTATCCAGACGCGAACCGGGTCAGGGAAGCTGTCTCAAAGGTTGATTTTGTGGTTTACCGGGGTTTTTTTATGGACAAAGAGGCTGAACTCGCTCACCTCATCATTCCTGGAACCATGGTCTTTGAGAGCGAAGGCTCCCAGTATGGAGCGCAGCGACAGGTCGTTTGGCGTAACAAGGCCATCGCTAGACCCGGGGAAACGGTTGAAGATTGGAGGTTCTACGCAGATTTGGGCAAAAAAATTTGTGACGGTACTTTCCCTGAATTCAACGCCGCCGAGGATATCTATGATCTTTTCAGGTTTGAGTCACCCTCCTGGCAGGGATTGACTCTGGAACGTTTGCAGAACAGCCCAACCGGCGTTACCTGGCCTTTCCCTTCATCAAGTCAATCCGAGGTGAAAGGATCACTTTATCCTGATAACCGATTTTGGACGCCGGATGGAAAGGTGGAACTGCGTATACCTGCTCTTGGTCCCATTCAGTGGACCGAACCCAAGGGAAGCCCCAGGAGCACGACCAGGGAAGTCAGGGAATTTCCGCTTGTCTTCACGCAGGGAAAGGTAGTTCATCACTGGCAGCAGACCTATACCGGCTGGTCCTCATATATGGCCCAATTTTCTGAAGGTAATTATGTACAGGTCCATCCGGACACGGTCAAGGGGCTTGGTTTTAAAGATGGTGATGAAGTCTATTTGGAAACAAAACTTGGTCAGATTAAGGCCACCCTGAAGATAACCGAATCTATTTTACCTGGTGTTGTTTGGACGCCTTCCCACACGACACCCACAAGCCCGTTTTCAGGTAACGCCGGCGATACCATCAATACAATTATCCCCAACTACTGGGACAAGGTTTCAGCTCAGTATAACGGATTCGGCTGCAGGCTGATTAAGGCGTAATAAAGCGGGAAGCATAGAAAGTTTTTGTCAGGAGCGAATTTCATGGATCGTGTAAAAATAACCAGACTGTTATTAACTTCTCTCTGGCTGCTTTTTGTTCTCACGATCAGCGTGGCTGTATCGGCGGGGGATGAAGAAAAATTGACCGGTAAAACGGCCAATATAAATACAGCTGATGTCGAAGACTTGACTCAGGTTCCTTTGATAACCAGGGATCTGGCTGAGAGAATCGTTGAATACCGTGAGGAGGTCGGTGATTTTCAGGTGTTGGAAGAACTCCTTCAGGTGGATGGCTTTACTTACAAGCTTCTTGAAAGGTTGAGGCCTTTTCTGTTGCTAGAAGGTCTGGGAGGGGATGATTGCACCTGTTGACAGGCTTATCCAGGCAGGCCCAAGTTTAAATATGTTCGTCTGTTTAGACTCAAGAACTATATAGTGACCTTTGGTGTTCCCAGGGCTCACTCATTTTTCCGGTCCGAAGAAAATTAGAGGCATCGGGATTCTAAAAGAGATTTAGATACTTGAATTGTTGTGGAGTGATTTGATTGAAGATTGACCGAAGATACTTTCTTGAATTGTTAGGGGTCGCGGCGGGCGCGGCCTTGATTGGAACTGCAGACGGCGCTGAAGCTTCCGGCCTGCCTGTTTCTCCAGGCGCGGTGGGCTGTTTGGTTGATACGACTCTTTGTGTTGGCTGCCGGAAATGCGAGCAGGCATGTAACGAAAGGCAGTCCCTTCCCGAACCGGAAAAAAGCTTTGATGATCTCTCAGTTCTGGAAAGCGTAAGAAGGCCGGATGATAAATCCTACACAGTCGTGAACCGGTATCAGCCCCTTCATATGACTTCCACGGACAATCTTGAATCATCAACTTATGTAAAGTTCCAATGCATGCACTGTATTAATCCGGCCTGTGTTTCGGCCTGTCTTGTGGGCGCGTTGGCGAAACAGCCGGAAGGACCGGTCATTTATGACGCGAGTAAATGTATAGGCTGTCGTTATTGTATGGTCGCCTGTCCTTTTCAAATTCCTGCCTTTGAATTTCATTCAGCCCTGGCGCCGGAAATAAAAAAATGCACCTTTTGTTTTACATATCTCAAAAAAGGTGAACTTCCCGCCTGTGCGCAGGTCTGCCCCATGCAGGTGATGACCTTCGGAAAACGCGTCGATCTTTTGAAAGCGGCCCGGTGGAAAATAGAAACAAACCCCGGGAAATATCTTGATCATATTTATGGTGAACATGAAGTTGGAGGAACGTCGTGGGTGTATCTGGCCAACAGGCCTTTTGAAAAGATCGGCCTGCCCAGCCTGACCGCTGCGGCTCCTCCACAATTGACTGAAACCATCCAAAAAGCAACATTTCAATTTTTTGCGGTTCCCCTCGGTTTATTCGGGCTCCTGGGGGCGGTCATGTGGGCAACCAGCCGGAAGAAGGAATCCGATAGTGATCATGATGCAGGGGGTGAGGAATGAGCGCCCATTCTGAAACCACGTCTGCGAATAGCAAGTTCCTTAGCCCAGGCGCCCTGGTATTGCTTGCTTTGATGGCGGTTGGCCTTTTTTTTGTCGTTGCTCGCTTTCTTTTCGGCCTTGGATCGGTCACTAATTTGAACAATCAATATCCATGGGGTATATGGATAGGCATTGACGTCGCTTCGGGCGGGGCCTTGACTGCGGGAGGCTTCACTGCTGCCTTTCTGGTGTCTGTATTGCATCGGGGCCATTACAAGGCCGTGGTCAGGCCGGCTCTCCTCACGGCCATGCTGGGCTATACCTTTGTAGTCTTGACGCTCCTGGTGGATATCGGCCGATACTGGAACATCTGGAGGCCGGTGATTCACTGGAATGGCGATTCCGTGCTTTTTGAAGCGGGCGTGTGCGTAATACTTTATTTGATCGTTTTATACATTGAATTCATTCCCATCGCGGCCGAACGTTTTATGGGGCAGGTTAATCTGCCAGGTGTTTTGGCGTTGTTTAACGGTTTTATTGAATCGCTGCTTTCCCTGGCCAACCGCATTGTCGGGAAGGTAATGTGGTTTTTCATCATTGCCGGAGTCGTGCTCTCATGCCTTTACCATTCCTCGCTGGGCTCCCTGATGCTGATCGCTCCCCATAAGATTCACCCTCTTTGGTATACGCCGATTCTGCCGCTTCTGTTTCTTCTATCCGCCATCGGGGTGGGATTTCCCATGGTGGTTTTTGAATCAATAATCACGGCCAAGTCTTTTAAACGCGAGCCTAAAATGGAGGTCCTAACTCCGCTTGCCGCTTTCATCCCTGTCCTGATCGGCCTGTACCTGGTCTTCAAAATCGGAGATATAATCGTTCGAGGTTCATATACATTTCTTCTTGATGGCACGTTTCAGACTAACGCCTTTCTGGTGGAAACGGTTTTCGGGTTGATACTCCCCTTTGTTCTGCTTCTATTTAAGAAGGTCAGGCAGTCGACGGCTTGGCTTTTCTTTGCCTCAACGTTTTATATCGGCGGTGTTATCCTTAACCGCATCAATGTTTTTCTCGTCAGTTACAGCCCGCCTTACCAGATCAAGTCATATTTCCCTTCTATCGGCGAGATCGCCATAATCGTGGGTATGATTTCCGCGCTGATTTTCCTTTGCCGGGTTTTTGTCTTTGTTTTCCCGGTGCTTGGTATAAACGGTAAAAAAACTGCCGCCAAAACCGTACCTGTTATTTTGGTTTCAATTCTAACGCTTGGTGTAATATCGGTTCCACGCTTAAGCAACGCGGCGGAATCGGCCAACAAACCGCTCCCATATTTCACGAAAACAGCGCCTTCACTGGAGAAAGCGCCAAATTTTTCCGTGCTGGATAGTCCGGTTATCAAGAAGTACGATGATCTTTATGAGCCGGTTCGCTTTATGCATTTCAAGCACGCTAACCTGATTCAGGACTGCACCATCTGTCATCATCGTATTCAGCGTCAGGAAGGCGACATTTATGGAGAGCCGGCAAAACTTCGTGAGCTGATCGGACAGGAAAATCTTATTAAGGGATGCTCTGCCTGTCACGCGGATCCCTTTGACCCCACGCAGCTTCATAAGCCTGGGCTTAAAGGGGCCTATCATCAGCGCTGTCTGAACTGCCATCAGGAATCCGAACAAAAAACAGTCATGGTGGACATGGTGGATCCAGTTCGTTACCGGGCGCTGGTTAAAGGGTTATCCGGGGCGCGCAGTCTGGTCAGCCGAGCTCCCGTGGATTGTATTTCATGTCACGCCAAAAAAGTGCCCGATCATAAAAACCTGGTAAAAATCAAAGGCGAAGTGGATGCTTTATCTATTACCCGGAACTGTCTTTCGTGCCATGAAACTCAAGCGAATGACATCCTCAAATCATCTCACTGGAACTGGCAGGGCTCTTCCCCGTTTACCCTGAGAAATGAAATTCGAAATGATCTGGGTAAGCGTTCCACTGTTATCAACAATTCCTTTATCAGCCTGAAATCCAATTGGGCAGGGTGCACCGGCTGTCACATAGGATATGGATGGCATTTGCCATGATAAAACCGGTGAGTATCGGAAGTCGGTTTTCGGCGCGGGATTTCCTGAAAAAGAAGTCAATCTGCTTAAAGTCGCTCAGAATGTTGGCCGGCCGGATCGTAACAACTGCGGAACGAACTGCCATTTTTCCGGTGGGCCTTCTGATCCTGTAAAACATGGCCATATAAACGCCACTCTTCTGAAACCCTCTCGCGAGGCAGATGTACATATGGACGCTAAAGGAATAAATTTGCGGTGCCAGGATTGTCATTTTACCAGGAACCACAGGATTTCGGGCCGGAGTATCGCGACGCCAGCGACGGAAGGATATCTTTCGTGTGAATTTTGTCATACGAGAAAACCGCATCGAAATGGATACCTCCTGACTCATCATCTTAATAAACATATAGACCATGTGGCCTGTCAGACCTGCCACATACCGGTTTATTCCAGGGCCGGCAAAACCAGGACGCGGTGGGACTGGTCAACCGCCAGGCAGGGTAAAAAATTCGGGACCATATTTTGGGAAAAAACGGTGAAACCTGCTTATCTTTGGTACAACGGCATGGTTAAGCGTCACCTGGCCGGTGACCGGATCAATGAACCGGGCGTTACGGAACTAACCAAACCGCAAGGGAGTTTCAACGATCCGGCTTCCAGGATATTCCCCTTCAAGGTCATGACCGGCAGGCAGATTAGCGACGCGGTCCATAAAAATCTAATTACGCCAAAATTGTGGAAAGGGTTCTGGCAGCACTGGGACTGGGACCGCGCCGCGAAAGAAGGGTTAAAAGAGTCAGGTCTGCTCTACAGCGGGCAGTATCAATTTGTGGAAACTATCGCTTACCAGGGTTTGAACCACGAGGTTCTTCCACGGGAGCGCTCTCTCTCCTGTGTGGATTGTCATCAATCCTTGGCTGATGAAAAAGCCTGCGGGCGGTGTCACGAAGATCAGCCCGGTATTGATTTCAAGGCCCTGGTTCGCCAGAGGGACTTTGAGGCTCTGGGGTATGCCGGTGATCCCGTTGAAACAGGAGGCCGGTTTAAAGCACTGCCGCTCAAGTTGGAAGACAGGGCAAAACGTAAATAGAGGCAGTAAGATAAAAGTACCATAGAAAGATATTTAATCAGACCATGATTATTTTTGAATCCTCAGAAAAAACAGCCAAGCGGTCATCCTATTAATCAGGGGATCAGTGAGATGGTCAAATACGGCATGATTGTTAACGCGTCTAAGTGTTTTAATTGCAAGACCTGCATAGTCGCGTGTCAGCTTGAGAATAACGTGCCTTCATGGCACAGGCGGGCGGCAGGGGAATTAAACTGCATTTTCAGCCCGGGAACTGTTTACAGTGCGACGAACCCTCCTGCGTGGCGGCCTGCCCGGTAGGCGCTACTTTCAAATACAAGGACGGCAGGGTACTGATTGATCCTTCAATTTGTATAGGCTGCGGTAACTGCGTAACCGGCTGCCCGTATGGGGCCCGTTATCTTAATCCTGACAAACATATTGTCGATAAGTGTGACTTTTGCCAACGCAGGCTTGAACAGGGCCTGGAACCGGCTTGTGTGGTGACCTGTCCAACCCGCGCGCGAATTTTTGGAGACCTGAATAATCCTTTAAGCGAAATTAGTCAGCTTTTAAAACGAGAGAAAGTGGTTCGAGTCATAAACCAAAAAGTTGACACTAAGCCTAATGTTTTTTATAGGAAAGGCACCGCGCCTCTAACCTGGCCGGTGGAGCCCACGCTTCCGGGCAGCATCCATATGCCTTTGGCGTTTTGGAAGAAAAAGTAATCTGAAGTCAACTCCCAATACCCTAACAATTCCTCCGAAAAATGACTCGTTCACAGATGACTGCTTAGATCATTTCGACCACCTCGATTTTTTCCACGGACATGAGGGCTTGCATGAGCTCCTGAGTTTTATTATCGCCCAGAACTGGTTCACTAAGATCTAGAAACTTGGCAGATATTTTTTCCCTCTTGGAATCAAGCTCGGGAATTTCGTTAAATATATTTTTAAAAACCGAAGACACCTGACCTTCGACTGTTTCTATCTCCACCCTGGATTCCATCCCCTGCATTTCCTGGTCGGGATGTACCGATATCTTGCTCATCAGGCTTTTTATTTCAGGATCTGCGACCATTTTATCCTGAAATGCATGTAGACCGGTGTTGCCGCGTACCAGGGCATTGGCCACGCAGTAAGGGATGCTGAATTTGCCTTCCAGGCCGGTATGAGCGTCCGTTTTGTCAGCCGCGGTAAGGGCTGTGTCACTCGTGCAGACATTGATTGATTTGATATTCTTAATCGACAGTGCTTCCTTTTGAAATATAGCCAGGGCGGCTTCGATAGGGGAGTGGGTGAAGTGACAGGATGCATGATACTTTTGCGCGATATGCTCGATTCCCCATGCCTGACCGAGGGTGCTTAATACATCCTCTCTCACCGAGCCTTTCATGGCCTGGAAGAAACCGTTGGGGCCTTCAAGGATGTCCTCGGCGCTGGTAAAACCATCCCTGGCCAGCAGGGCGGCCATCACCCCCGCTTCTGACGCCCGGCCGGCGTGGAAGGGTTTGCACATGGTCCCAAATACTCTTTTCAAGCCGGAGCTTTGAGTGCCAGCGATTCCCAGGGCATAAACCGCTTGCTGTTCATCCAGCCCTAAAAGGCGGGAGCAT
>JAFDLS010000168.1 GCA_019306365.1 Deltaproteobacteria bacterium
TAAACCCGTGCGGCATCATTTGCAAGCCTTTACCTGAAGCAGGAACCGTTCTCTTCAATATCATACAGGGATCAAATCTCTCGGGAATTCGCCCTGTCCCCTTTTATGGTTCTTGCCTGAAGACATTGTCCGTTGACTGCTTTTTTTTAATGTGTTTCTATAAATAGGAAGTGGGAATCTTGTCCAAAATCTTGTCCATATTCCTACTCGCATCCATTGTGGTTCAAGAATGGGAAACCTTAATCTGTCAAGCTGAATTGAGACTGATAAATAAAGTGAAAAAGGCAGGGCGTTCACAAACTCCGCCTTTAATATCGGCCCTCATTTTTTCGGCGCATTGAAGGTTGACTTTTAGTATCCATAAATACCATATCCCCCTAACTCAAACAAAAATAAGATAAAGGAGAGGATTCATGAAAGATATTGAGACCTATAGAAAGGCCGGTCAGGATTTATATCACATGCTGCACCTTCCAACCTATCCCATCGCCATTAAATACATAAAAGATCTTGCAGAAATTCCCGACAAGGTCAGGAGGCCGTCTGACAGGGGTCAACTTTGGTCCTTATGTCAGGCTTTCACTTACGCTCGCCGCTGGGGTTGGAATGTGGCCATGACTTCCGAGGATAACTTCTGCGTGCCTTCAACCGTGGTTCACAGATGGGAAAAGGTACCCACAGAACTCTTGATTGAAAGTCAGAGGCGTCAGGGGTGGCGGAAAAGCTATGACGCTGACCCTCAAGATCCCTCCTCTCAGGATCTTTTTTCAGAAGACTTTTTCAAAAAGGTAGCCGATCACATCGGCTTTATCTGTTCACCGCTGACCGAAACGGTCGTTATCCCGGACTCGATTCTGGTCTATGGTAGCGGGGCGGACGTGACACATATAATTCAATCGCTGAATTATCAATCTCAATATCCCGTGGTTTCAACATTCACCGGGTTCGGAGAATCCTGCCAAAAGGGAGGCCTGCTGCCATACGTCACTCAGAAACCGCAACTCGTTTTACCAGGCACCGGAGATCGAACCTTTTCAGGCACCTCCGAACACGAAATAGCCATCGGGATGCCAGCGGATCTGGTGTTTTACACGGTGGAAAACATGTTTAAAACCGGCGGACGGCAAAACATGGGGCAGCCGGTCAAAACGCTTCTTCCCCAGAGTATAACTGAAAGCCTAACTCCAGGGTTTGACTACCTGCGAAAAGCGATCAAGGAATATAAGAAAAAAAAATAATTTTTTTAAGGTAACCTTTTTTCAGGGATTTCCTCCAGCCACGAATTCCCCCATAGATATTTCATGAATATCCCCATGGGTCAGTTCGCAGCCGGAACAAAATCGGTCATAAAATCAGCTTGACAATATTTATCTGGCGCACTACTTTTGCAGGCGCACTGTCATGTATTGAAGGTTCAAGCGGAATCACAGGGTTTCGATTTCGTGAAAAGAGAGTAGAGCGATTGCCAGAAACATGTTCCTTTTAAAAAAAGGTCTTTCATTGGATTTTCAAAGACTCTGAAGGCAGTGACGGCGCAGGCAATCGCCCGGGTGTTTTGGCGACTGTCAAATAGTACCTCGTAAGTGAGACCTCTGCAAAACCAGTAATTTTGTTGAAATCGCGGAAGGCGAAAATTTAACCCGCAGGAATATTGTCAAGTATTTCAAGGACTTAATTTTGAGCCTGACATATGCCGCTGCAGCGTCAGCGAAGCGATGCTCATGAGTTCGGCTAAAGGACCAAGTTTTGCAGAGGTTTCAAGCATACAACCTTCATAGATAGATAAACCCTGTCTTCTGTCGGAACGGACTTTTGACAATTACCCTAATCACGCTTAAAAAGGAAGCTCGTGGAACATCTTAAACGCCTTCTGCCTTATTTAAGCCGCTACAAGGTCCCTTTCTGGGGCGGCATGATTGGACTGCTCGTGGCCCGAGTCTTTGAGGCCATGATTCCGCTCTATTTAAAAGAGGCCATTGACAGCATAGCCGCCGGCCAGCCCAGGCTGGGCGCGCCAGCCTTGATTATCCTCGGCCTCGTTATGGCGCGTTTTCTTTCCATCATCGCCAGCCGGCGTTTAATCAGACGCATTGGCGTGATGGTTGCCTATGACCTGCGAAAACGGTTTTACGCTCATGTTCAAAAGCAGGGCCCCGGTTTTTTTGCCAGATACCCCACGGGCGACCTTATGGCCCGCGCCATAAACGACATACAGTTGATACGCCAGCTTGTTGGCCAGGGGACGCGGGCGGTGGTGGTTATGTTTTTTTGCGCGGCCATCGGCCTTTTTTTTATGGCGCGCCTGTCACCTTCTCTTACTTTACTGCTTTTACCGCCCTTACCGATCATAACGCTTGTCGCTTACTATTTTTCAAAACAGATTTTTGCCTACTCATTTAAGGTACAGCAGGGATTTTCCGAACTTTCTGAACACACTCAGGAAAACCTAAACGGTATCCGTACCGTTCAGGCTCAGGTGCAGGAAGACGCCGAGATCAACCGCTTTGAAAAAACCAGCAGCAAGTACGCTGACAGTTACATGTCGCTCATCAAAACTAATTCCTTGCTCAGCAGTTTTATGCCGATTTTGGGCGTAATCTGCCAGATCGTAATTCTCGGATATGGAGGTAGTCGGGTTCTGGCCGGTGAAATCGGTGTAGGTACTTTCGCCGCTTTCTTCTGGTATTTGAACATGGTGCTTTGGCCGGTCAGAGACGCGGGGAACATGCTGACCCTTTGGCAAAGAGGAGCCACCGGAGCGCAGCGTCTTTTTGAAGTACTCGATACGGAACCGGAAATCGTCGACCAATGCTCAGAAGATGTACCGGACCAGTTATCAGGGGAAATGGAAATACAGGGGTTAAGCTATAAATACCCCTATACCGAAAAAACAGTCCTAAAAGACATTTCGTTAAAAATTCGAGCGGGTGAGACCGTCGCCATTTTGGGCAGAATCGGTGCAGGTAAGTCAACCTTGCTGAAATTGTTCGTCCGTTTACTCGACCCGCCTCCTGGCAGTTTGTTTCTGGATGGTCATGATATCCAAGCTTATCCGCTGGACCAAGTCAGAGATCAAGTTGCCCTGGTTCTTCAAGACCCGTTTTTATTTGCGGAAAGCGTGCGCTCAAACCTGACCTATGATAACCCGGAACGTTCGTTGAACGTCGTCTGGAGCGCGGCCGAAGCCGCTGATCTAAAGGATACGATATTAACTTTTTCGAATGAAATTGAAACTCTGGTTGGAGAGCGGGGCGTGACACTGTCCGGCGGCCAGAAACAACGGTTGACCCTGGCGCGCGGCTTGATTCGCAATTCGCCGATATTGATTCTGGATGACTGCTTTTCAAACGTGGACACGGAAACCGAAGAACGCATTCTCAGGCGGCTCAAGAGAAGAAGAAAGAACCTTACCACCATCCTGGTTTCGCATCGAGTCTCCACGGTCAGAGAAGCTGACCGGATTGTGGTTTTAGATGAAGGCCGAATCGTTGAAACAGGCACTCATGAAGAATTGATTTCAAACGGGGGATTATACGCCCACATAGAAGAAGCGCAAAATCAACGTGGCAAATTGATGGAAAAATTGGAAAAAAGCGCGCCAGAGGCGGCAGGTCCTGCATGACTTATAATATTGACGAAAATTTAATGACCGGCAAAGACAATAAAACAAACGGGAATTCATTTGGCGCGACCGACCGAAAGCCCAGGGATTACTCCGTGTTTGACGCTGAACTTTCCGGTCAGGTTTTCAACCTCAAGTTACTGCTCCGTCTTCTCGGTTGGTTGAAGCCTTATCTGCCAATCGTCATTTTGGGAGTTGTTTTGATTCTGACCGCCGCTACTGTAGCCGTGCTGGCCCCGTTGGTTGTTTCGCTGGTTGCCATAGATGACATCCTTTTCAAAAAAGCGTCCGGCGAAATGCCCGACTTCGGCATGAGGGACGCAGTTCACTGGATCGAAGCGTTTTTTAGCTTGGAACCGTTGCTGGCAGCTTGCTTGCTGTATGCTGTTCTGGTTATTTTAGCGGCCGTTCTGAGCCACTACACCCGCATGTGCATCGCCTGGTCGGTGTTGAATGCTCTGCGTGACTTGAGGCGTGATTTGTTTGCCCATATAGAACGCCTTCCCTCGACCTTTTTCGATCGCGTGGCCGTGGGACGGGTGATGACACGAATCACGAATGACATTGAAGTCCTTCTTCAGCTGCTGGGCGGTTTTGGAATGCTGCTGGGAGAGTTTGTTCCGTTCTTTATCGCCATCTTTATCATGCTCTCCATTGACGTGAAGCTTACCGGGCTTTTATTGCTGGCCGTCCCTGTGGTTGGATTCGTGACCTATCTTTTTCGCCAGGCTACCCGGAGAGTATATCGCGGAATCCGCAATAGTGTATCCCTTCTCAACCAAAACCTTCAGGAAAATCTCATCGGCATCCAGGTGGTGCAGCTGAACCGGCGGGAAGAGCGTAATTTAGGAGAGTATATAAGAATCAACAAGGAAAACCGCCGGTATGAAAACCTCGCCATTGAGTTGGAAACCCTTTACGGGGCCTTTATGGACAGTATGGGGGCGGTCGCTCTGGCGGTAATCGTCTGGTTTGGCGGCGGAGCTGTGGTGCAAGACGCTATTTCCCTTGGAAGTATCGTCCTATTTTCCCAGTTCGCTGAGATGGTTTTTCGCCCCATCGTTCGGCTGGGCGAACAATATAATGTTCTTTTTCGCGCCATGGCCAGCGGTGAAAGGATTTTTCAAGCGTTAGACTGGGATGAAAATCTGCACGAACCTGAAAATCCTTTCGATTTACCCGAACGGCTTAAAGGACGCGTTGAGTTTCGGCACTTGAGTTTCGGATATAACAATGAAGAAACGGTCCTCCATGACGTCTCCTTTGAAATCAACCCCGGAGAAAAACTTGCCATTGTCGGACCGACTGGAGCCGGAAAGAGCACCATAATCAGGCTGTTGGGCCGTTTTTATGATTTTGAGCGAGACCGGATTTTTCTAGACGGTATTGATCTCAATGACATAAGAACCCGGGACGTACGACGGCGGATTGGTGTTGTGCTGCAGGATTTTCATATCTTTTCTGGCACCGTGCGAGACAATATCATCTTAAACAATCAGTCTATCAGCCCGGACCAGGCCGAGGAAGCGGCCAGGCTGGTCAACGCCGATGGTTTTATCCGGGCCCTGCCTCAAGGTTACGATACTCAGTTGATTGAGAGAGGTCAAAATTTATCTCAGGGGCAGCGCCAGCTGCTGGCCTTTGCCAGGGTACTGGCGGCTGACCCGGAAATACTGATACTCGATGAAGCTACGGCAAGTATTGATACTGAAACGGAACTGGTGATACAGGACGCTCTGCGTAAACTCACGGCCGGCCGGACCTCCATTCTTATTGCGCATCGACTGCAAACCATACAGGAAGCTGATCGGATTCTTGTCCTTCAAAACGGTCGTGTTCGTGAGATGGGCACTCATGATGAATTGATTGCCAAAGGAGGTCTTTACCACACGTTTCACGCCCTGCAATTTCAATCCAATGGCAACCTGGCATAGGCGCCTAAGCCGCATAAACAAGGAAGCTTGTTATCGAAATTG
>JAFDLS010000169.1 GCA_019306365.1 Deltaproteobacteria bacterium
CCGAGATCAATAAAATCGAGGCCGGACACAGAAGCCTCTTTGTGGCCGGGTGGAGACCTTTTATCGGCTGGATTTGCGGCCTGGGGCTGGCCTGGAAGTTCGCCTTCAGCCCAATCTGCTTCTATATACAATCCCTGATGGGATTGACCGCGGCCATGCCTGATGTACAGACCGGGGATTTGATACCGCTCGTCATGGCCCTACTGGGACTCGGAAGCATCCGATCCTGGGAAAAGGCAAGAGGATTGACAAGATAAAGGTTTGGAATAATTGTAAAAATTATGTTTTAATCACAATGAACATATTGGGTTTGAAAGGGGTCCATAAAAAAAACGTGCCGGTCCTCTTGATTAAAAGCTTAAACCTTCTTATCTTATTAATGATAAGATTTTAAGAAATTTTCGTAAAATTCATGGGAAGTTTGATCTAGAGGTAATCCGGATGGAAAAAATACATATATACACAAAAGAACCCGGCCTGGATCTCGATTCAGCCCTCAGCATGGCCAAAACCGAGGCAAGTCTGAGTCTTGAAGAACCGATGCTGTTATCCTGGCATGAAAAAAAGAGCGGGCGATTTTCGCCCAATGTCACCTGCTGCGGGCTGGATGAGCCGGCCTGGATTGTTTATGCGAAAAATCGGGGCGCCCGGGTGAATGTGAACGTCAATCAGGGGGAATACGTTTTCATGTTCCGATAAAAAGCTAGAGCGATTGCCGGAAATATATTCCTTTTTAAAAGGCTTTTGACAACCGCTCTAATGACAACCGCTCTAAACTCAGCGTTTGTTAAAAAAAAATAAAAAAATGGGGGGGTACTTTTTTAAACCGTACCCCCCATTTTTTATGAACCTGTACTGGATCTGCTTTTCACTTCTTTTTCTTCTTCTTTTTCTTTTTTGACCACCCGTGCGGATATTTGGCCTTATGTTTCTTAAAATCTCTGTAAGGCTTATCCGTATCCATCTCTATACTCACATGGTTCCCGAGCTTCACCTTTAAACTGGATGGAAGGGAAACTGAGACCTTCCAGGCCACGCCGGTAAAATAAAAATAATATCAAAATAAACCTCTGCCGACGGATAATATCGGTAAACATGTTTGGCTCGGTGCCCGTGAGCCGGAGCATGAGCCGGGGGGCGGCCTTTTCGCGGTCTGTCATTGCCTAGTTTTACGCCAATTTCCTGTACAGCGCATCCAGTTGAAAATAGAAGCAGAAGCCCAAAGATGAAAATCGTAAGTCTTGTTTTTGATTTAAAAAGCATGGTGATACTCCTTTGAGTTCAGTGAAGATTTAAAATTTGACAATCTGTTTACTTCGACTCGCTTAAAATTAATTTTTATTTTTTTAGCCTTATCATTTACAGCCTTATGACCGCGCTGACGATCATGGCTGGGCCCATCTGTTTTAAAAAACTGCTTGAGGTTAAAGCAGTGCTCAAATCTGAGGGACCGCTTTCTCTCATTTGAGGCTCTCCGTTCCGTGAAACCGGTTATTCCAAGATAAAGCAAGGTCGTGAGATGTGGCAAGGTGTTTTTTTAGGAGGAACGCTTTTTACAACATATTTCAAATAGGCTGTCTAAAAATTAGACAGATGAATTCGAAGTGTAAAATAATCATCCAGCCTTCTTTTGTGATCGGTTACCGATCTTTAAGGGCTCTCCACTTTATTTCCCTTTATTAACAATATCTTATATCATAATTAATCTTTTGGATTACTTATGGCATTGCCTTTGCTCTCCTTATCAGGGCAAAGAGTTTAAAAAACAAGGAGGAACAGAAAATGACAAAGAAAACAATACTGGTAATCATGTTAGTACTGGGTTTAGCCGTGGGCGGCACTTATGCCTACGCTCATGGCCCTGGTTACGGTCAAGGCCGTGGTAATTACGGCGGCGGATGGGGCCATATGCAGGACAGATGGCATCAGGGCGGCTCCTGGGGTCATATGATGGGTCCGTGGGCTCAGGGCGGTCCCTGGGGCGAAGCTGATGAGGAAACAACTAAACTCATTAACAACCTTCACCAGAAAAGACTTGAACTAAGGGCGGTCTTGGCCAAGGAGACAGTAGATGAGGAACAGGCGAAGACCATAAACGCGGAAATTAACAAACTAAGAAATGAACTTTCAGAGAAGAGGCTCGAACTGAGTGTAAAGTACAGACAAGAAAACCCCAACAAACCCCTTCCTTATGCCGGTGGATTCAAACGCGGTTTTCCCCACCGCGGTTATGGTGACTGCTGGAGATAAGGCTGATTCCTACCTGGATTCTTAACCAACCCATTAACCCACTATCTTTACCTACCGGGGGAACTTTCGAGAGAAAGTTCCCCCTATCCTCTATAATGTACTTCCCGGGGGCTCCGCTTCCGCTTTGGCTGGTTATAACAGGAGAACCTTCACTAATCCAGTGTGGAGACTCGATCAGGGTTCAAAGTCCTCTGGATGGTTGCTTGTCCGGGCTTTTTCCACAACCTCTTCGAACTGGTCTCCCAGGTCAACTCCAAGCTCCTTTGACCTTTTCTTGGCCCACAGACCAACGTTGCGGGAATCTTTGTAAAAGCTGTCATCCCGGGGGGCTCGCGGATTGAATTCCTTGAGCCTTTGCGATTCGGTTTTATGCAGAGCGAATCGTGAAAGGACCCTGGTAAGGCTTTTGCCCTGACAGTGTTCGCACCTCAGGGTCTCTTCCTCCCGGGGGTTGAGTATCAAGGCGCTTGTTAGGAGGCCGCACGTTTCGCACTCATATTCATAAATCGGCATATTACTTTCCGCCCTGTATTTTTTTCAAGATGTGAATGGCCATAGCCGCTTCGCCATTGCCAATGGTACCGCGATAAGGCATTGTCCGGTGTTCAACGACCTCGGCTGTCTCATTGAAGCAATTGCTTAGTGGTAGTCCTCAAAGCGGAAGACGTTTGGATCATCCGGGTAAAAAGAATCTCGAAGAACACGGTCCAGATTCTTCTGGGAAGCCGTTTTGGGTATTTCCGGAACGACCTGAATATATGACGGCACGCTGTTTCGTTCCAACCCGTTAGCGCAGGCGTCGAAAATCGCCTTGATATCAATAGCGCTTCCTTCAGCCGGAACCACAGCGGCGACCAGATCACTTTCTCCAGGCGCCTTGGTAGCGGCCGGGATTCCATAAACGCAGACGTCGGTAACATCTGGATTTTCGGCCACAACAGCCTCTACGTACTCCGGCAGAATGAAATCGCCCTGGCGTCTGAGACCGCCGCCCTTGCGGAAGTCGAAGAAGTACCATCCTTCCTCGTCACGATGCACCATGTCTCCTGAACGAAGCCAGCCGCCCCTGGTTTTTGACTCGGAAGCTTCTTTGTTCCCGTGATACTCAACCGTGGTCTCACCGCTTATATAACGAGAAACAAGCTCCCCGATCTCATTGGGCTCACATTCAGAATCGTCTTCACGGACAACCTTCATTTCCATCAAGCCTTCAAGGGGTTTCCCAAAAGAAAACTCGGGTCCAATCCCCGGAGGCTTATGAGCGAAGCCTCCCTCCACGGTGCCATACCACTCATGTATCTGGACGTTAAACCTTTTTTCAAAAGCCTCCCATATTGGTCTGGGCGTGCCCGCGCTGAGAATAAGCCTGATCGGATTATCAGCGTCATCCGGACGGGCCGGTTCTGAATAAATTCCCATCATCATGCCGCCCAGAAGCGAGAAGGTCGTGCATCCGTGAGCGCGGCATATGTCCCAGATTCTGCTCTTGGTGAATCTGCGGCTGATAACGGCCGGTATGCCAAGCATCAAGGCCGGGCCCAGGGTCACGGTCTGGGCGTTTCCGTGAGTCAGCGACAGGCCTGTGTAAAGTCGATCCTGCTCGTTGTATTGCCAGACGAGTTGGGCCAGCATGGCGGCGGAGGGAAGCCGATTCGGAAGTCGGACTCCCTTGGGATCCCCTGTTGTACCTGAGGTATAGATGATCATATGATGATCGGTTGGGGAGTGATCGCCAGGGATGTAACCAGGAGCTTCCGGGGATTGAAAGATTTCTTGCATATCGGGATATTCAGGCGACGCAGCCACTTCAAATTCATCCTTGTATACAACTCCAATGGTCGCCACGTCAGGAAGCCCGGCCAGGGCCTCCTTCATGGATTCCATGAATTCCGAGGAAAAAATAACTCCCCTGGAATTTGAGTTATTTATCTGGTAGGCGAGTTTGTCTCCCTTGGATCGAGGATCTATGGGTACCATTATCGCGCCTAAAGCAGAGGCCGCGTACATGGCTATCACTATCTCCGGATGATTGCGCATGAGCAGGGAAAAGGTGTCACCGCGGCCTATGCCATTCTGTTCAAGGGTTCGGGCGAGTTTGCGTCCTTTTAGCACAAGGTCGGAGTATGTGAGGATTTCGTCCGGGTAGGGAGAGTTGTCAAAAGTAATAACTTCGAATTCAGGGTTTTCCTCGGCCTTGGCGTCGATATCAAAGGCCATGATTCCAGGAGCTTTGCTTTCAGCCATGTTTTCCCTCCTAATAATATCTTCAGTCCAACCGTCGGTTTATCTTCCGGGTTATAAATTATTTATCAGTCAATGCTGATTATCTAACCGGGTTTAAAAGACCTAAAAGAGCGGCGCGAGCCGGAACCGCGTTCTATGACCATGCTTTTATGAGTTCCTCGGATTTTTCAACGAAACAGATTCGGTTCAGGATTTTAAGCGCTGAATCGTGCATTTCCTGGTCCATTGACGAGACGCAGTCGGGAACGACCACAGTATAAAAACCTCTGTTGCCGGAATCCCGGGCGCTTGAAGACACGCCCATCTCAGTTGAAATCCCGGTAAAGACAATGGTTTCTATGCCCTTGTTTCTCATCATGTTTTCGAAGTTGGTGCCGATAAAAAAACTGGCCGTGTTTTTGGGGATAACGGCTTCCCCGTCCAAAGGGCGCACCTCGCGGTGAATCTCCGATTCCGGGCTTCCAGGCGGAAGGAACTGCGGCACCTTGTCAGGGTCATTTATACCGAATCTTTTCATCATCATCAGCGTTCTGGCCGGAGATTCATATTCCCTGGGAAGCGGTGTTATCTTTGAATAAATAACAGGAATATCGCCGCTTCTGGCCGCCTTTAACAGTGTCTTCAATTTCGTGAGGAATTCTTCCTGGTTGAAGATTCTGTCAACCAGCGCGTTTTGAACGTCCCAGACCACCAGAGCCGTATGGGCCGGGTCTGCGATTTCTTTGAAATCCGAATAAATCTTACGTCTTCCCGATGTCATCGCGATCCTTCCTTTGTGCCTCCTGATATCTTATTACGAGTCAGTGTCTTCCTGAGGTTCCTGGGAGAATTGCTCCACAACATCCCTCATCCTTTCAGGAATAGGGATGTTTTGAGGGCATTTCTCCAGACATTCCTCGCATTCGATACAAAAATCGGCCGAAGCTTTGGCCGGCTTAAGTCCCAGGTTGTAAGACTGCGCGATACCCTCGCCGAACTCGTAATAACGCGCGTAATTCAGCAGCAGAAAGTTCGTCGGAATATCAACGCCGTTAGGGCAGGGCATGCAATAGCCGCAGCCGGTGCAATAAAGATCTTCCAGGCCGTCAAGCTGATCCAGCATGACCTGAATGTCTTCCTCCTCCACCGAGGTGAGCGGTCCTACGATGTCCGCTGTGGCGGCGTTCTCTTCAACCATAGCCACATTGCCCATGCCGGACAGCGCCACGTTTATGTTGGGATTGCTCCAGACAAATCTGAGCGCTAACTCGGGTACCGTTCGCCCCTCACGAGGCTGAAGACGGCTTAAAAAGGCGATGCGTCCGCCGCCGACAGGCCCCATGACCACCACTCCCATGCCTTTTTCCCCCGCGTGAGCAATGGCCAGATCGTTGAGCCGATGCAGCAGGTTATACTGCACCAGCATGGAAGAAAATTCGCCGGTGTCGATAAGTTTGATCATGTTCCTGGGGTTGTCGTGACACGAAAAGGAAATGTGACGAATGAGCCCCTCGTCCCGAGCTCGCTGAAGCTCTTTAAAATACCCCTCGGGCAGGACCTTTTTTTTAAACTCCCTCCACATCAGCCCGTGAAAGTGATAAAAATCAATATAATCGGTATTCAGCCGTTCGAGCTGGGTGTCAAGCCGCTTGCGCCATTCTTTGACCTCCGTGTCGAGCGGGTTTTTGGTGGAGATGTAAATGCTGGATCGATCCCGTCCGGCGATCGCTTCGCCCACAGCCGTTTCGCTGGTGCCGTTATGATAGGCCCAGGCTGAATCGATGTAGTTAATACCAAGGTCAAGCCCGCGCTGTATCACCGGTACCGCGTTTTCCAGGTCCACTTTCTCCTGTTCCCCTTCACCAATGACGGGAAGCCGCATGGCCCCGAAGCCCAGTGCTGAAAGTTTAATGCCTGTGTTGCCGAAATCCTTATACTTCATCCTGATTTTCCTTTCTCACCCCTCACGTTTGTAAGGTCTAAAGCGGTAAGTTGATTCAAGAACCAAAGGCCTGGAAAGCAGACTTCAGAGATT
>JAFDLS010000170.1 GCA_019306365.1 Deltaproteobacteria bacterium
AATTTGTATTTCTGTTCAGGCGTCATCACCTTGGAAGTCTCCACCCGGGCGACAACGGTTATAACGCCTTTGAAACGGTGCAGCTGACCCAGAATTTTTTTACCTTTTTTGTCTTTAGGCTCTTTAATCTCACGATCAACACCGTAAATTGGAAACTCCCTGAAATAAGGATCAGATTCTCCATGCGAGGCTGACTCCAGTATTTGAGCCACGTCCTCTGTGAAATGAACAATGACATTATCAAAATATGAAAGCATGCTCCGCCCGTGGATATCTCCAGATCCGGACGGTCTGTAACCCCGTTCCTCAGAGGCGATGATCTCCCCTACAGCTCGAATTTCCGACAGGGTATTCACGACCTTTTTTGAATCAACCCTGCGCAGCTTGTTGGACGAGTCTATGACCCATTTGCTGTCAAAAATGATCTTTTTGACCCTCATGCGGTTGATACCCGTATTTTCCAAGCCTGCCGGATTTGCCAGATAGGTGAAGTATCGAGGGAAGAGTGTTTCGATAGGCCGGCCTGGTTCATACAAAGATTCAGGCGCCTTTGCAGCGGCCGCAACTTTGAGCTGCGGTTCCAACTCCGCTTGCTTCTTCAGCAGTTCTTCCTTCGTGTAAATGATCAGGCGGTCGCCGATCGATATCCAGTGCGGATTGGTCATGCGTGCCTGATTCAGAGCCCAAAGGGCAGGCCAGAGGAAGGGTTCGTTATAATATTTCTGACAGATATCCCAAAGAGTATCGCCTTTTTTAACTGTGTAAACTTCTTCATCTTGACCTGAGACGATTGGGACAATAAGCAGACTCAGGCAAATACAAACAATGAGTGTCTTCAGGAAGGGTTTCGGCTTCATCCTTCGTCCTCCTTGGACCACAGGCTGGTTATCATTTCATCTGCCTCAGGATAACGCTAATAGCATGTAATGTCAAGAAAATTTAGTCTTTTTAACTCCCAGAGCGTTCCATTCAAATCATTTCCACCCAGAAAACACATCATATTTTCGGGTCGCCTCTGCCCTGTTGGATTCAAAATTCGGCAGTCGGAACACGTATCAAGGTTAAAATTATCTCAGCTCTGCTTGAAGGGGACCGTCTTATTGAAACCTAACCGTACAACGCCTTAACATGATGTCAGGCTGAAGAAAACTGAGCCGAACCAACCTTATAACATATTGATTTTTTTTAATTAAATTTTCCCAAGCAACTGCCTTTTCTGGTCATCGAGATCGAAAATTGTTTCGTGAGCTGGCGGCTATGGCCGACCCCTGATTTAAATTAGCAGGCCAGTTTGCCAGCAGTCTCTGACTCATGCCACGGACTTTCAGCCTCTTTGACAGAGAAACGAAAAAGGTTTCTAAAGGCAGTTATTTAACCTGCCCACGAATGATCCTGCACGGCGCTATTTCGCTTTGCCAGATTATTATTTAATAAAACATTGACCTGGAGGAAGCAAAGGGGTGGTGCTTCGAAAGGGCAAAACAGAGATTAATTTTATGCATCTTTTATTGAAAGCGGCCTGCGGGACAGCGATTCACCCCGCAGACCTTAATTTCAATGCAGTTAAAACCCTATCCATTCAATCCTGTCTTCCCGGCGGGGAGGCACCCTTGGGGTTTCATCAGGATAACCGACAGGCAGAACGCAGATCAGTTTCCTGTCCTCAATCCCCAGGGCCTCATTGATCTCTTTCTCCTTCCTCAGCACCCCATCAGTCCAGGTGGATCCCAATCCGGCTTCATGGGCGGCCAGGAGCAGGTTTTGAACGGCCACAGCGGAGCTGTTGGTGTCCCAGCCCCCGTTAGGCATCTTCCCGGCATACGCGAAGATGAAAACCGGCGCGCCGCCGTATGTTTCAAAGAAGACCCTCATTCCTTCGACGATTTTGGGTTTTTCGGCAAAAACCTTTTCCAGCGTCGGCTTCATGTCATTGAAGGCGTCGGAAAATATCTTCCTCAGCTCCTCTTTCTTTTCACCCTGGACAACTATAAAGTAAGACTCCTGCCGGTTCATCCCTGACGGGGCCCACAGAGCCAGCTCCAAGATGCCCTCGAGCACCTCTTTGGGAACCGGATCGGGTTTAAACTTCCTGACACTTCGTCTTCCTTTAATCGCATCGAAAAGTTCCATGGCTCTCTCCTTAATAAAACAAATTTACTTAATATGGGTAAACGCCAATGCCTCCATTTTTTTTCGCGCCCGACTGCATGAATGATTAATACAGCGATGAATCACTTAGATCTTATGAAATAACTTTGAGAATCTTGGGCTCTTTTCTTTCGGGCATGGGAGGAATACTCCTGGGATAACCAAGGATAATCGGGGCGATAATCCTGTAATTCTCAGGAATACCAAGCTCCGCGAGAATTTCAGGGTCCTTAATCTGCGCTCCCTGGGCGACCCAGCAGGTGCCAAGGCCCTTTGCCGCGGCTAAAAGCATAAAATAACTCGCCAGCAGAGCGCAATCCACCGAGAGTGTCCCGGCCCTGGCCGAGCCGGCCAGATAAATCACGCACGGAGCATTATAGAAAACATTATAATTTTCATCCCTTATCCGAGCTTCATAGCCCTTAAACGGTGAGTTGGGATTCCCTTCGATGTCGCTGATCATGGCCTTTTTATTGGCGTCCGATAGCTTCTTTACCCATTCTTTATTATTGACGATAACAAAACGCCAGAGCTGCATGTTCCCGGCGTTTGGGGCTTTGACGCTGTCTTTGATCAGTTCCTCGATCAGTTCCAGAGGCACCTCTTTGTCCTCAAAATCCCTGATGCTTCTCCTTTTCTCCAAAAGTTCATAAAAATCCATAGGCTCTCTCCTTAATTAATGAAATAGTGTTTAGGATCACTCAGAATTCGTTGAGCTGAAGATTAGCATCAAGCACACCCGCTTGACCAGTTTTTTCTCACAGGTTCTTTTTTCAAGATTCGAAGTTACGCTCAAATCAGGTTCAAAAAATCATAATTCGAGGCGGCTTACGAGAATGGCCGAAATAAAATCTTCTCCTGCCCCAGCATCAAACGGAACATAATTATGACAAACGCTCTAATTGTTTCGAAAAGACATACGGAAAAGGTATCGCGATCAGGTCTCCGATGATATAGCTCGCAAATATTACCACATGCAATACCGCGTAGATCGGGAAATCCCCGGCGACCAGAAGAGGAAGGGCCACACCAATGAACCAGATCACCTTATAGCACAACTGCATAACCAAAACGGGCACAAACTTGAGTGGGGAGCGCAGCCCCAAAATAGATATAAGGCCAAAAGTCAAATAAAGGCTGCCGCTAACACCGAAGACAATTGGATCTTGATCGGGCCAATTTAGCAGCGATTTCATTACATCGGGGATGATAATCATCCCCAATCCGAATCCTCCTGCTCCCACAAATGTGTAAACATACATGAACTTCAACCAACCCCACCGAACTTTAATGTTTTCGGGCATGGCTTTCCCCCTTTTTAAAAAGTAAAATTTGATGAATTGTATTTAAAGTCAGTTTAAAGCAAAGCCGCTCGCGTGTCAAAATTTACCTCTTTAATCTATATCGATCATAAGTTAATTATTCAGTGAATTCACGGCATATTCAAATCGAGCTCCAGGTAAGATTTGATTCAGTTGATTTTAAGTTTGACTCCAAACCATTTCTTCTTTTAAACTCTCAGGCATTAACAATATGACACTCGTTAAATTCCATGAAAGATTACGTTTATGTCATTTCAAGATGAAATTCTCGTAATTGGCGGCGGTGTGATCGGTGTATCGGCCGCCTACTACCTTGCCAGACAGGGACGTCAGGTTACACTGCTTGAGGCTGATGAAATCTGCGCCGGAGCTTCCTACGGGAACGCGGGATTTATCCTGCCCAGTCATATCATTCCCCTGGCCGCCCCGGGGACACTGGGACAGGGCCTGAAATGGCTCCTGGATCCAGAAAGCCCTTTTTACATCAAACCTCGTCTCAGCCTTGAATTGATCTCATGGCTCTGGAGGTTTCGTGCGGCCTGCCAGCAGCAGCGCATGCGGCGATCCATGCGCCTGCTGCGTGAGCTGAGCCATCGCAGCATCGAATTGCACCAGGAGTTAGCCGGTCTTCAAGGCCTGGATTTCGGTTTCCAAAAAAAGGGCTACCTCAAACTGTTCAAAACCAGCCAGGGTTATCAAAAAGCGAATGCGGAAGCCGGCCTGATGCGCGAATTTGGAATTGAGGCCAGGATGATGAATCAAGCGGAAATCAGGGAGGTTGAACCTAATATCCTGCCTGGCGTTTCCGGTGGGCTATATTTTCCCCATGACGCGCACCTTATACCGGCTGATTTCGTGCTTCAGCTTGGCCGTGTGATAGAAGATCTGGGAGTCAAAATAAGAACCTCAACTGAGGTGCTGGGGTTTGAAACCGCGCCTGCTAAAATTTTGACGGTCAAGACTACGCGGGGTAATTTCAAGCCGGATCAAGTTATACTGGCAGGCGGGGCCTGGTCCCCCAGTCTTGCGGACGATCTTGGGATCAGATTGCCCATCCAGCCAGCTAAAGGATACAGCCTGACTTTCAAGCGATCTGCAAATTCACCCTCGATCCCGGTTATGCTAAGCGAAGCGGCCGTGGCGGTGTCTCCCCTGGCTGAAACGGTGCGTTTTGCCGGGACGCTCGAACTGGCGGGCTGGGATCAATCGATCAACCAGCGGCGGGTTAACGCCATCGTGAAAAAAGCTGGCGAATATCTTCCCGGCGTTGAAGGTCTCGAGCTGGCCGAAATCTGGCGCGGGTTTCGTCCCTGCCTGCCCGACGGCCTCCCGGTAATCGGGCGCTCCTCGCGGTATAAAAACCTGATCCTGGCTACCGGCCACGCGACCATCGGCATGGCTCTTGGGCCGGTTACGGGCGAGCTAGTTTCGCAACTGGCGGCTCACGAAACCACTCAGATAAACCTGACAGGATTGAGGCTGGAAAGATTTTCTTGATATTTTGATTTTGAGGGTTGTGACCTATAGGGCTTCCCGGGCTGGTTAATCCGCGTAAATACCGAGGGGCAAGAAGGGTATCCGCTACTAGGCGGAACCTTCTATTAGTTCTGAGTTAAATTATAAAACGAGGTTGAGGAGGCAAGGAACCCCGCCTCTTCACCCCCGACATAAAAGGCTTTTTTCAAACCGCGTACACTTCCTCCATTTTCATCATCTCGGGTTTTCCAGCCACGAACGGTCCGAATTTCCGATTATACTCTTTAAAGTAATCCGATGCGCCGTGAGCGGCCAGAGCTTCCTCATCCTTGTAGCGCTCCATAATAACAACCGTGTTGGGTTCAGCCGGGTTCTTGCTTATGGAATACAGCAGGTTGCCTTCTTCCTTGGCCACGAGATCCATTAACTCCTTGAACAGTTCAATAAATTCGTCTACCATGCCTTCTTTGATGGGTAACTTAACTACCAATGAAATCATTGTTGGTCTCCTTTTTATGGATTTTATAGTGACTTAAAATGGATAACACATGTTTTCATAAGGGTCAAGGTCAGGAGCGATATCAGAAGTTTTACCACGCCGCATTTTAATAAAATAAATTGACCGCCAGGGGG
>JAFDLS010000379.1 GCA_019306365.1 Deltaproteobacteria bacterium
GAAGGGTATGTCATTATTTCCGAGGATTCAGGTGAAGTGATTGGCGGAATTGATTCCAACAGAGTCTACAGCGAATGCCATCCGGGCGCGGTTTACTCCCACCGGGCCGAATCCTGGCTTATTATGAAACTGGATTTGGAACGGCGCAACGCCTTTGCGCGAAAGCTGGACGTTGATTACTATACTCGACCGAAAATCGAAAAGGAAACCGAAATTCTCGAGGTGCTGGCCGTTAAACCGGTTTCGAATTTCCTGGCCAAATTGGGCCGGCTACGGGTTCATTCACGCGTGATCGGGTATGAAAAGCGCTTGATTCGCGGGCAGGAACTGGTTGGAACTTACCCGCTGGATCTGCCGGAAATCGTGTTCGAGACCGAGGGGCTGTGGTTCGAGCTTGAGGATTTTGTCCCTGCTTCGCTTGATCCGGGCCAGCATTACATGGGCGGCATACACGCTATCGAGCACGCGGCTATTGGCCTTTTCCCTTTGTTCGCACTGTGCGACCGCGATGACATGGGCGGCATTTCATACCCCATACACCCTGATTTGGGAAAGGGCGCAGTTTTTATTTATGACGGTCATGCCGGGGGAGTTGGTTTGGCCCGGAGCGGTTTTGAAGTTCTGGGGGACTTGCTCGATCAAACCCTTGATATGATTAAAACATGCGAGTGTGAGACGGGCTGTCCGTCCTGTATTCACTCTCCCAAATGCGGGGCCGGGAACAAGCCCCTGGATAAGGCAGCGGCGGTGCGGGTTCTCGAGGTACTCCTGGGTTACCGGCCAATGTCTGCCAAGGAGGTTCCCGCTGAATCTGAGATGAAAAAGAAGGTGGAAGGCCTTGATCAATCCAGGCCGTCTGAGCCTCGATTGATGGTCTTTGACCTCGAAACCAAGCGGTCGGCGGTCGAGGTTGGCGGATGGAACAAGGCGCATCTGATGGGGCTGGCCGCCGGTGTGGTCTATGACACCCTTAAGGATCAATATTATATTTTTGAAGAAAACCAGGTTCAAGATCTGGTATCTTCGTTTCGACTACCAGGTGCTGTCAGCCTATACGACAATTGATCTCAGGTCCCGGCCCAACCTTGATCTGCTTCAGGAAGTCTACCAATCTCTGGGACGACGGATCGGGTTGAGCCATCTTGGGCAGGCTACCCTGGGACGTGAAAAAACCGCTGACGGATTACAATCACTGCAATGGGTCAAGGAAGGCCGGCTTGATCTGGTCAAGGAATACTGTCAGGAGGATGTACGCCTGACTTACAATCTATATATTTTCGGTCGGGAAAACGGTTACCTGATTTTTGAGGATAAAGAGGGTCGAAAAATGCGTATTCCCCTTGATTTGAACCTGAAGCGCTTTATAACGTGAGAGTTTGCCCGCTCAAGAAAAAGACGCTCATCATCCTCAGATATCTAAATTAAATCTACCCGCACCCTGAAATTGACGTTTAGAGCGGGGTGAGTTTATAATATTTTTTTCAAATGGTATGGATTCATACTTAATACCCGGGAGGACATGACTGATGAATATTGAAAAAGTCATTAAAACGGGCACTCAAGCACAACGCCTGAACCTGGAGATTGGCGCCAAATTGATGACCACGTTCAAGGGGCAGGATATGGCCGTCAAAGCTCTTTTAATAGGCATGGAGCCTGGGGTCTTTCTGGTTTTGAAACTGCCTGAGATAATTGGATTAAAGGATTTACTTTTCGAAGGAAATCAGACGTCGGTCAGATACATTTCGTGGGGGATGGTTTTTGGATTTAAAACTCAAATCCTCGATTATGTTAAAGAAGATGATTTAAATCTGGTTGTACTGTCTTACCCCAAAACCGTTAAAACGTATGACCTGAGAAAAGAACCGCGCACGGAAAGTTTCCTTCCCGCTGCATTAAACGTTGAGGAAGACAACTTCGCAGGTTTTTTGATGGGCCTTTCACCAGGCGGATGCAGGTTCTCGTTTGACAAATCGTCCGGCAAATCCGGCTTTGACATTAAAATCGGCCAAAAGGTCAAGATTTCCTTCAA
>JAFDLS010000380.1 GCA_019306365.1 Deltaproteobacteria bacterium
ATAAGGCCATGGTACCGCCTTTTATCAGACCATGCTTTTTTAAGGCCAGACGCGCATACGTCGAACAGGAGGGGTAGAAACGACACTGCCCCCCAAAACTGACGCCGATGGTCACTCGATACAGATCAAGGATGCCGATGGCGATCCTCGACGGCGTTTTGGTAAGCATGAAGAAATTCTTCTTCGACTTGTTTGTAATTCTGCGCCTCGCTTGTGAACCGGACGATGATGCAACCTGCAATTTTTAGGTCCACCCTGTTTTTTCTAAAAGCCTCTTTAGCCCAGCGTTTATGCTTGTTGCGCGCCTGCCTTCACGCAGAACACGCATTATTTCCTTGCTACGCCGCAGCCGCATCCAGGATGGGAAGCTCTCACGCTTCATCGGAAACAGTCAGTCTTTTCCGTCCTTTACGCCGCCTCCTGCTGAGTACTTGGCGCCCATTTGCTGTGGCCATGCGGTAACGGAATCCGTGTTTATTCAAACGCTTACGTCGGCTGGGTTGGTAAGTTCTCTTCATCTGTCCACTTTCTTTTAAATAAACTATAGCACTTTTGATTAACCGTCAGATTTTTACTTGACTTTTAAATCCATTTTATCTATATTCTTCATGAGGTAACATACAAGCTTGAAGACTTTTATTTTACTATATTACAGAGATTTATGACCGCTGATCATCATGAAATCTGGTCGCAGGTTCTGAAAAACGTTGAGGAACGAATCCCTCGGGAGAGTTTTCTCACCTGGTTTGGACCTTTAAAACTCCTTGAGGCCAGCAATGGCGTTCTCAATATTGGAGTCCCCAACCAATTTTTCTACGAATTCCTTGAAACCCATTACCGGAGACAGATCTCTGCAGCTTTGGAAGAGGTCGCCAGCGGGGATTACCGCATTCAGTACCAGATTATTCAGGATCGAGAAACTGAAGAACCTGCGATTGAATCGAAATCTTCACAATCCTTTCCTTCTTTGGCCAAAGGCTATGACGAGCGAACTCGGCTGAATCCCCGATACACGTTTGAGAACTTCATCGAAGGCGATGGAAACTCTTTCGCCAAGGCAGCGGCCTTAGCGGTTGCCGAAGCACCGGGGAAAACGCCTTTCAATCCTCTTTTTATTTACGGCTTAACCGGGTTGGGAAAAACCCACTTACTGCAGGCGGTGGGTAACTTTTCGCTTGCAAATAGCAGGACGGGTCGCATCCTATTTGTTACCAGCGAAAAGTTCATGAACGATTTTATCTTTTCAATCAAAGCCTATAAGACAACTGACTTCTCACGTTTTTACCGTACCGTTGACCTTTTCCTACTGGATGATGTCCAGTTTTTCCAGGGAAAAGAGAGAACTCAGCTCGAGTTTTTCCATACTTTCAATTCACTCTACCAGGCGGGAAAGCAGATCGTATTGACCTCTGATCGTCCGAGATCGTATTGACCTCTGATCGTCCGCCCAAGGAATTGGACGATTTTGACAAGCGCTTGATCGGTCGCATTGGATGGGGACTGGTTACGGACATTCAACCGCCCGATTACGAAACCCGCCTGGCCATTCTACAGAGGCGAGCGGACAGTGAAGGCATCTCTCTACCCGAAGACGTCAGCGAATTTCTGGCAATTACATTCAAGGATAATATTCGTGAACTGGAAAGTGCTTTGATAACGCTGGTCGCCCACTGTTCCATCGCCGGAATTGACTTGACCTTGCAGTTGGCCAGAAACGTTCTCCGGGATCAGATTCAGTCCCCGACCGTCAACATCAGCATCGAAAACATTCAAGAGAAGGTCGCAGAATATTTCAAAATTCACACCGACTCATTAATCGCGCGTAGTCGCAAAAAAGAGGTGGCCAAAGCGAGGCAAATCGCCATGTATCTCTGCACGGAGCTAACCAACAATTCTCTTCAGAGCATCGGTCTCCACTTCGGCAACCGGGATCACTCTACCGTCATCCACGCCAGGAACATCATCAGCAAAGAGATCTCCACCAACCCGGACGTAGCGAAGGAAATCAAGGAGCTGCGGGATAGGATTTCATTACGCTGATGAATCAATAATCTGTTGATATGATCTTGACGAAATGTGAGTAAATTTATTAAATCGCACCTGTGAGGTTCATCCAACCGGGTTTTGTCAGGAGATCTCGAGTCTATGAACATTTTCACCCACACCCGGTAACAAAAAACTAACATCTTGCCAACATCATAGCTGTTCAGGATGAATTTTGTTTAACCCCCGCATCCACCTATTCACACAACCTACGACGACGGTTATAGTCTTTATTTAAAAATAATTTATCGTAATAATAAGTGTTTGCAACTTACACAAGGCAACCGCAGGAGCCGAGCATGAAATTCAAAGTTGGACAGGAACCTTTTCTGCAGAAAGTCTCAAAGGTTTCCGGTGTCGTTCCATCGAGAACGCCTCTGACGTTTCTCTATAACATTCACGCCGTTCTCAAAGGAAATGACCTCACCTTGACTGCATCCGATGGTGATGTTTTTCTAATCACAGACATCGTGGT
>JAFDLS010000381.1 GCA_019306365.1 Deltaproteobacteria bacterium
GGCTCAAATTTAAGTCCTCGAAATATTGGCAATATTCCCGCGGGTTAAATTTTCACCTTCCGCGATTTCAACAAAATTACTGGTTTTGCAGGGGTCTCAAACTGCCTGCAATCATTCCACCGACTAAACTCACACGTTCTAAAGCAAGCGCTTCAATAACTTTTTGCGCAAAAATCCGTCCATTTACTTAATCGAATTCAATATCTAAGAAGATTGAACGATAATCGCATATGAATTCAAATGCGTCAAGCTGGCTGGCCGAACGTTTTCAGCACAGTCATTGATCTTTCATATATCTATTGCTAAAATTTATCGACTCGCTGAATATAAAAAAGACGCGGCATTGAAAAAGCAAAGGGGGCCTCATGTTTGAGCTGTGAAATCATTTTGGATCAAGGCTTCAAAATCCTGGAAATAACCCTGCCGAGTTCCGGCGGTATCGAGGAAGAACGAGCCTGGGGAGAACTGGCCGATCAAAAGGGGTTAACCTTAATCGGCCATGGGCCTAACGAGGGTAACCCCAGGGACCTGACCAGCCTTGAAAGTCATTGCCTTCCTAAGATCAAACAGGCTCTGGAGGAGGCCAGCCGCTTGAACGCTCCCCTGCTGACCATCCACTTCAATGTGGATTCACGCTGGATACCGCCTGAAACTATCAAAGGCAAGATTGATATGCTAAGCCGGATTGCTCAATGGAGTATGGAGCTTGGTGTTCGGGTTAATCTGGAAAATCTGAGTGAGGCCGCTGTGGACCTTGAAAAAGCGTTACTGAAGGTTCCGGAACTGGACCTTACCCTGGATGTGGGTCACGCCATGCTAACGCATCGCGAGAGTACCGCCCCGAACATCATCAAACGGCTGTATGATCGGATCAGCCATTTGCATCTGCATGATAACCACGGCGGAAAAAGCCACCGTAATGACGAACACCTCATCCCCGGCGAGCGCCGCATGAAATGGCTCTGGCTCGTGAAAGGATCGCCGGCTTCTGGGATAATTCGGTCTGATCGAAACTGATTGCCGCCCGCATACAAAGGCAATTCACTTATTGAGACCTCTGCAAAACTTCGTCCTTTAGCTGACCTCATGAACACCGCTTCGCTCATGCTGCAACGGTTTTGAGCGCCGCTTCGCTGACGCTGCAGCGGCATATGCCAGGCTCAAAATTTAGTCCTCGAAATATTGGCAATATTCCTGCGGGTTAATCTTTCGCCTTCCGCGATTTCAACAAAATTACTGGTTCTAGAGAGGTCTCTTATTGTAGGTATATACCCCCTGTCCTGTCTTACGGCCCAAGTGCCCTGCCTTGACCAGCTTTACCATCAGGGGAGACGGACGGTATTTTTCCCCCAGCTCATGGTGCAGGGTTTGGATACAGGCCAGAATGATGTCCAGCCCTGACGCATCAGCCGCCGCCAGAGGGCCTAAAGGAAACCCCAGACCTCTGGTACAGCTCTTATCAATTTCTTCCGCGGTGGAAAGACCATTCTCGAGAATAGAAAACGCCTCATTAATCATGGGAAGATAAAGCCTGTTGATAACGAACCCGGGAGAGTCGGCCACGGTCACCCACCTCCACCAGAGGGGTTAAGGCCGCCGGGATTAAAAAATGGGCGCCGATGCACTTTTCCGGGCGCTTCGTGGCGGCGGCAATTTCAGTGATCCATAGCGTTGAGGTGTTGCTCGCCAGGAGGGTTTCCTCTGAAACCACCTCATCCATCTTTTTAAAAACCTCTTTCTTTAGCTCCATATCTTCAAAAACAGCCTCGATCACCAGATCGACGTCTGCCAGGCTTTCTTCCAGATCAGTGCCGCCAGAGATGCGGGAGGAAATCTCATCCACCGATTTCTCGTCCATTCTTCCTTTTTTTTGTTGGCTTTGTAAAAAAGATTGGATTCGTTCCATGCCTTTTTCAACCTGCCTGGCGGATACATCCACCATAACGGTTTCATATCCTCCCCTGGCGCAGACAACACCAATCTGACCGCCCATGGTTCCCATACCGATCACGCCCACCTTTTTAATTTTCATTTTAACCTCTTTATGCCTCGATTCGATTTACAACGCGGTGTAACATGAAGCCCTTAAACTTTCATCAATCCTTATTGAGACGGCGGATAGGTGCCATAGGGGATTAAAGTATTTTGAGCGGCTGGATCAACCTTTACCAACTCAAAAATGGTTCCCAGATCCTGTTGTGTGGCCATGTAAGTAAAGGTGGCCGCTCCTCCCAGGCGCCCTGTAGATTCAATTTCAATACCCTGACCCGTTAATACCCGCACAACCTTGTCATGATCGTCGACCGCGCCGAAACTCACGTGGTGTATTCCTTCCCCGTGCTTTTGCAAAAACTCCATGTGGGTGCTCGGTCCGCTTACCGGTTCGAGCAGTTCGAACTGAATGGGTCCAAGGTTAGCGAGAGCGCCTCTTATATGCATATCACTCTCAGCCATATTGATGCCATGCAAAAAGCCGTCAGTCACATGAGGCGGTTTGAAATCAAGGAACGCCCACGGGCCTATCCCAAAAACTTCCCAGTAACGC
>JAFDLS010000382.1 GCA_019306365.1 Deltaproteobacteria bacterium
ATTTTAAGCGTCCTGGATATGGTCAAGGCGGAAATCACCTTCATGGCCCAGAACCGCTTAGGTGTGTTTCACAGCACCATCGAGAATCCCGTAACCTCCTGTTTTTGTGACCGTTCGCCCATTCAAAAACGCGAATGGATCGAGCCGCTGCAATAGGTCAAACAGACAAAGGAACTATATGAGCACCTCTGAAAAAACAAAATACTTAAATGAAAAACAGTGCTTGGCGCTTTCGTGCAAGATAGCGACCTTATTAAACGGTGTATCCATAAAATTTAACCTTTTTAAAATTAATAAGGAGCCCGGCTTATGACCAAGATGACCCCGGCATACAGACAGTATCTGCTTAAAGAGAAGGGCGTCACCCAAAAACAAATCGCCATTGAATTGGGCGTGGTAGAAATGTGTGTATCCAAGGAAATCCATGACCTCCCTCACTCACACCGCGTGCGGTGCGCGATTGCGGAAAAAATCGGGCTGCCGGTGGGTGTAGTGTTCCCGGATTATTATAACCGTCCGCCCAAGCGCACGACATCAAAAGTCGCAAGCGCAACAGTATAGGTTATCTATAACCCTATTACAGAAAACTGTCAATGGCTAAGCCCCGAAAAAAATTAGACAACACGCTTCGTCAAAAAAGCCTGCTGGATTACATCCGGGAACTCAAGGAATCCGACAAGGCCGCTACGGAAGGCACGCTGTGTATCGGAGAATCGCTCCGGAGGGCATTGTGCGAGGATATTAAACAGTGTCCGCTTTCGCGGCACCAGATCGCCGGGGAAATGAGCCATCTTTTGGGTACGCCCATCACCAAAACCATGATCGATTCGTGGACCGCCGAAAGCAAGCCTAAAAACAGAATACCGGCGGAAGGTGTGTTGTCACCAAATCGCGCCGGCTGCTTGTAATTATTAACGAAGCGGCCGGCGCGTTTGTTTTGCCCGGGCCGGACGCGCTCCGGAGCGAGATCCAGAAATGGGCCGAGCAGGAACGCAAAGCGCGGGCGGAAAAACGAAAGAGAGAGTTGTTTTTAAAGGAAATGGAAAGGGACCGCGAATGAACACGAATCAACACGGATTAAGGATATACGGATGAATTTTTTTAAAGGCGCCATCACCGGGCTTTTGTTGAGCCTGCCCTTCTGGGTGTTCGTGATTTACATCATTTGGCGCTGGTAGAGGAGGAGGCATGTTTAGGAATACAAACGAAGCCATAAATTACGGCCTGCTGGCCGGCGACAAAGATCGAAAGCGGCTGGCCGCGCTAAGGATTGAGTTTTCGGAACAAACCGAACGGGCTTTAGGTCGCGAACAATGGGATTTGGCATCTATGTTCGCCACCCAGGCCCAACTCTGCCGAGAAGCGCTCGAGGCTGAGATTTTAGATGCCAGGGTCAGTGAAATGTTTCGTAGAGCGAGGATTTAAAGAGGAGGATCGCGATGGCGCGCAGACGGATATGGCGTCGGAAGCCGGCGCAGGAAAAAGAACGGCGGCGGAAGATCCCAACGGAGAAGGAGGCCCCGGTTAAATCCGCTTCGCTCGTTTTCTCCGAAAAATTTAACGGGGTAAACCCGGAAATCGATGCATGCTACCGGGGGCTGTCACCCATGACCCGGGAGGTGGTGGACCACCTGGTGGCCACAGGATTGAGCATGGAGAAGGTAATCAATGGGATCAGAAGCTAAAAAAAGCTACCGGCGGATTAAAGCGGTGACGCCGACCCTGGAGATCCTGATCTTTCTGGCCAACCAGCGCGAGCCGGTTTCCGGGCAGGATATCGCCGATGGCGTGAACCTGAAGTACGATACAACCCTGTGCTATCTGGCCAGTTTGGAGGATTTCAAGTTTGTCGAAAAAATCGGAGAGCACTGGGAGCTGGGCATGGGCGCGGCCATGCTCGATATTGAATTGTTACAAAACGGAGATATTTGATGAAGAAGAAAAAGACTGATGCAGAAATAGAGGCCACCAAAGAAATATGGGATGCCGCAGAGGCGCATTACAAGGAAGAATTGGCCAAAAAGACAATTGAATTCGAAGCAAAGGCCGAGGCATCCAACGCAATAGGTTTTTTTCAGAAAATGGATATGGATCGTAAGTATAATGATCTGCTTACCTATGTGAAGTTGTATCAACTGAAAAAAGATAAAACTTACCTTAAACTCGGTATGACCTGGGAGGGTTTTTGTGAAAGCATCGGTT
>JAFDLS010000171.1 GCA_019306365.1 Deltaproteobacteria bacterium
AGCCTGGTTTCATCTTCGCGTCGCCCCCGCAGGGTGATAGAGGTGATGCCTGAAGAGAGCCGGGAAGATAATTTTTCCGAAGAACCATCCCATGAAGTGACCTATTCGGATGATTTTGACGCAGAAGGCATAAGTATCCCCTTCCCGCAGCAGGATATTCACGTATATTCGAACGAACCGTAGCGTTATACTATGAATAATTTCTCCATTTGCCTCAAGCCGTCATAACTTTTATCGACATGATTAATGCCATGGGCTTAAACGACTTTAAATTTACAGCTTAAAAATTAATCACTGGAATTCTGATTCCTTGCTTGTTATGTTATTTATTATTTGTGACCTGCCGGAGAGGTGAAATGTTAAAAAAATCGGTTGGCGAAGGAAAAGAGTATAGCTCAGCGAAGTTGGATTTGCCTCCTGTTGCAGAGAACGGGACAGAAGAACCGGCAGCGGTAACGTTTGCTAAGCTGAAAAAACAGGAGTTTGTACTCCATAGAAGTCCAGCCGTCACATTTCTCTGGCGTTTTGTTGAAGGTTGGCCGGTAGAATTCGTCACTGATAACGTGGAGGAAGTCCTTGGATATACCGCTGAAGATTTTCTTTCAGGGTGTGTTTCGTGGGTAAAGATTACATACCCGGAGGATGTTCCCAGACTAGAAGCCGAAATTGCCCAATTTCTTCAGGAAGGGGTAAAAGAGTGGGAGCAGGAGTACCGTTTAATTACCAAGTCCGGGGAAGTTCGCTGGTTTGAGGACCGGAACATTTTCATCAAAGATTCGGAAGGCGTTATCACGCATATTCAAGGCATTATTCTTGATATTACCAAACGCAAGCGTATTGAAGAGGAACTAAGGGAAAGCGAGAGAAAGTACAGAGAGATAGCTTCCAGTATTCCGGGAGTTGTTTATCAGTTCGTAATGAGGAAAGACGGCTCCTATTATTCACCGTTTATGAGTGAAGGAGCGAGCTCGATCCTGGGTATCTCCCCTCAAGAGGTCATGAACGACCCAAATTCAATATTCGACCGTATCGTGAAGGAAGATCGAGGTTACATAGACCGGTCAATAATCGAATCTGCGCGAACCATGGACCCCTGGTCCCAGCAATTCAGAGTAAGGTTAAAAACCGGAGAGGTAAGGTGGATTCGCGGGTCCTCCATTCCCCATCGCTTGCCAAATGAAGACGTTCTTTGGAACGGGGTGCTTTATGACATTACCGATCATGAGCGTGCGCGGGAGATTCTGCAAAGTGAACATAATGATTTAGAAAGACGGGTTAGCGAGCGAACAATAGAGATAGCAAAAGCCAATGAAGAATTACAGGAGGAGATTAAGGAGCGTAAACAAGCGGAGGCAGCGCTTCGGGCAAGTGAAAAAAAATACCGGGAACTCGTTGAAAATCTGAACGATATAATTTATCAGACTGACGAGAACGCCGTGGTAACATATGTCAGCCCTAATGTCGAAACGATCGGCGGATATAAACAATCGGAAATTATTGGTAAAAAATTTACCGATTTCGTTTTTCAAGAAGATCTGGAAGGCCGGATGAAGAAGTTTAAAGAAATGATGTCCGGTGGTAATGAACCCACGGAATACAGGTATGCAACCAAGTTCGGCCAATACGTCTGGATCAGAACCACCGCCAAACCCATCATTGAGAGTAATCGCGTTATCGGTGTGCAGGGAGTCCTGACGGACATTACCAAACGCAAGCAGGCAGAGGAGGCCTTACTGGAGGCCCAGGCTAATCTGAAGAGACATCGCGACAAACTCGAAGAGATGATCGAACAGCGAACCAGGGAACTGGAAGAAAAAAACAAGGAACTAAGTGTCCAGGCTCAAAAGTTGGGAGAAATGAACTCGGCTTTAAGGGTGCTGCTTGATCAGCGCGAGACAGATAAGGAGGAATTTGTCAAGGTTCTTATTCAAAACCTGCGAACTTTAGTTATACCATATTTAGAGCAGCTCAAAGGCAGGCAGCATTCGGCGAAACTCAATGCCAATTTGGAAATCGCCATCTCCAACCTGCAGGATATACTGTTTTCATTCGGTTCCACTCTTGCCTCTAGGTATTCCAACCTTACTCCCCGTGAAATTCAGGTGGCCAGCCTCATCAGGGATGGAAAATCAACCAAAGAGATCGCTCAATTGTTTAACTTATCCACCCGAAGCATTGAATACCACCGGGAAAATATTCGTAAAAAGCTGAGGTTGATTAACAAGAAGGTAAACCTTCGTTCTCATTTATTTTCATTGAAATAATACTGTATTTGACCCCGTATTTTACACGTAATAATTACGTAGTGCATTTGATTAAAATCTTGTTACAGTAGTTATATTGATTTAGGACCCCCGCAAGGTTGACTCAAAGCGTCGAGATAAAAAATTTGAGGAACTCCGGGCTGGGCGTGCGGGAACCAATAACCTTTCTTTCATTTAAGAATTAAGAATGGCTGAGAAAAAAAACAAGCAGGATAAACCAAAGAATGAGTTCCAGGAGCTGCTCGATATATTTGCGCAGCTTGAAGTGGCTGAAAACAACCACGACTTGCCCGAGGGTGAATTAAACTCTCTAAGGGAACGGTTCAAAGTATTATTGGATTCAATGCGTTAAGAAAAGAGACACCCCCAAAAGGCCGACGTGCATTAAGGCTCTGAAAGCTCTGGAATAATTATCTTTATTTGAGATTGTAGTATGATTCGGTTTTTACAACTTCCAAATGAAAGCGCCAAGAGTGGAAAAAGTTGCGAAAAAGACTTTTGATGAGATTCTTAGTCAGCTGGAAGAGCTACCCTCTTTGCCTTCAATGGTATCCACCACACTAAACATACTTGATAATCCAGATTCTTTAACTCAGGATTTAACGGAAGCCTTAAGCTATGACCAGACCCTCGCTTCCCGGGTCCTTAAAATGGCCAACTCCGCATATTACGGCTTCCCCCGTAAGATCGACTCCCTCAGTAAGGCCGTAACCATTCTTGGGTACAACTCTATCCGAAACATTGTTCTGGTCACAAAAATCTTCGACTCTTTAGGCAGGGGTTCAAAGGATGAAACGCTGGACCGAAAGGGTTTCTGGCAGCATTCACTGGGGTGCGGAGCTGCGGCTCAGGTGATTGGAGATAAACTCGGCTTTGGAAACGGCGAGGAGATATTCCTGGCTGGGTTACTCCACGATATCGGCAAGGTCATCCTGGACACCTTTCTCCATGATAAGTACTCAGAGGTTTTAAGAGCTGCTCAAGAGAAAAACCTTTTATTATTGGAAGCGGAAAGGAACGCCCTCGGAGCGACGCATGAACATTTTGGATACTGGCTGGCCGAGCATTGGAATCTTCCCCTCAACCTGACAGCGGCGATCGCTTTCCACCATGATCCACAAAAAAGTGAGGAATATTTTATTGTTACAAGCCTGGTTCATATCGGTGACATCTTAACACGAGCCCTCGAGGTGGGTAACGGAGGAGACAATCAAATCCCACCAGTCGACACTCAAGCATGGGCAGCCCTGAACCTAAAACCCGCCTTAATAGAAAATATAATCGGAGATTTTGAAAATAAGCTGAAACAGGTCCAATCTTTTCTGCCTGTTGACCTTGCTTAATAGCGGATCATCCCCTTAATTTGAAACTCCACTCATTCATGTTGTAGCAAAGTATTACTTTACCAATAATAAAACCGCATTCGACAACAAGGAAACGGCAAGGGCGATTACCAGTATTAACGTTCCTACATGGATCCCTGTTTTCGAGTTTAAATGACAACCCTTTGTTAAGCCCACAATAACTTCCCTGGCCTCTTAACACACTCCCGATTGATCAAAGATACAATCGTTAACCTGGTTGTTTAGAATCTTTCCCCGGTGTCAGGCTGGTCGTCACACCATCATCGAAATGCCTTGACAAGCCCGTATAAATTAACATATATTAATCAATATGGTTAAAAATAAAAATGTTGAACTGACCAGGGGTTTGACATAACAGAGGGTTCAACGGCTCTAGTAAGTTTCAGCACGTCCTTAAACAGCAAGGTCGAAAATTACTGTTCATCATTGAAAGGAAAGGAGGTGGCTGCGTAAAGAGAGCTTGATATTGGCGTTAATTCTATTGGCAGGCACCAAAACAAATTTTTCCAAAAATGGAGGATAAGACTATGGCAAGAATAAAAATTAAAAATCTGCCGGCGGACTACAAAATAACCAAGGAGGAGTTGAAAAAAATCAAAGGAGGAGTATTAACGACAACCTCCTTTCAGACTTCCTTTAGCTCCATAGACTGGGGCAATATCAATCCTGTTATTGGCGGCTACTGTCGGGACGGCAGCTCAAAGCCGGCGGATTAATAATTAAGCAGGGGATATAAGTCCCATCAGGATTTTGAAAACACAGGTTTTTGGCAAGAAGGGCGCCTCGGTAAGATTTTCTTCCTGAGGCGCCGCAAACCGGGGAAAGAATCCATGCAGGCTGAAGCGGCAATACTCAATAATCAGAACGATTTCACCATTCCTGTTGATAAAAACGGGCTGGTTGTCTATTTCAGCGTCAACGATACACCTTTCTTTTTTAACGGTAATACCGGTTTCTTTTCTGATTCCCTGCCTGAATACGCAGACGAAGCCATGAGGACCCTGGTAAAACAGCCCGCCGAGCAGGTTGGCTTGTTTGAAAAACTGAAAAAAAAATACGGCGATGGTTGTAACGATTTTCTCCAGGAAATCTGGCGCTTCCAAAATGGAACCCATCCTGATTTAACGGCTGAACCGAGGCAAGCCTCATTTTATCAAAGAATGAAACCTCATACCTTCAATGTGTATCTGTCACAAAGCTGCAATCTGTCCTGTGGCTACTGCTTTAACCAGGGAGGCACTTTCGGAAGAACCTCTTCCGTAATGTCAATTGAGACCGCCAGAGATACCCTGGACTTCTTCACGAAAATAGTTAAAACAGGGGAGCACAAAAAAATAAGCGTTAACCTTTTCGGCGGAGAACCCTTGCTCGCTCCCAAAGCCGCGTATACACTAGCTCGCGGCCTCCAGAATCTCAACCATCAAAATTTCGACACTGAAATCACTCTGATCCTCTCAACTAATGGCACGATCTACAACAAAAAAGTATTCGACATCTTTGCCGAACGTCCCGATATCAGCACGGTTGTTTTCAGCCTGGATGCCTTCAAGAACATTCACGATCAAAACCGGCCCTATGCTAACCCCCAAAAGGGTTCCAGCTATGAAGTAATTTCAAAGAACCTTAAGAGGATGATCCTGGAGCGGGTTCCATATTCCGTGACCTGCATCGTCCCTCATCCTTACGATTTTATTTCCGCGGCCAGGCAGCTGCATCGTCTGGGGGTTGAAAGTGTTGAGATCAAGGAACTCATTCATCATATCTATGGCAAATCGAGCTTGCCTGAGGTTTTTGAAAGAGAATTTCACTTATGGAGACAAAATTATATCGACTACTGTGACTATTATCTCGACTATCTCAAAGGGAAGAATCCCGTTAAACACGTTGATCGATACGTCGTTTTTAAAGAATACGCGAATAAATTAAACCGCGAGCGGACCGGAACAACCCTGGCCTGCGGGGCGGCCGATGAAAAAGTTGGTATCAGCGCGCAAGGTAAAATTTTTCCGTGCGAATCATTGATCATGCAGGAGGCTTTTGAATTGGGAAGTGTAAAGAACGGTTTTGCCCCGGACAAATACACCCGGTTTGAAGAATGGCTTTTTCAAAACGGGCAGCATCGCCTGGATGATGACCGCTGCCGGGACTGTTTCGCTAAACTGATTTGCGGGGGCGGTTGTTACGCCGCAAGTATGGATGATTTTGGAGAACTGCGCCCGAGCGAGGAGTCGTCCTGCCAGTATACCCGGGAAACAGTCAAAATAGACCTGTACTATATTTCTCAGATGAAAAAACGGCATCCAGAAATTTTTTCGAGAATAACCGGAGTAAAAAATTAAAGACCAAACGAAATTATGCATGGCTTTTTTTTAGTATTTCGATATTTATTAATGAATTAAAAAAGGGGGACTAGGTCATGGCGAGAATTAAAATTAAGGATCTGCCCGCGAACCAGGCAGTAAGCAAGGACGAGCTGAAAAAAGTGATGGGTGGGGTTTATGCTGCCACGAGTTTTGATTCCCTGGCTTCCTTTGACTTTGGGTCACTGTCCGTAATCGCAGGTTGCGGCTGCAGGTCAATGCCTTCGAATCCCAAGGAAGCTGGTTGTTAAAACCCTTAAGCGGCAAACCTGGCAGAAGTGGAACCAGAAAGGCGATCTCTGCAAAACCAGTAATTTTGTTGAAATCGCGGAAGGCGAAAATTTAACCCGCAGGAATATTACCAATATTTCGAGGACTTAAATTTGAGCCTGACATATGCCGCTGCAGCGTCAGCGAAGCGGCGCTCATGAGTTCGGCTAAAGGACGAAGTTTTGCAGAGGTCTTAAAGAGCGTTTAGGACTTCTGAGGTTCCGGTCTTTATCCAGCCAGGGAAGCAACTAAAGATCATGCTTTTCCCCTATAGCTCTTTGCCTTGAGGGGCATGCACTACTTTGTTAAAACTATTCAAATGCGAATTCATGCGGAGGCGATAATTACACCCCAAGAGGATTTTACCGTTCCCGTTGATAAAAAAGGTCTGGTGATTTATTTCAGCGTGAATGGTAAGCGGTTTCTTTTCAATGGACATAGCGGGTTCTTTGCTGATTCATTACCAGAATGGACCGAGCAAGCCTTTACAGCTCTGGCTCAGCCTGAAAAACAGAGAAATAAGATATTTAAATCCCTTACAAAACTACATGGCTCGGTGTTTGAAAACCTGATCCGGGAAATCGAATTATTTCAAAACGAAACCCACCCTGATTTAGAGCCTGAAACCAAACAGAATCGTTTTCTCCATAGAATGTCTCCCCAGTCAATCAGTGTTTACCTTTCCCAGGGCTGTAATCTGGCATGCAGTTACTGCTTTAACCAAGGCGGAAGCGCAGGCAGGCAGCCCTCTTTCATGTCGGTTGAAACGGCACGCCAGGCACTTGATTTTATTACCAATATCGTTAAATCTGAAGCACATGAATTTATTACTGTCTTTCTTTTTGGCGGGGAGCCCCTGTTAAATCCCAGGGCGGCCTACATCCTCTCACGTGGTCTTCAGGACCTTAACCACCGTGAAACAGGTTCCAAGGTACATCTCATTTTATCAACCAATGGAACGATTTATAATCAGGACCTTTTTGACATTTACGCCGAAAGCCCTGATAATTCCAGGGTGGCCGTGAGCCTGGACGCTTTCAAGGAAGTTCATGACAAAAATCGCCCCTTTACTGATAAAAAGAAAGGTTCTTCTTATGACTGTGTGGTTGACAATCTGAAGAGGCTGATCAAGGCAAATATCCCCCATTCCGTATCCTGCATGGCACCTTACCCTTACGATTTTGTGGGCGTTTCGGAAGAACTGCACCGCCTGCCCATTGAGCGTCTGGAAATCAAACAGCTCAACCACTGCATTCTAGGAAGGCCTGCTTTACCTGAAGTCTTTAAAAGGGATTTTGACACCTGGCGGCGCAACTACATCGCTTATTCCGATTATTACATCGAGTACCTGAACTCGAGTAATCCCGTTAAACACATAGATCGTTGGAATCTATTGGGACATTACGCCAGAAGGCTGGCCAAACCTGAAGGGCCGTCGTCCACGCTGGCCTGCCAACTGGCTGACGCCGTTTTAGCCATAGACGCGGCAGGCAGGCTGATTCCTTGCGAAACCTTCCT
>JAFDLS010000013.1 GCA_019306365.1 Deltaproteobacteria bacterium
AAGATAGCCGAAAGCGATTTTCAGCAAATACCTTCAGTTCCGGGTATCCCGGAGATTCAGTCTATGATTACGGCCTTGAACCAGATGATCATCGAACTGGGGAAAAGGGCGGAGCATATGCTACAGACCAAAAAAATGGCTGCCTTGGGTACCCTGACTTCAGGCGTGGCCCATGAATTGAACAACCCTTTGAGTAACATCTCCAGCTCGACCCAAATCCTGCTGGAAGAGCTGGATGAGATTGATCCGGAATTCCAGAAGAATCTGCTGACCGGCATCGAGAGTCAGGTCGAAAAGGCGCGTGACATTGTCAGGGCCCTGCTTGAATTTGCCCGGGAGCGAGAGTTCGAACCCACGCCGATCAACCTCAAGACTCTGATTGAAGACACGCTCAAATTGGTTCAGGGCGATATTCCGGCCGAAATCAGTATTGAGCTGGATCTCGCCGACACCCTGAATTTGGAGGTTGACCGACGCCGCCTTACTCAGGTTCTGATCAACCTGATTCTCAACGGGGTGCAGGCCATGGAGGGGGCAGGTGGGGTGCTGACCCTCAAGGCCTACCGCAATCCTACTGATCAAACCGCTATCTTGGAGGTGATTGATACCGGAAGCGGTATTTCGGACAAGAATTTAGCCAAGATCTATGACCCCTTTTTCACGACCAAGGAAGCTAACAGTGGGAGCGGCCTTGGCCTTTATATCACTTACGGTATTATACAGCAGCATCATGGTAAAATTGATGTGACCAGTAAATTGGGACAGGGGACAAAATTTACCCTGATCTTGCCCATAACGCAGAGCGGAAGCTATTATGCAGCCTAAAGAGACTATCCTCGTTGTTGAGGACGATGATCTGGCCCGCAAGAACCTGGAATACATCCTGACCAAGGAGGGCCATGAGGTCGTGTCCACCTCCAGCGGGGCTCAAGCTCTCTCCCTCCTGGAGAAGCAGGAATTCAATCTGGTCCTAACCGATCTTCGAATGAAACATGTTGACGGCATGCAGGTATTGAACAAGGTTCGGACCGAGCAGCCGCATACCGAAGTCATCATGATCACGGCATACGCCACGGTAGACTCCGCCGTGGAAGCCATGCGGCACGGAGCCTATTATTACATCTCTAAGCCTTATAAGATAGAGTTGGTCCGCAAGGTCGTTCGTGAAGCCTTACTCAAAAAGAGTTTGTACAAAGAAAATATCGCCCTGAAGGAGATGTTGGCCGAATTCAAACAAAAGGGAAAACCCCTGATCGTTGGGACGAGCGAGCCGATTTGCGCGGTGAACAAGTTGCTCAAGCAAGTCGCTCCCGCCGACTCCAACGTCCTCATCGTCGGCGAAACGGGCACCGGTAAGGAACTGGCCGCCAGAACAATCCACAACCTAAGTCTCAGAAAGAATCACAACTTCGTGGCCTTTAACTGTGGCTCATTCACAGAGGAACTCCTGGCCAATGAACTTTTTGGACATGAAAAGGACGCGTTTACAGGGGCCACTTCCACCAAGATCGGCCTAATCGAAGCGGCGGATAAGGGCACGGTCTTTCTCGATGAAATCGTGGATATGCCTATGAACATGCAGGCTAAACTGCTCAGGGTCATCGAAGAAAAGGAGGTCCTTCGCGTTGGCGGCACCAGACCCATCCCCGTCAACGTCCGTTTTCTCGCTGCCACTGCAAGGGATTTGCTCCAGGAGGTCGAGGCCGGTCGGTTCAGGCAGGACCTCTATTACCGGCTGAACGTGGTCACGGTCCGCCTGCCTCCCTTGGCCGACCGACTTGATGACATAGCACTCCTTATCCATCATTTCCTGATCCAAAAACAAGAACAAATCGGGAAGGAAATCAAGAAAGTCGATCCTCAGGCCATGGATCTTCTGCTTCAATATTCCTGGCCCGGCAATGTCCGGGAACTGGAAAACATCATAGAACGGGCCATGATCCTGGCCCAGGGCCATTCTATCCGGGTCCAGGACCTACCCGAGGACCTGTGGGAACTCTCTATCCATACCTTTCGCCACTCCGGTTCCCGCTTTCCCACCATAAAGGAACAGGAGATAAAATACATCAAGTGGGTTCTAGAGCACACCGCCTGGAACAAGACCAAAGCCGCAGAGATCCTGGGCATCAACCGAGCATCGCTTTGGCGAAAAATGAAACGACTCGGCCTTGAAGCCTGACCCGGGGTATCAATTCCTGCACATTGAAACCATTTAAACATGAACTCGGTTGCAAACTATTAGACCGCCGCCCTCCACATTTTTACTCCACCCTTTAGAATTGGTAGGTCAAAGAATTCGAGGCCTTAATGGATGGAAAGTCCACCTTAAACTAACTTCTTTTTTGTCTAGACAAACCCGACCACCTTATTTGATATCTATCTGGACTCTGTCTCCAGGGTTTGGCATCTCGAAACGGCGCTTATGTTTTTTTTCGAGAGGGCTTTCGCCTTTTCATTATCAATCCCTCTCGTTGCAGTACCCGGTAAATGCCGTTGGGGCTGGGGACATCGTTAAACCCCTGGCGCGTGAAGATGGCCCACATACGCCTGGGTCCGTAGCCGGTCTTTTTGCGTAGCCTGACGATCCGCCGCTTCCAGGCGCCTTCGATTGTTTTAGGATGGCTATTTGGGCGCCGGGATCGGTCGGCCAAGCTGTCTTTATGGGCGCCAGAGCCCTGATAGATGTTCCACCACTTGTAGTAGGTCTTACGAGATATGCCACAATTCTTACAAGCTTGGCTGACGCTGCCTAGTTCCCTGGCCTCGATAAACCAATTTAATCTTCGCCTAATCTGTTCTTCTTTGGTAAATTGCATTCTATGGGTAACCTCCGTTGAGTACGATGAAGATTAGCATATCCTCATCATAAAATATACCTTCGGAGCGTTACCCATGTTTTAAAACTACATATTTTTTTCATGGTTTTCCTTGACAGGCTGTTCATAACTTTTTAATATTCAATAAATTTTTTCGATAAGGGTGACACATGAATAAATCCCAACTAATTGAAGAAGTGGCTATGAGGGAAGGCCTGAATCTTAAAATGGCTGAAATAGTCGTCAACACATTTTTCGATTCCATTGCTGAAGGTCTTGCCCGGAATGAAAGGGCTGAGATCAGGGGCTTGGGGTCATTTAAAGTCAAAGACTATGAAGGCTATGTTGGGCGGAATCCCAAAACAGGCGTGGCCATCGAGGTCGAGTCGAAGAAATTACCTTTCTTCAAAGTTGGTAAAGAACTGAAAGAACGGGTGGACTCTTAGGGCCTCCAGGACAAAAAAACCTGATAAATCCAGCGGGATTCTTCAAAGAGAAGAGCTTTTAAATATCTGCTTCCCAAAAATTATTTAAACCAGCCAGTAAAGAGGTCTAATCAGCAATATACACCGGGCAAGTTTTAAACGGGGGCGTTAATCAGGGTGATTGTTAAAATTCCTTTCTGATTGAAGACATTGGTCATATATCGACAGAGGTTGTAAACTATCCAGGAACTTTTTGACAATCGCCAAAACTTCCGGGCAATTGCTTTCACCAACGCTGCTTTTTTCATTGATCCTTCATTCACCAGTTTTCATTAATAGGAAAATATTTCTGGCGCTCACTCTATGGTATAAAAAAAAGATTCGCCTTAAGTGAACCGCTATGGACAGCCATTTTTTCGAACACCTTAAAGGTTAACGCAAAATGAATGAATACGATGAGGCTTATTCAAGCTTATTGAATGAATCAAAGGGATTTTATGTTTTTCAGGAAACCAGAAGTGACAGCGGCGATCATCCCGCAAACTTTCTGGATTTTGAGTGTCAGTTCGCGGCTGAACAGATTAATGCGTTTGAGCCGAAAAACATCCTTGATATTGGATCCTACCGGCATTTCCTGCTCGGACTAATGGCCCACTACCAGGTGACGACTATAGACGTGCGAGACAGGAAGTCTAGTGTGAAAAACGAAAAAGTTATCACCTGTGACGCTATAAGTCTGGATCTGCCTGATAATTCGTTTGATACGGTTCTCTCTATGTGTACCCTGGAACACATTGGTTTGGGCCGTTACGGTGATCGGATAGATTTTGATGGAGATAAAAAGGCGATTAAAGAAATGATCAGGGTCTTAAAGCCTGATGGACGCCTGATATTCACCACAACCATCCACAATGCGCCGCCCGCGATCGCCTTTAACGCACATAGAATCTATGATTACGAGATGATTAAGGATTACTGCTCCGGCCTTAAATGCGTGGCCGAAGAATTTTACAGCCACCAGGCTGGGAACTTTTGTTCTATAGAACAAATCACAACTGATCCCAAATGGTGGGATGTTTACTGCGGCTGCTGGCGTAAGGTTTAAATCTACGGAAGCTCCTTTATAGACCTCTGCAAAACCAGTAATTTTGTTGAAATCGCGGAAGGTGAAATTTTAAGCCCTCGAAATATTGAACATATTCCTGAGGGTTTAAGCGTTCCCATCGATAATCTGCTGTTTTTCTCAGGGGTTTGTAGAAATGAGCTGTCCTGTTCAAAGTCTGTTTGTTTATTCGATTGCGTGGAGTTTGCCATCTTCCGTGCGCATGAAGAGAAGGTTCGCCGCGTACACAGGACTTAATTTGACAGGCGCTTTAAGAGAGAGCTTCCAATCTAGTTCCCCTTCATGACGATTTAAAGCGTAAAGCTTTCCATCCATTGCCCCAAAATAAACCTTATCCCCAAGAACAAGTGGGGAAGCGGAAATACGACTTCTGGTTCTGAACTCCCAGAGCGGTTTCCCTTCTAAGGCGTCTCGGGCGTAAAACCAGCCCAGGCGATCCCCCAGGTACAGGGCGTCGGGCGTCACCGCGGGTGAGGAAGTAAATCCCATCCAGCGATTTTTCGGCTTGGAACGCCACCTGGCACCGGCTTGAGGCGGAGGGGGCGGTACCGGCATCCGCCATAACCAGAGCTGCATCCATATCCATTTTAGTTGATATTGACCCGGTATCTCGCGGGTTTCATGTCTTATGGTATACAGGCCGCCGTCTCTGGATACAAAATAAACGAGTTTGTTTGCCACCACCGGAGCGTCAACAAGATCTCGATAGACCCTGAAACGAAGCCGTTGCGCGCCGGATTTGGCGCTTAAACTATAGATGCTTCGATCGCTGGAGGATGCGTACACTACACCGTTTCGAACCGCCGGAGCGAATTGAATCCGACCCCCTGTCAAGGTTTTCCAAATCAGCTCCCCGGTCTTGGCGTTGAGGGCGTAAATGGACTGATCCCCGGATCCGATATAGAGCATGTTGCCCACAACAGTTGGGGAGGAAAAAATAAAATTTTCGGTTTGATACTCCCATTTAACCTGGCCCGTGGATTGGTTCAGGGCGAGTACTCGGCCATCCAGTAATCCCACATAAACCAGTGAGTGGGCGATGGCGGGCGAAGAATGAACCGGACCCGTTGTCGTCGCCTCCCAGATTAGCTTGCCTGTGGCCGCTTCCATCGCGTAAACTTTAAAATGTCCGCCAACATAAAGAACGCCGTCCGCTATGGCCGGTAATGATTCTGTCGGTTCGTCGCCCAGGGCTAGAGACCATCTAATCCGGCCTTCAAGAGGGGCTGCGTTGGGTATGTAACGAGTGTGAGCTGGGTTTCCGGCGAAACTAGTCCATTCTCCGGTACCGATCAATGAGGTCAAGTTGATGCCCGACTGGCGGATAAGAACAAGCGGATTGGGGATGAAAGGAGAAAACCAGCGAATCACCAGAAAGGCAATCAGAGAGATAAGTACGGCTGAAATGATGATTCGACGTTTCCAGTGAGGCCGTTTCCTACTCTCTTTAGGGGCCCACCAGCTTGAGGAATAGTAGTGACACTTCGAACAAAAGTGGCGGGGCTTATCGTAAACCGCTCCACAGTTGGGGCATTTAAGCCAGCTTCCTCTTGGTTCGGTTGCACTGTAAGGCGGGGTCTTTGAACTGGGCCCCAGACTCATATTCAGGGTATCTCCATTGAGCATTAAAACCTGTATTTAAATTAATTTTTAAATCTAAAGAACATTGATAGTCTACCAAAAGAACTCAAAATTACAAGTCTTTTGGAACTCAAGATCACCGAAGATCAGATTCTTTAGTAATGTTAATGTTTTTGGCGCCTGGGTTGATTTTGAATCAACGGCATTTATTTATTTAGAAATGGAAGTATATCCGTCAGAGCAAGAATATCGCCCCGCCGCAAATCTTCCATAACCGCCAACCGGTCAATCTTGTGAAAAGATAGATGCTTAATCAACGTGACCAGCCATGTATATGGCTGCATAATGATAGTGCTGGAATGATATTCCTCAAAAACATTCTCATGTTCTATTTCCAGACGGTCCTGGCCCGGATAACCTCCTGCTCGTCTTCCTCGCGAACAATGGAATGCAAAAAAACGGTCCGATCATTTTCCAAAGTTGTGCATCTTGAAATAACATGATCGCCAAAATGCGCTTCCGCCTGAAAGTTGATTTCCAGTTCTGTAAGAACGCCTTTGGTTTGTATTTTTGCGGGGATACTTTCAACCACCCACTCAATGTAACTCACATTGTTAACATGCTGATTCAAATCGAGGTCCCTGTGACGGACGCGAAACCGCTGTTCATATTTATGTTGATCCAGCGCAGGAAGTTTATCCAGCCCATGTGGTAAAGCACGATTTGATTCTGTAATATTGAGTTTGTCAATAAAGCGTTGTATCCTGATGGGACGCCTAGTTTGAGCGTTGATTATAAGCCAGGCCGAAGTCGCTGCTCCATAAAGGTGATTGCTTTGATCGGTTATCCTGAAATCTCTGAGCGCGAATAATCTTTTGATTCCTGAAGGCCAGGTGTGCACCTGTATTTGATCCTGCCAGCCCGGATACGAATCTACTTTTAGAGCCAGACGCGAAAGGACCCAGGTCAGATTTTCAGACTGAAGATCCTGGATAGCCAATCCAAGCTTAAGAGCGTGTTTTTCCGCGGCGTCCTGCATCAAATGACAAAGCGAGATTATGGAAAGTCTGCCTGTGGAGTCGGTTTCATAAGTCCGGATGGCATAGTCTTCTTCCCATATATTTTCTTCTTTTCTTTTCTCAACCTCTTGAGATTGTTTGTTTTTCGCTTTCATTAAAGTTCCCTGGCTATTATAATTCCCATCGTATTTAATACGATCCGTGGTTTTAAATTTACCCTCACGACATACAATAGTCTTTAGCCGGAGTAAAATAAAAAATTTGGACACCATTTATCATGGCTGAGGCGCTTGGCCGGATTTCATGACTCCGCAAGGGAGTATATTTTTGATATCGCGCCAGAAATCCAAATAAAACGCCTTCTCCGATGCTGCCGGAGAAGGCATCTTTAGTCAGGCCCGATTTACATGGAGAAAAATCTCTGCGGTACAAGTAACTTGAATCAATTGAGCTGTTAGCGATTTATTAACGAGTAATCATCCTTTCATCCAGTCTGGGACGCTTGTTTGAAATTAACCCCTATTTAACTATCATTTCGGTTGGCCAGTCTGGAAGGTCCTTCAAGGTCTCGGACTCTTTCCAGCCCGGAATACCGGCGATCCTTTTGGCAATAGCCTTATATCGATCCCAATCCGCAGCCGCGTACATGGCCATCTTTTGAGCCGCCAGGGAGCCTTCGGTATGAATGAAGGCGCCATCGTGACCATGACCGATTAAATCCTTGGCCAGCCTCACGGCGCGAAGTCTGTGCTCGGTCGGTACGCCGTTTTTACCGGCAAGGTATTTTTCGATATATGGCCTTTCCTCCGGGTTCATCCAGTCCTTGTAAGAAAAGACAGTGCTGGCGATTCCGCCGGTGATATCCGCCACAATCTTGGAGGTTTCATGCTGGTCGTTGGCAAAGATATACTTGGCTATATTGGTGTACATGAGATTGGGGGCGGCCAGGCCAATGTCCTCAAAGTAATCTGGAATCTCGCAGCCCGCTCTGGACATGGCGTCAACCATTTGAGCGTGCATGGCGAGCCAGGCCAGCTTTTCCTGAATATGAGGATACCTGTCTAACCCGTTATATTCAGCCATTAAAGCAGCCACCCCGGCAGCCTCTTCAGTTGATATCACTTTATGACAGGTACCGAAAAGACGATGAAAAACGCCGAACATCCAGGCCTGATCCCTGGAATACTGCCACTCACCGCACATAAACACCCTGTTCCAGGGAACAAAAACGTCGTCAAAGACAATCATGCATTCGCTGACACCGGCATAACGCCCTGACGCGGGCCAATTCCACTCGGCTTCCTCACCTGTTTCCGAGTAATATGGAGGTGAGGTTAAAAGGGTGATGCCTTTGGCGTTTATCGGTGTGGCAAAAACCACGGCGTAGTCCTTGTCTTCCTCACGGTGACCGCGGCAGGGTGATACGATCAGCTCATTAGCGGTCGGAGTGGCGCTAATGTGCATCTTGGCTCCCCGCACATATATGCCATCCTTTTGCCTGTCCACAACTCGGACATAAAAGTCCTGGTGTTGTTCCTGGGCTGATGGACGCATACCCCTGTTTCCTTTAACATCGGTGATTGCTCCTGTGATAGCTGGATCTTTCTCCTTCAGATGCTTGCGGTAGTCCTCGATCGCTTCCGTATAATTTGTACCCAGATTTTTGTCCATCCTTGCCGCTACCACTCCCGAGGCGGCCAGGGCGTCAGGCCCCATGCCGCTCATGGCGGCGCCCCAGCGCATGCAGGTAATGTAGAGATCCCTTCGTTTTACCAGGTCCTCCGAGGTCTTAGGCTGTTTCCAGAGAAACAGGAATCTGTCGCCGTCCTCTTCAACTGTGAGCAGATCTTTGAACTCAGGGTGGTAATAGAGAATATAACTCATGGCTCTGGCGTTAATAGGTCCTCGAAAAGACGGATGTTTTGTGATATCCGGTATTTTTTCTCCGTTGAGATAAATGACCCTGCCGTCATTCAAGCTTTCCACATATTGTTCAGCTGTCCTGATCATAATAACCTCCTTAAGCGAAATGTTGATGTTCTCACTTTTTCAATGGCCCTGGATTAATAACACCTCCTTCTTTTCGCCAGGGCTGTCGCCTTCGCGTTTGAATCATTCACCATCAGTGTTTCTCGGGATGGCCACCAGGATAAGGTGGTAGTCAGCCGGATCCAATTTCCTGAGAGTAAACATTTCAATACTGCCTAAAAACTTGGGAGGACGTATTGAAACCCTTATTTCTTCGGCCTCCTCAAGCTCCTGCTTGCAAATTACTCCTCTTTTCGTTCCTCCACCCATGCTCATGACTTCTGATTCTAGTTTTTCGAGAAAATCAATTTTTTCCGCGTCAGACATTAGCACTCCTCTTTTAGTCTCAAACAAAATTTCTTGATATGGCGCCTAGTTTCCTGCTGTAATGATTTTAGGATTAGTTCTTGTTCTTTCTAAAACGAACTTGCCAGTTTGTCAATTTATTTCATCTGCTGTTTATTTCCTCTTCTGGATGATGGGACATATTCGCGACCCCGGCGATCTTTTGCGGTGGTCCAAGGACAAAAAGCACATCGTTAGCAAAAATCCGCGTGTCTGCCTCTGGATTAGGTAATATTTGTGAGTCCCGGCTTATTGCCACTACAGTGACGCCGTATCTCTTTCTCAACTCTATCTCAGATAACGATTTTCCAGCGAGGATTGATCTTTTTTCAACCCGCAGCATGCTGATTTCTACACCGGGAAGATTAAGTTTGAGATCGGAAAAAGACGCCGACTCTTTGGAAAAGCTTCGAAACATCTCGTAACCATCTGACCGTACTTCAGAGACGAACCTCTCGATCTCATCTCTGGGTATAAGATATTTCGACAAAACCCGGGTGAAGATCTCCACGGATGTCTCAAACTCCTCCGGAATGACTTCGTCGGCTCCTAATTCATAGAGGGGTTTCATCTCCAGGAGATATCGCGTTCGGACGATCAAATAAACTTTCGAATTCAGTCTCCGGGCGATTTCGGTAATTCTACGGGTTGCTGCGGGATCGTTAATGGCCACTACAACAATTCTCGCATCTTTGATGTTTGTGTGTTGTAATACCGCCTCCTGAGTCGCATCGCCATAATGTATTGGTTCACCCTTTGCTTTTTCGCTCCTTACCGTTTCAGGGTTCATTTCAATGATTACATAAGGGATTCCAGACACTTTGGCAGATCGTGCCACATTTGTACCGTTCACTCCGAAACCAATAATGATAAGGTGGTCTTTTTTGACTTCCTTCTTTATTTCCTGGCCCGGATACAGGCCGGATTTTAGCCTTTTGGGCAGTGGCAGCCCCAGGACAAGATCTGCCATACGAGGCGCAAGGGCTATCATGAACGGTGTCGCTGCCATGGTCAGGATTGATACACTCAGAAACAACTGATAAGTATTTCCGGTAAATAAGTTATATTCAATACCTGTCTTGGATAGAATGAAAGAGAATTCACCAACCTGACTGAGAGCAAATCCTACTAAAATTGCAATGCGAAGCGGAAATCCCAGTAAAATGGTTACAAACCCAGCGATGATGGATTTTAAAGCCAAAACGCATAATGCAAGCAACCCAATGAATCCCGGCTGCTGGAAAAGAAAACCCACATCCAGGAGCATGCCGATGGAGACAAAAAAGAAGCTTGTAAAGACATCCCGAAAGGGTAAAATATTGCCGAGTGCCTGATGACTGTATTCGGATTCGGATACAATCAAGCCCGCTAAAAATGCTCCCAAGGCAAGAGAGAGTCCCGCACTGGAAGTTATCCACGCAACTGCAAGACATATTACAACAATGCTCAACAGAAAAAGTTCTCGGTTACGTGTTTTTGCGATTTGATACAACACCTGGGGCACAATCCATTTAGCGCCAACCATCACCAACAGGATGATGCCAATTCCTTTGGCAACAAGAAAGAGGGGGGATTCGCTCAGATTTCCTGTTGCTCCGGCAAGCAGAGGCGTAACCAATATCATTGGAACAATAATGATATCCTGAAAGATCAAGATACCAAGAGTTGTATGTCCGTGGGGGCTATCAACTTCAGCTCTTTCCTGGATGAGTTTGAGCACAATGGCTGTGCTGCTGAGTGCTACGAGAAATCCGATGAAGACCGCTTCACCGAATGCCCTGCCGAAGTATCTGGATATGCAGAAAGTGGCCAGAAGGGTTAACAGGACCTGAAGCGAACCCCCCATCAGTACTGATTTCTTGATTTGCAATAAGCTTTTGAGTGAAAACTCGAGTCCAATGGTAAAAAGCAACAACACAATTCCGACTTCAGCTAAAAGCTCAACTTCATGAACCGCCTTTACAAGCCCGAGTCCGTGAGGCCCTGCCAGTATTCCGGTAAGTAGGAATCCCACAATTACTGGCACTCGGATTCGATAGCATATATAGAGGACAGCAATAGACAGCCCAAATATGATAACAATGTCATTTAGCAATGGGATTTCCATAATGTATTCCTCAAAATCTGGTTTCTATATTAGAACAGGAGGCCAGGGAAATCCGCTCTTCTATGATTTCCCTGATCCCGCCATACCAATTAATGAAAGACACATAACCCAAAATACCCAATCTTGACAACTTATTGATATCCCTAAAACCCACTCCATGGGCAAATTAAAAATCGCTATGTAGTTTTGAAACATGGGTAACACGCCGAAGGTATATTATAATGAGAGTTTGAAAGTCTTCATCATACTCAACGGAAATTACCCATAGAATGCAATTTACCAGAGAAGAATAAATAAGGCGATGACTTAATTTAATCATTATGAGAGACCTCTGCAAAACTTCATCCTTTAGTCGAATTCATGAACCCCGCTTCGCTGACGCTGCAGCGGCATATGTCAGGCTCAAAATTAAGTCCTCGAGATATCTAACATATTCCTGCGGGTTAATTTTTCGCCTTCTGCGATTTCAACAAAATTACTGGTTTTGCAGAGGTCTCTGTCAACGATTTTTACGGAAAAATTTTCAATTTAATTGAACACTTGAAAAGCCATTCGTCTCCGGGATAAATCCCTATTTACAGGGGATTTACCCTATTAAAATGAACCCTTCCCTCTATTTACAAAAATAGTGATTTAATGAATTGTATTGAACAATTACACGTTATGGCCGTAATCGTTAATATCCTCTTGGAATCCCGACCGGAAACATTCACTCGAAGCCGGTTGGGGTTCTTTATGTTGCTAGATATTACGGACAAGTTGAAAGGAAGCAGGTGCAATAAAGGATGACGGATAACACAATAAACAAGGTAATGACCCTTAAAGAAGCGGTCAGCCGCTTTGTCCACGATGGAGATGAGTTAGTTGTAGGGAACTATACTGTCGCAACACCCTTTAATCAGATTATGGAGGTTGTGCGGCAGGAGAAGAAAAACCTGACCGTATATACTCAATCAGGCGTCTTTGATGTGGAAATGCTAATAGCCGGGGAATGCGTGGATCGCATTGTGACCACTTATAACATCCGCTCTGGCGGCCGGGGCGGAGGGAGCATGTGTGAACGCTATCAAACCGCCGGTAAAATCCAGGTGGAAGACTATTCAAACTTCACATATAACGCCAGATTAACGGCTGGAGCGTTGGGATATTCCTTTATGCCGGTTTTGCCGGGAATTATGGCCACGGATGTTTTCAAAGTCCGTGATTTTATGGGAGAGAGTAAGTTCGGGGTGGTTGAGTGTCCTTTCACGGGCAAAGATATACCGGTTGTTCCGGCGGCGAACCCGGATGTCTGCATCGTTCACGTGCATCGAGCGGATAAATACGGAAACGCTCAATACTGGGGCGCCAAGGGTTCAGTCGCCTGGGCATGCCTGGCCAGTAAAAACATTATCGTCAGTTGTGAGGAGCTGGTAGACACTGAAATAATCAACGCCAGCCCTGAGTATACCATCTTGCCCTCTTTTCGAGTAAATGCGGTCGTTGAGGAAAGTTTCGGGGCGCACCCGGCGGAGCTGGTTGGATACTACAACATGGATCAGCTTTTCTATATAGAGATGGATGTGGCCAACGCCAGTGATACGGGGCTTCGGAAATGGATGGATGAATGGGTGTATCCGATCCCGGATCGTAATACTTATATTGAACGCTACATCTCAAAATATGGGCTGGAGCGATTGAAGCAAATCAAGGCCCAGACGTATTATTCCGCCCCTGTAAACCAGGGCGCGGCATTTTATTCCAACTGGCGGGAAGACGGCAAAAGCGTTGGCCTTGGTTTAACTCTGGATGAAATCGAAAAAGTAATGGAAGAAAAAGGGTTGATGATCGATGTCTAAAAAAGTAACAAAAATAGAATTGTTGGTCGTTGCCGTGGCGCATACGATAAATGATGGGGATAAGGTGGTTCTGGGCGTTGGAGCCCCTATGCTGGCCGGAGCTCTGGCGAAAGCCCTGCACGCTCCCAACGCGGTACTCATGATGGAATCCGGGATGGTCGATTTCGAACCGCTGCTGCCGCCTCGACACGTTGCGGATGTCATGTGTTTGAAAGGGTTCCCTTATTCTACAGATCTTTTCAATACCTTTACCACCATAACATACAGGGGTTATGTGGATAAGACCATCCTGGGGGTAGGGCAGGTTGATAAATATGGCAATGTCAACACCAGCTTCATGGGAGGCGGTCCCACGACCGGGATGCGGCTTACCGGAGCGGGCGGAGCCCCTGACTTTATGTCCTATGCCAAGGAGACCATTTTGTGCCTTAAGGGCGGTAAATTTGTGGAGGAGCTTGATTATCATACATCACCGGGTTATCTGGGCGGCGGCGATGAAAGAGATCGAAGCGGCCTTTTCCCTCAGGGATCTGGCCCCAGCATGCTGATTTCACCGGATGGCATCTTCCGTTTTGACCCCGAGACTAAGGAAATGTATCTTGAATCGGTTATCCCGGGAGTGACCGTAGAGGAAGTAAAAGCCAGGGTGCCTTGGGATTTGAAAACGCTGGATCCGTTGAAAGAATATCCTGTACCGAAAAAGGAAGAAACCGACTTTCTCAGAAGTTTTGCGCCTTACGCCTCTTTCCCGAACTCGATCATGATGGAATTGGCGATGCAGCATTATACGCAGGAGGAGCAGAGAAAAGCGGGGTAAGTGAACCGGACGGGTCAATCATCAGAAGTAAGGCTCGAAATTTGAATGAGCCTTCGTTCATCTTTAGACCAGGTGAGTCCCAGGGAAGGCAGGCCCGTTTTACCACCATTTGAAAATGATTCTCAAACCATTGGGACGGTCTTCGGCTTACTTGCCTTTAAAATGCGGAGGCCGCTTTTGCCGAAACGCTTCCGCTCCCTCCCGGGCGTCCTCACTCTGGGCTGCTTGAGTTTGAAAGACGCTTTCGAGATGAAGCTGCTGTTCGTATGTGTTTTCCGGACTCTGCCAAAAAGCCTGACGCATGAGGCTCAAAGAGATGGTTGGCCCGGCGGCTAAATCTTCGGCCAGATTCATCGTTTCTTTCATGAGATTTTCGTCATCATAAACCCGGTTGATTAAACCCCATTCGAGCGCCTTTTCGGCGGGCAGTCTTTCGGCAAGGATTGATAATTCCTTGGCGCGTGCCAGGCCGATAAGGCGCGGAAGGATAAATGTGGCTCCGCCGTCCGGGATGAGGCCAATACGGCGAAACGCCTGAAGGAAGAAAGCAGAGCGAGCGGCAAGAACCATATCTCCCATGAGCGCCAGGCTCATGCCAATACCTGCCACCGGGCCGTTGACAGCCGTTATTAAAGGCATTTTTAAATCCCGCAGCTGTAGGAAGAGCGGGTTATATGTCTCATCCAGGGAGTGCCCAAGTCTTTGGTCATCGCTCGCCCCGGCATCCCTTGCTGGATCGGTCAAGTTGGCTCCGGCGCAAAAACCACGACCGGCGCCGGTTATCACGAGACAGCGGATGCCCTTGGCCGGGTTGCCAATTTGAGCCACGGCGTCTTTTAACTCCTCAAGCATCCTGGCCGAGATGGCGTTCAAGACTTCCGGATGGTTTAAGGTCAGGGTTGCGATGCTGTCTTTTATGCTGAGTTCAATTCGTTTGTAATTCATAAAAAACACCTCATTGCTTTTTCTGTGTCGGTAAGTTACCGGCAAATTACGCTTATATATTTCTATAAATTACAAGAAGAATATTTCACTGACGAATTTTGATAACACATTCACCTCCAATTCTCAACCTTATCCTGAAACCAAACATAAAGATGAATTAGAGTGACTGGCGAAATAAAGTTACGGTTGAAGGCAGAGTTCTTATATCTGTAGAGTATATAAATTGGCAAACAACTTGTAGGCAATCACCAAAATATCCCTACGATTGCCTCCATCATAGCCGCCTTTGATTTCATTGAACCTTCAATCAGATAACCTCTGCAAAACCAGTAATTTTGTTGAAATCGCGGAAGGTGAAAATTTAACCCGCAAAAATATTACTAGAAGCCATCTCAAAAAAGTTTTTTTGCCCTAACTCATTGTCGTATGAAAATTTAAGTCCTCGAAATATTTAACATATTCCTGCGGGTTGAATTTTCTTTCTCCGCGATTTAGACCAAAACGCTAATTTTGAGATAGCTTCTAATATTTCGAGGACTTAAATTTGAGCCTGACATATGCCGTTATAGCGTCAGCGAAGCGGCGCTTATGAGGTCAGCTAAAGTACGAAGTTTTGCAGAGGTCTCAGCCAATGGTCTTTTCTAAAAAGGAACACATTTCTGACAATCGCTGAAGATAAAAACACTCTGTTTTTGCTCAAGAATAGGTAAAAGATTTTCAGGTTATTAGTTCCAGCGGAAAATGATCTGTTTTATTTTGATATATTACCCTGATAGAGTTTTCGATGAAATCAATTCGAGTCATGGCCGCGTTATTCATGGCAAATTGTACCCCTGACTTTGAGGGTATCTTTAAAAAAGCCTTGAGTAAAAAACTGTAAAAAAGGCCATGCCCTACCACGATGACCTGGTCATCACTTTCAGCGTGTCTTTCTTTTAGCTCGGTAAAAAATCGCTGGGCCCTTTCTTTGCACTCCCTTGTCGTTTCCAGGGGACGATTCCACCATCCCTCGTTTGTCAAGCGTTCTGGCAGGATAAAATGAGGAAATCTTTGTTTGAAAAATGTCCTATTATTACCCTCGCAGCCTACAGGCTTTGCGGTTTCTTTATCAGGCTCCCAAATCCCGCCTGTTTCGTGTAAATCCTCCCAGATAGCGGGAATTAAATTGAGGGCATTCGCGATAACGCTGGCCGTTTCCATTGATCTAACCATTAAGCTCGAGTAAACGTGGGTTATGCTAAATCCTTCCATATACCCCTTGACTGCGGCTGAAGAAGGGCCGTTCGATTCCTTACAATCAGCCAGGAACTTGCCTAAAGTCCGGGCCTGCTTGAGGCCGATTTCAGATAATTCCGGGTCAGCTTGCCGATGGTGCCAGAGTTGATCCAGGCCAACACTTCTGACGCCCTTTTCAATGTTTTGCGCTACATACAGGTTATCAGCGGATTGGGCATGTCTAACAAAGTAAAGTCTCATAAAGTATAACCTCGTTTTTTCTCTATTTCGTTATTTTTCGGAGTATTGATCAGGCATCTGCGTTTAGGGCCATTGACAAAAATATGCTGTTTCAGATGGGATAAGAAACAGAAATTATTATAAAAGCCGAATAATGAAACATTGAACCCAAAAAGGAACGTATTTATGAGAATCACCATAGAACCATAAAGGCAGGTGATGGTCAAGGTCAAGGTGCAATTCGAAAGATCAAAGAAAATCAAGAAGAAAGGTTTGCAGGATAATTTTTTTGAATCATTCTAATCCGACTCTATTTTCAGGGGCCAAGCTTGTATCGGACATAGAATTTTTTTTATGCTAGTGACTAGCGCGGCGTTTAATCAAAGGGATTGTCGCCGGATCATCAAGATCGTTTCCCGTGTCTCCTGTCATGGCCGGTATTGGCGAGTTAAATGTGGTCTCGGTTTTTCCTTTGGCGCATCATTGTCACGGGCTGCTTGAGCGAGGGTGAAGCGTCGGAATGGAAATGTTAGCAACAAATAAATTGTCCGGTTTTAGTAGCGAGTAATATGTCCGCTTATCCAGTTGTCCTGGGAATCGTCGCCGGAGCGTAGCGGAGGCGAGGATTCCCAGGGCTGAGCCGCGCGGCCTGTTTTTTCTTGTCAATTAAGTTCCCCTGAGCATCATATACTGGCAGCTTCCGGGGACCATGAAAGATGGCCAGCCGGCCATCGGGGTTAACGGTGAACCCGTACCTTCACCCTGACGTAATGACAACGGTATTTGTCCGGCGGGATCTGAAGGCTGAGACCTTCAAACCTCATCACCCGGATCTCCTGTAACAACTCTGTCCGTCTCATGGCTCCCTCCCTGGATACCATATCGACCGGACAGTTTATGTGCTACATACACCGGTCATTTTAATTTGTCATTGACACACCGGCGTTAATTGCTTTGACAAGAATTGCGCACTCAGGTAAAATAAAAAAACCGTAACAAAAGGAGAGAGTCTCGTATCATTAAATACAGATTCAGGCGATTAAACTCTTTATTAATAACAATCCTGGCCTTGCTGCTCATGGGAAATTTTACATTAGTTTTCGCCTGTGAGCCTCAGAAGACAATAACTTCGATTCCTTCCCAAAGTCAAATTTCATCAAATTCATTACCACAATATGTCACCTGGAAAGATTTTGAGCGTGCGGTTCAGCTTTATCATGACGGTCATCTCCTAAAGGCGGACAAACTGCTTAAACGGATATATCGTCTTAAACTGACAGCCAGACAGAACCGTCTTGTTCGCTTTCTACGGGGCGTCATTGCCAGCAGGCTTGATCATCAGGGTATGGCGCTGAGGATGTTTTCCACGAAACTGGGGGTTCTTTCCGCTCTGGACGATCATGTCCTTTTTTATCGGGCACGCGCTTGGTTTGGACTGGGTAATTGGAATAAAGCTCTGAGTCTATCCGAAAGTTATATCAGGCTTTATCCTGAAGGCAGCCTATCTTACCGGGTTCGCTTGCTAAAGGCTGACTGCCTTACTCGTCAAGGCCTAACAGATAGAGCGATAAAAGAATACCGGACACTTATCCATCAGTGTGAAAGGGGAGAGGTCTACCTGGGACTGGCCCGTCTTTACGAAAAACAGGGCCGGACAGATACCGCGCGCGACGTTTACCTGAAAGCAATTCAGCGCTCGCGCTCCTCAACCGTACGTTTGGAAGCGTTTTCAAAATACAAGGAACTTCTAAAGATGAGCCTGGCCAGGGAGGGTAATGAAGAGCTTTATCTGGAAATGGTTCGGTTGCTCTTGCAGGAATGGCGTTTGACCGAAGCGCTGACCTTGCTCGAACAGGCGGAGGTTCAGGGAGGTACGCCCGAGTATCTGGATGAACTGGCCGTTGAGAAAGGCAGGACGCTCATTTATTTGAACCGGCTTGATCAGGCGCGTGAGCACTGCCGGTTGGCCGCTTTATCGGCCACAAAGGAATATAAGGCTGAATTACTGGGTATGTATGCCAGGTGTCTAAGGGATCAGGGCCTGTTTGAGGAGTCTGCCAGGGCCTGCATTTTATCCGGCGAGGCGGCGACGGCTAAAAATGAGGCGGATTCAGCTTTTTTTAAGGCTGGCGTGAATTTTCTCAAGGCTGATAAAAAAGCCCAGGCTGAGCAGGTCTGGCGCCGTATCCGCGCCAGGGTGCGGAAGAGAAGCCTGGCTGACGATATCCTCTGGCACTCCGCCTGGTACTATTATAGACACAAATCCTGGAATGCGGCGGCGGATCGTTTCATGTCCTTGAGCCGCAAGTATCCGGGGCGCGCATGCGGCCTGGCCGCTAGATACTGGTTGGCCAGAATTCTTGAGCGCACCGGCCGTCAATCTGAAGCTAAAGAGCATTATTTGAAACTGGCGGTCAAACAGGGTCAAGATTATTATCGCATCCTCTCACTGGAACGCCTCCAGAGTATTCAGCCTCAGGGCCGTTGGCAGGTTCATCCGGGCGCGAGTGACCTGAGAATTCCTGATGGAATAAAAATCGCCTCGGCTTTTGTGGAAGCTTCTTCGCTGTCCTCCTCAGATAATAACCCGGCACTGTGTGATATAGAAAAAAACATTGCCGAAAACGACCTCTTTGCTGAACGTGCCCGAATCATGGGACTTAACCCTGTTGCACATGCCTCCTCCAAGTTTAACCTCGCGTTGGTTAGAGTGAAAAATCTGGCTGCCGCCGGTGCGCTTGATCTGGCCTTTAAGGAAACTGAACATGTTCAGGGATTGCTTCTTGCTGAAAGGAAGCGAAACGCGGCAAGTCTTTCTAAAATTCAGAAAAAAGAACGAAACAGGGCCCTGAAACGGATTCAGGACCGGTTTTTTGCCTTTTCGAGCGCATACCTGGCAAAGGCTGGGGACTTTTATCAATTTGTCAAACTCCAGGACAGGCATCAACCGCAATTGAACGCATCGTCCCAGGTACAAAAATACAGAGCGCGACGCAGGCTTTATCCACTGTCGTATTTGGAACACGCGCACCGGGAAGCCAAAAATTACGGCCTTGATCCGGCTTTGATTCTGGCGATCATACGCGCTGAGTCATATTACAATCCGCAAATTACATCATATTCCAACGCCATCGGGTTGATGCAAATCCTCCCAAGTACCGGTCGAACCATAGCCCGGCATATCAATTTACCTTCTTTCAAAGTGGATGATCTTTTCGAGCCCGAGGCCAATATATCTCTTGGGACCTGGTACTTAGCCGCCCTGCTCAAGGAATTTAATGGGCAGGTTCCACTGGCTCTGGCGGCTTACAATGCCGGTCCTTTTAATGCCAAGCGCTGGATAAAGCAATCGGGTAATGTTGATTTGGAGGAGTTTATCGATCAGATTCCCTTTGACCAAACCCGTCGCTACGTTAAAAAAATTCTCGCTTATTATTACATTTATCATCTGCTTTATTCAGGAGAAACACTTGACCTTGAACTTAAGAAACCCCTTGCCAAAAACCACCTGAACCTGATCGACTTCTGATCTGAGACCTCTGCAAAACTTCGTCCTTTAGCCGAACTCATGAGCGCCGCTTCGCTGACGCTGCAGCGGCATATGTCAGTCTCAAATTTAAGTCCTCGAAATATTGGCAATATTCCTGCGGGTTAATTTTTCGCCTTCCGCGATTTTAACAAAATTACAGGTTTTACAGAGGTCTCGACCTTAAGCTCGCCTATCTTGCCCCTTTAAAGCGATTGCCAGGAATATGTTCCTTTGAGTGAACTCTCCCCGCCTTAATAGGCGGGGAGAGTGACCGGCATCAAGTAATGATGCCGGTTATAAAGGGAAAAATCCTTTTTAGCGCATTCATCCCCACTTTGAAAAGCGGGGTATTCTGCTGATTTTTCATAAAAATCTTTGGTTATATTTTCAATGAACCTGAAGGCAGTGAAGATGAAGGTTCCCGGGAGGATGTTTTGGCGATTATCAAATAATTTCCCTGAAGCATACAACCTCTATCGGTAGATAAACTTTGTCTTCAATCGAACGGGTTTTGACAGTCACTTTAATCTATCCCCATATTTCCGGTAGAGCCCTCGAAACTGGTGATAGGTCAGGCCCAGAATTTGTGCCGCCTTTCTTTGATTGAATCGAGCTTGAGTCACGGCCTGTTTGAGCAGGCTGATTTCGAACCCCTGGACAGCCTGACTAAAAGATTGGTGAGTTAACTTCGGGTACTCAGAAACAGGCGCTGGTTCTCTTTTCGCCTGCGCTAAATCTGGCTGATATGGGGATTGGAAGGGATCAAAAGTGATGTGTGTGATCAAAGACCCCCTGGCTCGATAGACGGCACGTTCCACAACGTTCTTTAATTCGCGAACATTACCCGGCCATAAATAGCCCTCCAACTGATCAAGGGCCTCCTCACTAAATTCAGCTGCTTTTTCCTGCCCCAGCTCAAAGGCCATGCGTGTCGCGAAATGATGTGCCAGAAATGTTATGTCGCCCTTTCGATCACGAAGGGGAGGCAGAAAGAGAACCTCGAAGGAGAGGCGGTCGAGTAGGTCTTGTTTAAATTTTCCCTCCATTACCATGGCAGGAAGGTCGATGTTTGTCGCGCCGATTATTCTAACATCTGCCTGGATGGATCTAGAGCCTCCAACACGTTCAAAGGATCCGTATTCAACTACGCGCAGTATCTTTTCCTGAACTTCCATGGGAATGTTGGCGAGCTCATCCAGAAAGAGGGTGCCTTCCCCGGCGAGTTCGAATCGCCCGATACGGCGGCTACCCGCACCGGTGAACGCTCCGGCTTCATACCCGAAAAGTTCGGATTCAATGAGTAACGGCGAGAGGGCCGCGCAGTTGAGGGTTACCAGGGGCCCCTGCCACCTTTGCGACAGGTAATGAAGCCTGACCGCGGCCAGCTCCTTTCCAGTACCACGTTCCCCGATCAAAAGGACGGACCGGTTGACTCGGGCCACCTGAGAGAGCCGTTCCTGGAATTCGAGGAAGGCCTCGGACTGCCCCAGGGCCTCATTTCCGCCTCGCGGATCAGTGGATTCCTGATAATTGTTTATGCTTCGCTCTTTGGCCATTACTTGGTAAAAAATACTAAATATGAGCTAAAATAGCTAACTATTAAACAATTATGCCATGTTTTTTTGTCCCTGTCAAGAGGAGAAAAATCATAATATTTTGATTTGCTTACGCTTTTATTAATTGGCACATATCCTGCCAATAAAGTCGGACAAATGAGAATAAAAAATAAACAGGAGGATATGCAATGGGCGTTTTTTCAAGGTTTAGAGACATTATCAATGCGAATATTAATTCCATGCTTGATCGAGCCGAAGACCCGGAAAAGATGATTAGGCTGATGATTCAGGAGATGGAAGATACACTGGTGGAAATCAAGGCTTCCTGCGCCGGGGCGATAGCCAATAAAAAGAGGATTCAGCGGATGCTGACCGAGGCTCGCAAGCGATCGGAGATTTGGAACGAGAAAGCTCAACTCGCTGTCACAAAGGGCCGTGAGGACCTGGCTCGTGAGGCGCTTTTGGAGAAACGGCGTTTTGGAGAAAAGGCGGATTCGCTGCAAGACGAAATGCACCAGTACGATGCTATAGTTCAGCAGTACCAGGATGATATTCGGCAGCTTGAGGAAAAACTTCATGCGGTCAGAGAAAAACAGCGTGTACTGGTGCAACGGCATATTCATGCTCAGAAGAAACGTCAGGCTCAGGAAGAAATTCGACACAGCACCAGTACGGATGCGTTTATTAGGTTTGAGCAGTTTGAGAATCGTATTGAGCGGATGGAGGCTGAGGCGGATCTGGTCAACGCGTATCGCAAGCCCGGCCTGGAAGAGGAATTTGTTCGTTTGGAAGGCGATGAGGAGGTTGAGAAGGAACTCGAGGCTCTTAAAGCCAGGGTCGCCAGAGGCTCTCAAGAAGATTCTCCAGACACCGGGCAGGATCAATGATTCTTTTACGGCGGCCTTACTCTATGGTATGTTAAAAGATATCGGTAATGTTATTTAAATCCATGCTTCGGTTCTTAATTAATGAACACAGAACAATTGAACTTTTCCGGAGTGAATGAACATGCCAGCTGTATTTATCGTAATGATCGTATTTCTTGCCCCCTTGATCGCCCTGGGGATATTCGCCAGCTTCGTTCTCGCTGTGATCAGGGTTTGGAGGGGTGAGGCCCTTCGCCAAAACAGGCCGCAGCGAGACGAAGAAACCAGGCTGATTCAAGAGATTTACCAGGGCCTTTTAAAGATGGAAGATAGAATTGGGGCCCTTGAAACGATACTATTAGACCCTGAAAGGAAAGGGAAAGATGAGACATAATTATAATAAAACTCGACGCGGTCCTTACCGTTCCCGGCATGGCATTATATTGGGCGTCTGCCAGGGCATAGCGGATTACTTCAACTTTTCCGTGTTCTGGACACGGGTTATAACCATCGGCTTATTGATTTTTACCGGTTTTTGGCCAATCGTCGGGTTATATATTCTGGCAGCCCTGCTTATGAAGCCTGAGCCTGTCATACCGCTCGATTCTGATGAGGATCAGGAGTTTTACGATTCCTATACTCATTCCAGAGGTATGGCGCTGCGCCGCGTGAAACGAACCTATGATAACCTGAACCATCGTTTACAGCGTATGGAAGACATCGTGACTGACCGTGAATTCAACTGGGACCAAAGGCTGAA
>JAFDLS010000014.1 GCA_019306365.1 Deltaproteobacteria bacterium
CCGGTCACGGCCAACGACCAGGAGTTTGATCTGAATTTGCTGCAAGGCCCTAATCACATTGGGTAATCCCTTCCGTGAGAAACCCGAACCAACAAAAAGGGCCACCGGTTCGTCCTGAGTTAAATCCAACTCCTGCCTGACACGTTCCCGATGAGCCTCTCGAAGTTCCGGATAAAACCTTCCGCGATCCAATCCATTATAAATGACCCGAATCTTATCCTCGGGTACCCGGTAATGCCGGATGATTTCCTCCCGGCCTCTCTTTGAATTAGCCAAAATGCATTTGAGCTTCTCATCGGCAAAGAGCCTCGCCTCCAGATGTAAAAAAGCCTTATGCTTTGGGTTTATACTGTCGACTAAGGCCTTACCCCGCCCATAAGCCCGGGCCCTTCTGAACAGCCATTCTCGATGACATCCGTCTCCGGCCCGGAAGATATCCTGAGAATAAGTCCGCTCGAAACTGTGCACCAGGTCGAATCCGCCCGATTGGATTTTCAGCGCCACGTCTCGAGCGAATGTTAACAAACTGAAAAAAGACGGGCCTCTCCCCGGCGGAATAGGGTCAAAAATAAGCCCTTCAGTCTTTTCAGCCTCCCACTCTCTGGCGAGGATGTGGACTTCATGACCCTGATCGACCAGCCGGCGGGCCAGTTCACTCACGTAACGCTCTGCTCCGCCAAAATCGGTATAGCGTTTCCTGATCAAAGCCAGTTTCATGGCTCATCCTTGCGAAACATCATTTTGATCGGGAGAGCTCAAGCAGTTTGGCGTATTTTACAAAGGTATACATGCTGTAAAGGCAGGCCATCAAAAACCCCTCGTAACCGTCCAGAAATCCCCGCCTTAAAAAAAACATTTTAATAAAGGTAAAACCCGCGTGGCCGCTCATTCTCAGAGGACCGGTGTGTCTGCCCTGGCGTAGATATTCCTCGGCCTGCAGAGTCGAGTAGGTCTCCATCCGGTCAAGATAATCTTTAACGGAATCATAAGAGTGGTGCTCCATAGGATATTTCAAGCTGTTTACCGTCCCATCGACTTCGATGGTCTCATGTACGGTTTGGGGCCCGCAACGTCCGAGGCCACGTCGAAAAAGACGGAGACGTTTCTCAGGATAAAAACCGCCATGCCTAAGCCATTTACCCCGGTAAAAAACCTTACGAAGCAAGTAATAACCAGCAACCTCCGCCTGAGGGCGCTCCAAAAGCTCCTTGATCTCCACAGCCAGTTCCGGTGTAACACGTTCGTCCGCGTCCAAACTCAAGATCCAATCGCCGGTTGTCAAATCAAATGCCTTGTTCTTTTGAGCGGAATAGCCAGACCACTTTTGGAAAAAAATTTTGTTTGTATACTCCTGGCAAAGTTCCACTGTCCGATCCGTGCTTCCCGAATCCAAAACCACGATCTCGTGAGCCCAGGAAACACTTTTGAGGCAGGCGGTGATATTTTTTTCCTCGTTTAAAGTGATTATGGCTACAGACAAGGTTTCCATGCCGGCTTACTTCCTATTAATTTCAGACAAAAACAAGCGCCAATTTAGTAATATTCATGATCTTGCATTGCTGTTCCCGGGCCGCGGTCCCTATTTAGAGTGCTGAGCTTGAGTTTTTACTTCACTTGCGTCTTTAAGATCTCAAGAGAGATGGTAATACGTCATAGCGAACACTCGAAAAAGATTAGCACGGCCTGCCCCAGGCCTTTCAAATCCATAAAAAACAATGACTAAAGGCCGGCTTGCAGTATTAGTTCAGAGGTTTCGCCTCATCAATGAGCATTATGGGGATGTCGTCCTTTATCTCATACAGGAGCTGGCAGTTTTCACAAATCAAACCATCTTCAGACTCGGTCAGATTCAAGTCCCCCTTGCATTTTGGACAGGCCAGCACCTCTAACAGTTCCTTGCTTATAGGCATATCTTCCTCCTGTTAAATTCAGACCATATATACTTTCGACTATTTTTACAAATATATGAGACCTCTGCAAAACATCGTCCTTTAGCCGAACTCATGAGCGCCGCTTCGCTGATGCTGCAGCGGCATATGTCAGTCTCAAATTTAAGCCCTCGAAATATTAGTAATATTCCTGCGGGTTAAATTTTCGCCTTCCGCGATTTCAACAAAATTACTGGTTTTGCAGAGGTCTCATTTACAATTCAAGCCTGGTTCGAACCGCCTCATAAACCTCGTCAACGCTCAATTCTGTCATGCATTTAGGATCCGGGCAACTCTTCCGAAAACACGGGCTGCATTCAAGTTCTCGTCTCAAAACCAGATGACCAGGGCCAAAAGGTCCGGTCCTCCACGGCGCGGTTGGCCCAAACAGCGCCACGACAGGAACTCCCACCCCGGCGGCCAGATGCATTGGTCCGGTGTCTGGGCAAACAACAAGATCCGCGGATCGAAAAATTTCCATTAAAACCTTTAGGCTGGTCTGACCGGTCACATCCAAAGCCCCATGGCTGCCTTGAAAAATCTCCCGATTAAAAGCCCTGTCCTGCGGTCCGCCGGTAAGCACCACCTGTATATCCAATTCCCGGGACATGCGCCGAATCAATTCCTTCCATGACTCACGCGGCCAAAGCTTGGTCGTCCATCTGGCCACAGGGTTGAGCACGACTTTGGGTTTGCCGCTACCGGCAAGCATCTGCTCGGCCCGGTGAGCCGCGTCATCGTTTCTAGGCAGGCAGAATTTGACATTCTTGTCAACCTCAGCCCCTAAAAGCGCCGCTACATCAAGATAACGCAGCAAGGCGTGCTGGTCAATATTGTAAGGCTCCATGCGCCGGTTATAGAAAAGATAGCTCAGCTCCCGAGATCGATCAAAGCCCACTTTCTGCCGACCACCGCTGAGGAAAGCGAAAATACCACTTTTAAAAAGCCCCTGCAAGTCAATAACAAGGTCGTATTTCTCTGATCGAAGATCTTTCAGGAATAGGCGTATCTCCTTAATTGTTGAACGAATTCGTCCCTTTTTAATCTCCCTTATCCAACTCTTCCGGTGCGAGACCAGCACCCGGTCGATTTGGGAATGATCAAGAACAATGTCTGACGCTGCTTCTTCGACCAACCATGTCAGGCGAGCCTGTGGATAAGTTCGGCGCAGAGCCTCCAGAAATGGCTGGCACTGTGCCACGTCACCGATAGCGCTTAGTTTGATAATCAGTATATTCAAAAAAACGACTTCCCCTTGATGAAAGCTAGTTTGAGACCTCTGCAAAACTTCGTCCTTTAGCTGAACTCTTGAGCACCGCTTCGCTGACGCTGCAGCGGCGTATGTCAGGCTCAAATTTAACTCCTCGAAATATTAATAATATTCCTGCGGGTTAAATTTTCACCTTCCGCGATTTCAACAAAATTACTGGTTTTGCAGAGGCCTCAGTTTAACCTTTTCAAATTTCTTTGAGGATCCAATCCACCGCCCCGCTAAGATCCTCCGCCACAAAATCCGGCCTCACTTCTGAATTGGGTAACAAATACTCCAGCTCTCCCCTTCCATAGCCGCTCAGAACAAGAATATTCCTTGTTCCCGCCGCCTGACCGGTTTTTATATCGGCCAGTCTGTCACCAATAGAAAAAGAACGGGCCAGGTCAAGCTTCAGCCGGGCCGTGGCCTTCTCGATTAACCCTGGCCGGGGTTTGCGGCATTCACAATCTTTCCGGTACTCATGCACTTCAGCCTGTGGGTGGTGAGGACAGTAATATATCCCGTCAAGTTTGGCCCCGTCACGAGCCAGAAGATCCTTCATCTTTTTATTAACCGCGTCAACCAGATCTTTTGGGAAGTACCCCCGTGCCACACCGGACTGATTGCTGGCAACAACCACGGCCAACCCTGCCTGATTGAGTCTGGCAATGGCGGAACCTACACCGGGCAGAAGCCTGAAACGATCGAGGTGATTGATGTATCCCATCTGTTCGTTGATCGTTCCATCCCGATCAAGAAAAACAGCGCGTCTAAGATCCGTCACCAGATTCGCCTCCTTTTCCAATTAATTCTAGTCCGGCTGTCGCCACCTCTTCCGGTTTAACAAGCTCCATGCAAAGATGGTTCGACTGGGTGCAAACGCGCTTCAAACAGGGCGCGCAATCCACGGGATGACGAATTACACGAGCATTGTTAGTGAAAGGACTCGTGGTGATTGGATTTGTTGAGCCAAATATGGCCACCAGCGGTGTGCCCACCGCTGCACCAACGTGCATCAAGCCCGAATCATTAGTTAAAAATAAATGACAACGCTTTATCAAGGCCGCGACCTCGGCCAGATCCGTCCTTCCCGCAAGATCATAGGCTGGAACTGTCAGGAACTCCTTAATCCCTTTGGTGACCATAACTTCACTTTGACTGCCAAACAAAAGAGCCGTTCCACGTTTATTTTCAAGAATAACCTGGGCCGCTTTCGCGAATTTTTCCGGCGGCCACTGTTTAGCCAGGCCATAGGAAGCTCCGGGGGCAATGCCCAATATAAAGGAGCCATCTAAGTTCATTTCGGAAAGCCTGGCTGAAGCCCATTGTTCGGCCGAAGAAGGCAGATGAAAGATAGGATTAGATTGATTAACCTTCAAACCGGACCGGCGAATTAAACCCTGATAAGACTCAACCTCGTGAATTTGTTTGTCTTCGGGCCGGTGTCTGACAGCCCGGTTGAGTAAAAAGCCCCGGCCGTCCGTATTGTACCCCAGGCGCTCGGGTATCCGCGCCAGCCAGGCAAGCAAAGCCGCGCCGAACGCGTGCTGAAAGAGCACGGCCAGATCGAACCGTTTTGCGCGGACCTCCCCCGCCAAACGATTAAAACCGGACCAACCCTTGTGTCTGCGCTCTCGATCGTAGATTATAATCTCATCCACAGCCGGATGATCCTCATAGACCGCCGTCACCCTGCTTCTGGCCAGAACCGAAATGCGCGCCTCAGGAAAATTTGCTTTCAGTGAAGCCAATGCCGGAGTAGTCAGTAACGCGTCGCCAACCCAGTTGGTTGACCGAACCAGGATGCGCCGGATGTTACTCCGTGTAAGTTCCATAAAGCTCAATCGGCCTCCTGATTCGGATATATCATGGCCATAAATTCGTCCTTTCGTTCCAAGATTTCAAACTCCACGCCCAGAACCCATACCTCCAGGGGTATACCCCATTTGCGTAAATCATCGGTCCGCAATTTAACAGCATCCTTGGCCGTGGTCACTGCTTTTTTTATACCCAGCTCCCTGGCCCTGGCCGCCAGGGATAGAAGATCGCTGCGCCGGGCATGAAAATGATCGGGCCACTCAACGAAACCCGCCACCTCAACGCCTAGCCCGGTTAAAGTATCCAAAAAGACCTGGGGTCTGGCCAGACCGCAAAAAGCCAGAACTCTTGTCCCAACCAGGAAACCTAAATCCTTTTCAGCATCCCCCTGAAGCTTGGTCAGCGACACTGGTTGGTGTCTTGCCGGAAAAATTGACCGGCTTGGAAAATCCTTTTCCAACTCTTCTATGAGCTGCCGATTATTATATTCGGACCGGGTAATCATGAAGGCCGTGGCCCGGGCGGCTTGAGACCTGGGTTCGCGTAATGGGCCGGCAGGCAAAATCCAGCCGTTTCCCCAGGGATTTTTAGCGTCCAAAAGCAGCAGATTGATATCCCTTTTTAGCTTCAGATGCTGAAAGCCATCATCTAAAATTAGGGTCTGGACATCAAAATGATCAATTGCATACTGACCCGCGAGATGTCGATCTTTCCCGGTCAGCACAGCCACGCCGGGCAAGGACTCTGCAATCAAATAGGCTTCATCCCCTGCCTGGAAAGGGCTGAGAAGAATTTTTTTTCCATCAGAAACAATATTCACCGATTCCTTGGCGTTGCCGTGATAACCTCGGCTTAAAACCGCGGTCTTTATACCCATTGCATGGAGCTGTCCGGCGATAAAGATCACGGCTGGGGTCTTGCCAGTCCCCCCAACCACCAGATTCCCCACGCTGATGACCCAGGCCTTCAGATGATCGGATTTGAGGCGACCGGAATTGTAAAGCTTCAGTCGAAGATCAACCGCCGCCCCATAAAGGGAAGTCAGCCTGCGGCGAAAAAATCCCGGGCGTGTTGAATAGAGATCAATTGAAAGATTCATCGGTCTGCCGCGCTCCGTAAAGCAAGAGCCCGTTTTACTAGTTCCATATTTCGATCAATCGCTCCCTGGTGTGCTTCGATAACCGCGCGGGCCCGCTTTCCCATCTCTTTCCTTTTTTCAGGATCGGCTAACAGACTTTTCAGTTTCATCTTGAGATCATCCCGGTCAGCGACCTGAATTCCCCCTCCGCCAGCGAGGATCAACCGGGCTATCTCCTGAAAGTTTTGCATTCGGCGGCCGAAAAGAACAGGTTTGAAATGAGCTGCGGGCTCGAGCAGGTTATGTCCTCCGCCCTCCCCTGAACCGGGCAGGCTTTTACCGATAAAAACCACATCCGCCAACTCATAAAAACGGTCCAGTTCACCCTGAGTGTCGAGTAAAAAAACCCTGGTTTCAGCAGAAGGCTTCGGCCCGCTGCGGCGGGCGGCTTCCACTTTTCGCTGCTGGATCAGCTGCCAGACCTGCTCAAATCGAGATTTATTCCGTGGAGCAAGCAATAGCCTCAGTTCAGGAAAGTCCGCAGCAAGCTCCGTAAAAATTTCAAGGAGGGCCTCCTCTTCTCCAGGATGTGTGCTGCCGCCTACCAGCCAGACACCGCGAGGAAGACCGCTTTCGGTCAGCAAAACCTCACGAATCTCTGGACCGGTTTTTGGCTGAGCGCGGTCGAACTTGAGATTTCCGGTTACCACAATCCGATCGGAACCCGCGCCCAAATCGAGCATCCGCTGTTTATCAAGATTTGTTTGGACACCAATGAAAGTGAACAGATTCAGGACCTTTTTCCACCACCTCTTAATCAACCGGTAACGGGAGTAAGAGCGGTCGGAAACTCTGGCGTTTATTAGCACGACTGGTATTTTTTTCTGTCTGAGACGGGCCAGAAAGTTTGGCCAGATATCCGTTTCCACCAGCACAACCAGGTCCGGCTCCACCTGATCTTGAACCCGCCTTACAGCTGGAGGCCAGTCATAAGGAAACTGCATAATTTGGGCTTTATCTGAGAACCTGGTTTGTGCAATTTGACGGCCGCTTCGGGTGGTGGTGGACAGGCAGACATCATAACCTTCGGATTTGAGGCGGTTAATGAATTCCTGCGCAGATAAAGTCTCACCCAGACTCAAAGCATGGACCCAGATTCTAACGGATGACTTCGGTTCCAGACTAATATCTCTCAAGCCCAGCCGGTCTGGAAAATTCCAGAGATACTTGCCGGATGCCAACCCTTTCACTAAATAATAAGGAGCCAGGGCCACGGCGGCCCCGCTGTAAGCCAGCGTGTAAAAAGGGAACATCATTGCAATTAACTATTCACCGCCACACAGGGAGCTTTCAGAACCATTAAAAGTGCCATCCGGATTTACGCCTGATAGAGAGAAAAAAGCCTGTCGATTTGATTTAAAGGCGCAACCATCGCCTCGGGGACTTATAAATAAAATCAAGCAAACCTCTTCATATTTATACCAAAAACTATCAGAGCCCCCCCTCAAAGTCAAGGTGAACCGAGGCCGGAAATGCTAATATCGAAGCCACATTAGGCTAATTGCCGCTTGAATGGGGATCATGCGAAATTTCGTTTATGTCTCATTATGGACAAATGCCCGTGAAACCATAATTAAACGATTGGTTCCTCTAAGACGCCATGAAAACGTCCCGTCAAGTAACGCTTCATAAAAAATCGAAGTTAAAGGAGGCAGACCGCATTGCAGCGATGAGCGGTTTTGGCTCGAATGATTTTTTCACTGACGAACCATGGTGAACAAGAAAGAACCCAGCAACATGAAAAACACGTTGGGCAGCCAGGCCGAAATGGCTGGAGGGAGCAGTCCGGTGTAACCGAGCGAGCGCGACAGACCTAAAAAAATGAAGTACACAAACGAAAGGCCAATCCCGGCTCCGATGCCCAAGGCGATACCACCGCCTTTCTCTTTCCATAAAGCGATAGGCAGCCCGATCAGGGTCATTACAAAGCAAATAACGGGGAAGGCGATCTTGAAGTGCAGATCGACCCAGTAACGGACGGGATCATGTCCTTCAGCCTCCATCCGGTTAGCGTAATCCAACAAACTTTTAAAATCCATCTCTTCGGGGGGACGCATGACTCTTGAAAAATCACCAAACATCTCGGGGATTGCAAAAACAGCCTGATCAAAATGCTTCAATTCAATCCTCCCGTCGTCCAGGTACGTTTTCACCAGACCCTGGGAGAAAAGCCAATGATCATCTTTCCATTGAGCCTTTTTGGCTTCAATCCTTTCATAAACCGCGAATTTATCGTTAAGACGAAAAAGGCTCACGCCCTCAAGAATACGAGCGCGTTGATCGTAAACTTGGCAGTTGTAAATAATCCCTTCGCCCTTGTACCAGACATCCTTGTACCGGCCTGAGGACACGTCCTGCCTCTTTTCCACCTCCACGTTCCAGATGTAGTTAGTCCGCGCTGATGTATAGGGGATTACGGCCTCGGCCAGCCCGAACATGATAAGGCTGAAGAGAATGGCTATCCCCAAAAAAGGCACAGAGATACGAAGAAGGCTGAATCCCCCGGCTTTTAAGGCCACAACTTCGCTGTGTCTGGCCAGCAGGCCCAGAGAAATCATTACCGAAACCAACACACCGACCGGAGACACGTTGAAAATAATTTCCGGAATTGACATCAGGTAGTAGTAGCCCACCTTTGTCAAAGGCACGCTGGCTTCAAGGAAATTATCAATTTTTTCTAAAAAATCGACGATCAGATAAAGCAGGACAAAAGAAAGTAAAATGATTGCCAGAATGCGGATGAATTCCTTGAGTAAATAGCGATTGACAACCCTCATGCCCCGGAACCTCGCTCACCGGATTTCAGCCGTGACGTAAAAAAATCGAGCAGGTTAACGAGCCTGAGCGGAACCTCACGATTTGTCTGGCGCAGCATGTATAAAGTGACGGCCCCCATAACTACATTGGGAACCCACATACCCAAAATCGGTGGGTAGGTTCCAGATTCGCCAAAGCTCAATCCCGCCGAAAAAAGAATATAATACCCTATAAACACACCAAGGCCCATGCTGATACCCCAATTTCGTCCCCTGCCTCTTCCCTGAACCCCAAGCGGCACGCCAATCAGACCCAGGACCAGACAGGCAAAAGGCAGCGAGTTCCTTTTGTGCGCCTCCAAAAGGTACGGGTAATACCTAACATCATATTTGTCAAGACTGTCTACGGACCGCCACAATTCGTCTTGATCCATCTCGTCCTGGTCCGCCGGTCTGAGATTTTCCGCTGACAGCGCGCTTTCCATGTCCAGCTTGAGGTCATAACGTTCAAAGGTTATGCTCTCCTCGACCCGATCAATCATTCCGTTGAAAAGCTCAAAAACAAGCGTGCGCTGCTTATTATCGGTAGTAATTCGGCCATAAGAAGCGTTGATGATATTGATCACATCCGCGTCCCGGCCGTCCTGGATGAAAATCTCCCTCATCCAGCCCTCATTCAAGTCAATGTGGTCCACATAGAGAACCATCTTTCTAAATTCATTGTTAAAAATACCCTCTTTAATACTGATATCAGCGCTAACCTTGGCCAGAGCTAAAAGCTCGTTACGAAAAGACCGGTTAAATGAGGGGACAATGTACAGGAGCAGATAACTCGTCACAAGGTAGGTCCAGAGACAAAAGAGTATGACAGGGGGAAGCAGCCGGTACAGACTCACTCCCGCTGATTTAAGAACCGTAATTTCGTTGTCCCCGGACAGGCGGAGAAAAGCGAGAAGCACCGCTAAAAGAGTGGACATAGGGATGGTCAGAGAGAGTAAAAAGGGAAGACTGTACCATAGGAAACGGAGAATTGTTCTAGCTTTGACACCCTTGACCACCACCAATTCCGTCAAGTCAGGAATTTTGGCTAAAAGAAGAATGAAGGTTAATACCAGAAGGGAAATAAAAAAGTTTGGCAGAACCTCACGAAGAATATAATGGGGAATAATACGTTTCATCAGTCGCTTTTAGGATCCAAATCAATATTCAAACACCTATGGCGTCGGCCGTGTGTTCGGAAGGAACCCAGTCCAGGTCTGCGGCGGCCAGGGGCACAACTTCTCCGGGTACGTTATAAGTTTTTAAAACCTGGAACAAAGGAACGTCATAAAACGCGACAAGAGCTATGATCCCGAGCAGGCAAAGGCATAAAATAACATTGCCTCCGCTCAAGCGATTGAATTTACCGATCTTTGGATTCACCGCTTAAATGTTACCGGTCTTGGCTAATTTGGTCTCAAAAGCGGAATCGTCACCCGGAACCCGGCCGTACTCCCTAAACTGCATTTCATACAGCCGCCTATATTCCCCTCCTGAAGCCAAAAGCTGCTCATGAGTGCCTTCTTCGATTATCTGCCCATCACCGAGCACAATAATCCGGTTAACGTTCCGGACCGTGGACAGCCGATGGGCGATAACAAAGGTTGTCCGGCCCTGCATCAAATTCAATAAAGCTTTCTGAACGATAAGCTCCGATTCAGCGTCAAGTGAGGAAGTGGCCTCATCCAGAATAAGAACAGGAGCGTCCTTCAAAATAGCTCGAGCCATGGCCAGACGCTGTCGTTCCCCTCCGGAGAGGCGAACTCCCCTCTCACCAATACGGGTATCAAATCCCTCGGGCAGATCTTTGATGAAATCATAGGCGTAAGCTGCCTTGGCCGCGGCCACGATTTCCTCCTTGGACTTGTCCAAACTGCCATAAGCGATATTGTTGAACACCGTATCGTCAAAGAGAACGATCACCTGGCTTACGATACTGATCTGGGCTCTCAGGCTCTTAAGAGTCACGTCCCTTATATCGTAGCCGTCTATCAGGATGGCCCCTTCCTGAACGTCATAAAATCTTGGAATGAGGTTTACTAAAGTGGTTTTGCCTACCCCCGAAGCGCCCACAATTGCCAGGGCCTCACCACCTTTTACGGTGAGGTTGATGCCTTTGAGAACTTTTTCTTGACCGTATCCGAAATGAACGTTCTTAAACTCGACCCCATTCGTGATCGGCGGCAGAACCTTGGCCGAATCCGCATCCTTGATTTCAGGTTCCTCATCCAAAATGACGAAAACACGATCCGCGGCGGCAAAACCCTGCTGAATGGTTACATTCAAGCGGCTCAGGCGTTTGATTGGATCGTAAAGCAAAATCAGCGCGGTTAAAAACGAGACAAAAGAACCGGGAGTGGAAAGCCCCTTGACTACGGCCACCCCGCCATACAGGATGATTCCCGCGATGCAGATACCAGCCAGAATTTCCATGAATGATGAAGAAATAGCTCTTACAACCACCACTTTGATACGGTTGGATAAAAGCTTATCGCATTCACTGATCAGCCGCTTGTTCTCATGTTCCTCCATGTTGAAGGCCTTGACAATACGGACTCCCTGAAAAGTCTCCTGCAGTATGGTCGTCAGCGAACCCATGTTGATCTGCACTTTTTTCGACAAGGTACGAAGCTTGCGGCCAAAATAATAAAGAGGATAAGCGGCCATTGGGATAATTATTATACCCACCAGGGCCAGTTTCCAGTCCCGGTAGAAAATAACGAACATCAAACCGATAGCCGTAAAGGTGTCCATTATCATGGCGGTGATTCCTTCGGAGACCGCATGCTGTATCATATTAACGTCATTCGTAATCCGGGAAGTGAGCACGCCAGTGGGGTTGCGATGGAAAAATGACATCGAAAGCGTCTGCAGATGCCGGTAAAGATCCACGCGAAGGTTGTTCACGATGGTCTGGCCGACATAACTCATCTGGTAAGCCTGATTGAGATAAAAAATCGCTTTTATTATGAAAGCTCCAACAACAAGAGCCGAGATCAAATAGATTTTTTCCACATCTTTTTCAAGAAAAATCTGATCAAGCATGGGTTTGATTAAAAAGGCGATTGCCGCTGTAGATGCGGCTACCACTCCCATGGAAATCATCGCTGTCAGCAGACGCCACCAGTAAGGTTTGGCGTGTGTAATTAATCTTTGATAGTTATTCATTATATAATGCCGTTATACAGACCCTTTTTCTATGGTTGCCAGTAACAGCTCAGCCGCTCTTTTGCTGCCGCCGGGTTCACCAAGTTTTTTTCGAACATTCTTCAGCCCGTCAATCATTTTCGTCCTGGTTTCAGGCTCTTTCAGAAGACTTACGAGTTCGGCTGTAATTCTATCTGGACGCGCCTGTTTTTGCAAGAGTTCCGGCACGAGTCTTTCTCCGGCAATTAAATTGGCCATAGCAAAATGTTCCAGCTTGACTAAACGTTTTAACAAGAAAAGAGTCAAACTCCGTACCCGGTAAATAACCACCATGGGGGTGAGCATCAGGGCCGTTTCCAAAGTCGCCGTCCCTGAAGCGGCTAAAATCACGTCAGCCGCGTTTTGCAGGGAGTGTGTCTGCCCACGCATCACCTTCACCTTGATCGGACAGGCGTCGAGATATGGATCCAATTCCTCGGTTTTTATGGTATCAGCCTGGGCCACTGCCAAAGAGAGACCGGGCACCTGATTTCTCACCTGAGAAGCGCATTCCAGCATCAGAGGTAAATGCTGCCTAATCTCAGACATACGGCTGCCAGGCAGTAATCCTAGCAAAGGCTCCGCAGCAGCAAAACCAAGTTCAGCCTTAACCTCCTCCTTAGGGCGAGGAATATCCATGACATCAAGCAAAGGATGCCCCACAAATGAAACATCGAACCCATGCTGCCTATAATAAGCCACCTCAAACGGAAAGACAACTACCATCTGATTGACCAGCCGCTTGATTTTTTTTATGCGGCCCCGCCTCCAGGCCCAAACCTGAGGGCTGATGTAATAAAAAACAGGAATACCCAGCCTCCTGGCCGTTTTTGCCAAACTCAGATTAAAATCCGGGTAATCAATTAAAACCAGGCCGGATGGCCTTTCTTGCTTAAGCGAGTTTTTTAAAGTATTTAGGGTGGCCAGGGTATTCTTCAAGCCGGTAATAACCTCGGCCAAACCGGCGAGTCCCTGGTGCTCCAGATCAAAAAGAAGCTGAACCCCGGCGGCCTTCATTTTTTCTCCGCCGAGTCCATAGAATTCGAGATCTGGATCAAGACTCAAGGCCGAACGAACCAGATTGGAACCATGAAGGTCCCCTGAAGACTCCCCGGCCGCGATCATAATACGTGTCAAAACCAAAGACCTCGAATAACCGTTCGTTGGTCTGCAATAAGGCAGGGTGACATCCCTACTCCTCCACCGCGATCTCGGGCCAATTCTTTAAGCGGTCGTTGATCTTCGTCATAATTTGCAAGGCCAAAGCCAGAGCCCGGCGGCCGTCCTCACCGCTAACTAGTGGAGCCGACCTGTTCGCCACAGAGTTAATAAAGGACCTCAGTTCATCCTCCAGCGAGTCACCGGAAGGCACCGTAAGTTCTTGAGTCGTGGTTTCGGGCTTGCCAGAAGGCCCTTCCGCCGAACGCCGGGCCACCATGACCTGCCGCTCGCCGTAATCAATGGAAAAATAAGCATCCTTTTGAAAGATACGACTTTTTCGAAGGGTTTTATCCGATATTCGGCTGGCCGTCAGGTTGGCCACGCAGCCTGAATCAAATTCAAGACGAGCGTTAGCGATGTCCACGTGATTTGTCACAACCGGCGCGCCCACGGCCTGGACCGAAACCGGCCTGTTTCCCACGAGATTCAAGACGATATCGAGATCATGAATCATAAGGTCAAGCACCACGTCCACGTCTGTGCCACGTTCCGGGAAGGAACTGATTCGGCTGGCTTCTATGAAAAGGGGTGTGTCAATCATAGAGGAAACGGTCTTAAAGGCGGGGTTGAATCGCTCGAGGTGCCCAACCTGGAGAACAAGGTTATTCTTTTCAGCAAGTTCTATCAGGCTGTCGGCTTCCTCAAGAGTTCGGGTAATAGGTTTCTCCAGCATGACATGCACGCCCTGTTTAAGAAAAGGGCGAGCAACTTCATAATGGTACTTGGTCGGGACGACGACACTGATCGCGTCCACCCGGCCAATGAGCTCCTGCGAATCAAAAAAAGGCTTGACGCCAAGGTTCGCGGCTACGGCTTCGGCACGCTCCGGCTCCACGTCGGCAACGCCCACCAGGTCAACACCAGGTATGGCCTTGTACTTCTCGGCATGGTATCGGCCCAGATAGCCGACCCCTGCCACTCCAACTTTTATGACTTTATTCACTTTCTCTAGCGACGATGGCGATTCCGGCCCGGTCCGCCGCGGCAATCATCTCGTCAGCATCAAAGATCAATGTCTTTTTAGCTTCAATGGCCAGGACTAAGGCCATAACCTCATTCATAACCGCCACTGTGCCCGGACCGACGGATGGCACATCGAAACGAAAATCCTGATTAGGTTTGATGACCTTGACCACGACAGCGCCCTGCCTGGCGAGTCTTCCTCCGCGTCTGATGGTCTCATCCGTGCCTTCAATGGCCTCAACGGCCAGAACGACTCGATTACGCACGACCACACATTGACCGATGTCCAGATTCCCGACATCCTTGGCTATCTGCCACCCAAACTCAATATCAGCCTCCTCATCCGGAGACGGTGAGCGGCGGGTCAAAATACCTGAAGGGGCCTGGAGTTCAGGGGAATAAAGGGTCGAAGGGCGAATAATAATGCCTTCTTTTTCAAACTCGGCCGCGAGTTCCCGCAGAACATTGTCATCATTGAGGGTTTTGAGGCGACCCATCATGGCCTTAACTCGTTCGTCCGGTTCAAAATGTTTGAACATTTTGGTTTTGGTAACGCCCCCGGCCATGACGGCGTCTTTGAGGTCCCGCTGTTTAAAGAAGGAAATGATCTTGTTAACCTGCCCGAATTTTACCCAGAAGATTTCTTCGACCACCTGTTCGAGTTCCGGCCGCGTTTCTCCCTCCAGCGCCGCGGCAAAAACCTTCACACCGTTTTTGCGGGCAGCACGGGCAAATAAAAACGGAAACTGACCTTGTCCGGCCACCAGTCCGATTTTTTGCATGCCGCCTATCTGGTTACTCCCCGTTTGGATGACTTGATAAATTCAACCATATTTTTCACTTCCGGCACGTCCGGGAACTTGATCAAAGCATCCTCGAGGGTCTCCGCCAGGAGACGATTGGTGCGAAAGACAAGATGAAAAGCTCCGCGAAGAGCGGCGATAGTTTCGCGAGGGAATCCCTTACGCTTGAGACCGATAGTATTTGGGCCATAAAGCTTGAAATCAGTGACTCCCTGACCCAGCATATAAGGTGGAACATCCTTGGTCACTCTGCTTACGCCCCCGATATAAGCATGAGTTCCAATACGGACATGCTGATGGACCGCTACCAAACCGCTCAGAATAGCCTCATCTTCCACGATGACATGGCCAGCCATGGCAAGATTATTTACCAGCGTGACATTTCGGCCGATCTGGCAATCGTGTCCGACGTGGGCGTAAGTCATGAGATAACAGCCATCACCAACACGAGTTACCCCCCCGCCCTTCAACGTGCCTCGATTGACGGTAACAAACTCGCGTATTGTCACATTATGGCCGATAATAAGTTCGGTATTTTCTCCGGCGTAGGTAACATCCTGCGGTGCGGTGCCAAGGGAAGCGGAGGGATAAACTGTGCAGCCGCGGCCAATTTTAGTGTAGGAATCTATGTGGGCATGAGCCATAATCTCGGTGCCCGCGCCGATAGAGACATCTTTATTTATAATCACGTAAGGTCCGATCTTGACGTCTTCCGCCAGTTCGGCCCCTGGATCAACTATCGCGGTGGGGTGAATTTGCATGTTAAATTCCTTATAAGTTTTCGTACCGATAGCTATGGGACGGCAGCAACGATTGTCGCTAAAAATTCACCCTCAGCGGCCTTGGCATCACCTACAGTGGCCTGTCCCCTGAATTTGATACCCCGACTTCCAAACCTTATGGCTTCAGTTTTAATGTCCAAACGATCTCCAGGCACAACCGGCCGGCGGAACTTGACCTTATCCATGCCCATAAAATACATGGTTCCTTTTTTGGGATCATTTTTTGTGGACAGCATGTATAAAAGACCCCCGGCCTGAACCATGGCTTCGACTATCAAAACACCAGGCATTATCGGATTTCCCGGAAAATGGCCCTGAAAAAAATGTTCATTATATGTAACGTTCTTGTAAACTGAGATCGTCTTGTTTTCTTCATAAGAAACTACCCGATCCACCAGGAGGAATGGATAACGGTGGGGCAGCAGTTCGATGATTTCATTGATATCAATAGGATCGTTCATTTTACATCCTTTAATTTCGGTCTTTTTTGGTTTCTGCCTCGAAAAATTTTGATTTTAATTCTTCAAATGATGCCGCCTTCTTAAATACCTTTAAGAATTGCCTTACACGAGGCAGCTCTTTGCGTGCTAAGGCGGTGATCTTCCATTCCTGACCAGCGTCTTGAGCCGGAAAGCCTGCCCAGCGCATCCTTCCAGCCGGAATGTCGCTCAAAACTGTCGCCCCCGCCAGGACAAGAGCTTCATCACCTATTTCGATACCGTCTTTGACATTGGCCCCCATGAGAAAGACCCTGTCCCCAATTTTCGCGCTTCCGGCAATTGAAGCGTGTACGACAATACAATCCTGCCCGATTCTGACATTGTGTCCGATTTGCGCCAGATTATCTATTTTGGTTCCAGCCCCGATTACGGTTATGCCCGCCAAACCTCGATCAACGCAGACCTGACTGCCAACCTCGACGTTATCTTCAATCAGGACGCCTCCGGCATGTTCATTTTTAACGTGAAGAAGCCTGCCCCGCCCGGGGTCTGGAATTTGGTTATACCCGAACCCATCATCTCCGATAACAGCCCCGGAATGAACAATAACCTTGTCTCCCAGGGTAGTGCGTCTAAAAAGGGTTACCCTGGGGTAAATCACGCATCCTTCACCCAGCACCACATTATCGTCGATAAAAACTTGCGGATAAATGCGGCAGCCTCGCCCGATCTTAACATTCTCGCCAATATAGCACCAGTCACCAATGATCACGTCATTACCCAGATCGACGCTTGCACGATTTTTAAACCGCACCTGTGACGTATCCGCTTGGACCAACGAGGGTTCTTCTATTGTCAGCTCTAACAGTACCGAGAAAACAAGACGAGGCGCTGGAGCTTGCAAGTAAGGTTTGGTCTGGCCGGCCAGTGAGTCTGGAAGAATAATCGCCGCTGCTTTTCCCTCTTCGGCCTTAACAAGATATGGTTTTGAAACTGCGAAAGTCAAACAATCTGGTTCAAGAGCCTCGATCGGGGATATAGCTCTGATAATGACCTCAGGATCACCCACCATCTCAATGTCATGAGGCAGGTCTGGACTTCCAAGTTCCACCAATCGTGATCTGATCTCTTTTCGGGCCAGTTCCGCCAGCTCTCCTAATTTATATGAACGAGGCAGTTTCACATTCTATACCTTTTGGGAGTGTATTGAAACGTTAACTCAATTTTACCAAATGCCAGCTCTTTACATGCACCGACAATTACTTGCTTGCATCATAAATTTTCATCAATTCATTCGTCAGATCGATAGTCCCGGGAGCGTAAATGACCCCGGACCGATTTTTTTCCAGAATCAAGGTATAACCTTTTTCCTGCCCATATTTGGTAATCAGTTGGGAAAGTTTTTCAAGAATAGGCCTGGTGCTTTTTATTTCCTCTCTTTTCATCTGCTCGTTGACATCCCGGTAATGATCCTCAAAATCCCTTATCTTACGCTTCAAGGTTTTTTCTTTATCGTAACGCACGTCAGGCGCAAGGATACTTGATTGACGCTCTAGTTCTAACTTTGCCTTTTCGATCTCGGCTCGTCTTAAGTCCAGATCTTTGCGCATCTGTTCGAATTTCTTGATAAGCTTCTCTTTTTCTACCTTACCTTTTTGAGACTCATTAATTACCTTTTGAATATTGACGACACCAATTTTAATCACTTCGGCGGATAATGCCGGCAAAGGCGCTGCCACCGCCATAAAACAAACAAGGGTTAAACACAATAAAAGGTTGGTTATCAAACTTCTTTTATGCATATTCGTCCTCCCAAAACTAGAGATGTTGATATATTTAAAAGAATGAACCAATACTGAACTCCCAGGAACTGGTCTGTTCTCCCGGTTTCGGATCAAGCACATAGCCCCATTCCAACCGCAGAGGTCCCAAGGGGCTGAAAAACCGAATGCCAGCCCCCGCACTCTTCCTCAAACTGCTAAAATCAATATTTTCATCAGATCTGTAAGCATTGCCTGTATCAAAAAAGACGACTCCCATCAATCCGGCGTCCTTTATGAGGGGAAAGATGTATTCGAAATTGAATAATACCATTTTTTCCCCGCCCAGGACGGTATTGGTCGCCGGGTCGAGCGGGCCGATGGAACCCCATTTAAAGCCTCGCAAGCTATTCATGCCGCCCAGTACGAAGTTTTCAAAGATAGGCACTTTACCGCCAGCCCTTCCCTCGAGAAACCCGAACTTACCGCGGGCGAAAAAGACATGTTCTCCCCAGGGCAGAGGGAAAAACCAGCCTGAATTGAGCACGTATTTATTGAAATAACTAGTTCCGCCTAAGAAGCCGCCGGCATACTCCACCGTTATTGAGTTGTCCGATCCGGAAGAGGGATTAAAGAATCGGTTGCGAGTATCCCGTCGAAGTGCCACGGTGATGCTGCTGGTTTTCCACCTCCCCTCCATCGTCTCAAGTGTAACGGAAGCATCTTCATCGATATTTTCTATGACAGCGTCTTCATATTTATATCTTCCGGATAAACCGACGTATTCCATGATAGGATATCCCAACCCTATAATTCCACCGATCGCATCCTTATCGTAATCAGTATATTTCTGAGTTCTGTCATAAATACTAATACCGGCTGACAAAGGAATATCAAAGAGCCAGGGTTCCGTGAAACTCATTGAATACTCGGTGATTTTATCCCCAACGCTGCCTTCAAGCACAAGTTTCTGGCCCTTTCCAAACAGATTATTTTGACTGACTGAAAAGATACCAAAAACCTTGTTGTATGAACTGTAACCAGCCCCAATTGAAAAGGCTCCGGTAGGCTGCTCTTCCACTTTGATCTTGACGTTCTGCTTGTTGTCTGCGCTTCCCTTGGTTTGAGAAAATTTAATATCTTTAAAATAACCGAGGCGGTTCAGATTCATGGCGCTCTTTTTGAGTTTTTCCTTTGAAAACAGGTCTCCCTCGTTGATCTTGAATTGCCGGCGAATGACTTTGTCTCTTGTTTTGGTGTTGCCCGTTATTTCAATACGTTCAATATAGACCAACTGATTTTTTGTAATCTTATAGGTGATATCGACCGATAGGGTGTCCTCATGTTCCCTTATCAAGGGGGAAACAAGGGCAAAGGCGTATCCATGAGAAGAATACAAAGAGTTGATCTCTGTCATGTCCTTCCGTATAATTTCCCGGTTGAAAAAAGCCTGCTTGTCGATTTCAATCAGGGAGAAAAGCTTTTCTTCCGGCTCAATCAAGTCCCCGGTGAAAGAGACTTTTCCGACCTTATACTGAGGACCTTCGTTAATTTGGATAGTAACCACCATTTCGTCTTCTTCCACCTCGACAAAAGGGTCGGCCACTTGAACCTTGATATACCCATGGTTATAATAATACGTCAAAATTTTTGAAATGTCTTCTTTCAAATCGTCCCGTTTGAGGATGCCCGCATCGGTAAGCCAGGTAAAAAAACCTTTTTCCTTGGTTTCCATGAGATCCAGCAGTTTTTTACGATTGACATTCTCATTGCCTTTGAAATCGATCCTTTTAATGTAAACTCGGCCCCTTTCCTTGATGCCATATCGAATACCAACCATTTTGGGTCCAATATTCTCAATCTTATAGATCACCTCAGCGTTATAGTACCCTTTTTCCCGATATACCTCTTTAATATTTTCCACACTGTCCACGATCTTTTTTGTGTCCTGGATCGAGTAAAGCGAGTACCCCAACACCTCGCGCAAATCCTTCTCTTCAACCCTCCGTACGCCTACAAACTCAATCTGCCGAATGGATGGTTTTTCATCCACGGTGAAATGGACGATTTTCCCTTCCTCTGAATCCTCCACTTCAACCTTAACATCCTCAAAATAATTCATTCTATAGATGCTCTTTAAGTCATCTGATATCTTTGTCTTGGAAAAGATATCGCCTTCCTTACTCTTGAGCACCGTTTTGATGGCGTCAGATTCAATACGTTTGTTGCCTGAAATAATAATCTTGGATAGTTTCTGCCGGCCAGTAATTTTAAATGTCGCCTTAACCGCGAGGTCCTTAATCAGGGCCGCCAGATTTTCAAGACCTTCTCCCTGAACAAAAACGGATCCAGTTCTTTTAAGACCCAGGGTGTCAACTATTCTGGCATCTAGTGAAATACTGCGGCCAATTTTTGTGAGGCTTCCATAAATGATGTAATCGACGTTCAGGGCTTTGCCAAATTTCCTGGCGATTTGTTCACTCACCTCGACCAGTTCTCTTGCCCCCAGGGCTTGCCGAATATCGGCTTTGGTAGCCGTCTCGACGCCGTGATCCAGAAATTGACCCGTCAACATTTCCTGAATCCCCTTTCGGAGATAATTTAAATCTTCCTTGCCATAGACCGTAAACGGAAGAACACCAACCTTAACCGTCTCAGCAGCCCGGGCCAAACCCGGTAACACCATCAATAAAATCAAAAGCAAAGCAATTCGTTTCAGCATTCTTTTCATCTTTCCTCTTGAACCCGGCCATCAATCAATCTGATTTGTGAGGACATCATACTTGCAAGCTCAAGGTTATGGGTTGCAACAATTGTAGTCAAGCCTTTCTCTTCATTAAGCTGGATCAAAAGCTCATTAATTCGCCGGCCGGTTTGAGAATCAAGGTTGCCGGTAGGTTCATCTGCCAAAAGCAGCTCAGGCTCAACGACCAGAGCCCGAGCCACGGCCACTCGCTGCTGCTCCCCGCCGGAAAGCTCTCCGACCCGGTGGCGCAATCTTTCCCGCAGGCCTACCCGAACCAGCATTTCTTCTGCTTCGCCATAAGCATCCTTCCTGCTCAAACCCTGAATCAGGGCCGGCATAGCCGTGTTTTCCAACGCGTTGAATTCTGAAAGAAGGTGATGAAATTGAAAAACGAAACCTATCTTCCGATTCCTGATCCTGGCCAGAGCCTTGGGACTCTGCTGATACAAATCAAGACCATCCAGAAAGACTCGCCCGGAAGTTGGCTCTTCTAAAGTTCCTAAAATATGTAGCAGGGTAGACTTCCCGACCCCCGAGGCACCGATCACAGCCAGACTCTGGCGGCGCTTGATTGTAAGATCGATACCTTTTATAACCTCGACTTGACTTGATCCTGTTTGGAAGGTCTTGATCAGACCTTCAACAATAACGTGGCCCCACTCGTTTTTCACTTTAAAGTACGCCCCTACTCATACCGCAAGGCCTCCACCGGCTTGAGCCGGGAAGCTCGCCAGGCAGGGTAGAGGGTTGCAAGAAAACTGATCACTACAGCCATAAGGATGACAAGAATCACATCCGGGGCCTCCATTCTCACCGGCAGGGTATCTATATAGTAAATGTCCCGCGGGATCTTGATAAATTGATAACGGCGCAGAACATCACAGAGCAAAACTCCGCCCGCCAGCCCAAATAAAGTGCCGATGACACCGATGACCAAGCCCTGGAATACAAATATTTTCATGATACTGAATCCCGTAGCGCCCATGGACTTGAGAATCGCGATATCTTTGGCCTTTTCCATAACCACGATTATCAAAGTCGAAACGATATTAAAAGCCGCTACAAGAACAATCAACAGCAGGATGACGAACATAGCGAACTTTTCCAGTTTAAGAGCCCAGAAAAGGTTGCGGTTCATCTCCATCCAATCCCTGGCCCAGTATCCCTGTCCCAGCCGTTGTAGAATCGCTCCCTTGATCTTATCGGCCATGTAAATGTCGTTAACCTTGACTTCCAGCCCGGTTACAGTCGGTCCCAGGTTCAAAAAGTCCTGGGCTTGACTCAATGAAACATAAACCAATGTCGAATCATATTCGTACATGCCGGATTTAAACAGCCCCACAACCTTGAAATTTCTGGTTTGCGGAGTGCGTCCCCCTAGAGGGGTAATCTTACCCATCGGTGAAATAACTTTAATAGTATCCCCGAGAATAACGCCTAAGGTCCTGGCCAGTTCCTGCCCTAGAATTATCGTTCCCAGGTCCTCACCCGGAGATCCGGCCTTACCAGCCAATTCGGAAAGCCGGCCGGATGTTATGCTCTTGCTCAGATGTCCCACCTGCCCGGTCAAAACAGGGTCAACTCCCCTTAAGATCGCACCGGAGACACCGCCGAGCGCGCTCAACATGACCTGACTGTATATAAAAGGCTCTGCCGACAGAACTCCTTTAACCTCCCGAACCTCAGGGAGCATTTCTTTGTAGTTTTCCATGGATCGGCCGTATTTCAGAATAACGACGTGGGAGTTGACCCCGAGGATCTTTTCCTTCCAGGTTTCCTGAACTCCGCTCATTACGGACAAGACCACGATCAAGGCAGCCACGCCCACAGCCACCCCGGCCAAAGAAATGACTGTAATTAATGAAATAAAAGCCTGTTTACGTTTGGCCTTAAAATATCTCCAGGCGATAAAGGTCTCAAAGGCCACTCCTCATTGACCTCCTTATTATTCGGGCCGTAAATGAGGAAATAAAATGACGTCCCTGATAGAGGCGGAATCTGTAAGGAGCATAACCAGCCGATCTATCCCCACGCCTTCACCAGCCGCTGGGGGCATGCCATACATCAAGGCCCGAACATAGTCCTCATCCATAAACAGCGCTTCCTCATCACCAGCCTCTCTCTCTGCGACCTGGGCCAAAAACCTGCCCCTCTGATCAATTGGGTCGTTAAGCTCAGAAAAGCCGTTAGCCATCTCGCGGCCAACAATAAACAGCTCAAATCGGTCAGTAATACTTGGATCGGTCTGATTGCGCCGGGCTAACGGGCTGATATCCGTAGGATAACCGATGATGAAGGTGGGATCGATCAACTTCGGTTCCACAAAAATGTCGAAAATTTTCGCCAGGAGTTTTCCTTGGATTTCTCGATCCCGTTTTCATCACAGAAAGCCAGCGCATGATCCCGGGATTCAAACACCTCTGAAGGCACTCCCCCGATCTCCCTGAGTGACTCATGGAAAGTCAACCGGGCCCAGGGCGGACTCAGCTTGACTGACCGGCCCTGATAGGTGACGGATTCTGAACCGTTTAACTCCCGCGCCACGGTTGTAAACATCTCCTCGGTCAAATCCATCAGGTCTTCATAACTGGCATAGGATTGGTAGAATTCCAGCATGGTGAATTCAGGATTATGCTGTGTGGAAATTCCTTCATTGCGAAAATTACGATTTAATTCGTAAACCCTGTTGAACCCTCCTACCAGAAGCCTTTTCAGGCTCCGGGGCCACGCGCAAATAAAGCTTCATGTCCAGGGTATGATGAAAGGTCTCAAAAGGCCGAGCCGTAGCCCCTCCTGGGATGGGGTGCATCATCGGAGTTTCGACTTCGATAAAGGATCGATTTTCTAAAAATCGCCTGAGCAGGGAGATAATGCGGGTCCGCTTGGTAAAGACCTCACGGGTTTGTTTATTCATGATTAGATCGAGATAACGCTGGCGATATTTCAGTTCGATGTTTATCTCATGGTACTTCTCGGGCAAAGGCAAGAGCGACTTGGTTACCAGTTCGAGACTGGAAACAAGAAGGGTTAACTCGCCCGTCCGGGTACGGAAAATGCGTCCTTCAAGCCCGACAATATCTCCGATATCCAGCTTTTTGAACAGATCATAAGTCTCCGCCCCCACGTCCTGACGGCGCAGATAAGCCTGAACTTGGCCGGAATGATCTTGCATATCGAAGAAGGTAGATTTGCCATAATCACGCCTGGCCATAACCCGGCCGGCCAGGTGAAATGTTTCTTCCACTTTTTCCAGGGCCGCGGCATCTTCCTGACCGAACCTGGAGTGTAACTCAGAGACCTGTGTTCGGGGACGAAAATGATTGGGATATAAATTCAGGCCTTCCGTTTTTAACGCAAGGGCCTTTTCACGGCGCTGTTTGATTACATTACTTTCACCCAATTTTGATTTACTTCCTTATGTAAAAATCATAACTCCATTTTTAAAAGCTCAAGGTTTTAAAAAGCCCATTCCTTTTAAAACAGGATGTGTAATTTGGGAATTGACTTATAGTCCAATTCGGGGTTCGAGTCAAGTTAAAACCATGAAAATTAAACGAAATCCTCACCAAGAACAAATAGTGAAATGAGCAGGATCACTGCGAACGCGGTAAATAGATGGTAAAGATGGTCCCGATCTGCGGTTGTGAAAAAACCTGAATCCGGCCGCCCCCGCCTTCGAGGATCCGGGAAACTATAGGCAGGCCCAGCCCGGTGCCTCTTTCCTTTGTAGTATAAAAAAGATCGAATATATGCGGCAGATCAACCTCAGGGATACCATGACCGGTGTCACTTACGATCACCCTGGCCATACCCTTTTTAACTTCATCAGGCTCCAACGCGACTGATATACTCCCGCCGTCGGCGATGGCGTCCTTAGCGTTTAAAAGAAGGTTCCACATAATCTGTTCAAATTGAAGAGGGTCAAAATGAATAAAAACTTCGGAACAGTTGACCGCGATCAAGGTCGCGGCGTCTTTCTGCTCAACCTGCCTGTTAAAATCGTTGATAATATCCTGAGTGGCCTGTAAGAGATTGACATGAACAGGATTACCGGATCGAGGCCGGGCAAATAAAAGGAAATCACGGACGATATTTTCGAGGCGGTCCATTTCACGGCGGATGATTTTTATTAAAGGCGCATGATCCTTTTTGCCTTTCAATTCTGCCTCTAACATCTGAATGGACCCGCTCATGGAAGCCAGAGGGTTCCTGATCTCGTGGGCAATTCCAGCGGCGACCTCACCTGCCGCGGCCAATTTGCCCACCCTTTGGACTTCTTCCTCCATCTGATGAATGCGGGTTTTGTCCTGAAAGACCAGAAGCCTGCCCCAGTTGATATTCGCGCTGTCTTTCAAGCCCTGAAGGGATATTTCGAGGTATAAAGGCTGACCGTCCGGCCTGGTGAAGATGTAAGGGACGGGTTGTGTCTTTATATCCTCCGAATCGCTTAAGGCCGGAAGACTCAAATCCTTGAAGATCCTGGTATAGAGATGGCTTTTAATCTGGTTGGAAGTAAAGCCTGTTATCCGTTCCGCTGCCGGATTACAAGATAGAATCCTTCCGTTAAGATCCAGAGTCATCAATCCGCTTTCAATGCTTTTAACAATGCTGTCATTAAGATCTTCCAGCCTTTTAAGATCAGTCTCCTTGGCCTGAAGCCTTCGCTGCGTATCCTCAACCTGAGATGAAAGATATCCAGACAGATAGGCCACCAGGTAAAAAGCGCACAGATTAATCAGAATTCTATATAGAACGTCTGAAGCCAAACTGTAAGTTGGGGAATCCAGGCGGGTGTAAAAGGGAGTTATATACTGGTAGTACTGCAAATCAAGGATGAGCCCATACGTTATAATGGAGAACGAGGCGATCAGAAACGCGCCTTTTCTATAAAGAATAAAACTGGCGTTTATAATGGCCCAAATGTACATGAAGGAAAAAATACTCTCAATACCGCCAGTTAAGTAAATAATTCCCGTAATCATCAAGACATCGCCAATGCTCTGAATGTACGCTTGAATTCTTACGGGAGTGAAACGAGGTAAGATCAGGACATAGAAAAAAGTTAGCAGGTAGATCGCGATGATGATGATATACAAGCCGGTTAGGCTTACATTAACAGCGCCCCAGGGATCCCGCAGCTGAACAACAACCGTTGCCCCTAATAGAAAGGTAATAATGAGCACCCGAAAGAACATCAACAGGCGCAGCTTAGCGGTCGGGGTATGTTTAGGGTCTGAGTTTACTGGTTCCTCGATCATGAGATAATTTTTAATAGGCTGGAACCTGGTTTAGGGGGAGTATTTTTGATCTTCACGAAATAATGAGTTGAATTTGTGAAATACGGATATTTACAAAAGCACAAGTTATGATAATCGCTTCATGTGTTCCTGATTATCTCCCATTGTCTGCGGTTCCCGGTGTTGAGCGGTGAAAATTCTTTGTTATATAGAAATGTCCGGTTAGATAAGATCACCTATCTGGAACATGGGCATGTACATGGCTATCATCAAACCTCCGACGCCAACACCCATAATAACGGTCATTAATGGTTCAATGGCAGTGGTTAACGCCTCCACCGCGGCATCAACCTCATCATCATAAAAGTCGGCGATCTTGGCGAGCATGGTTTCCAGCGCTCCGGCTTCCTCGCCCACACTAATCATCTGTATAACCATGGCTGGAAAAACACCGCTTTCTTCCAACGGGTCAGCTATTACACGCCCCTCGGATATAGCCTGCCGAGTGTCGATTATGCTTTCCTCGATGATCTTGTTACCAGCTGTGTGGGCTGTTATCTCCAGGCCGTCCATGATGGGAACACCAGAACTCATCATTGTGGAAAGGGTTCGCGTGAAGTGGGCGACAGCCATTTTGCGCTGTAAATCTCCAAAAATGGGAACCTGCAGTATAGTCCGATCCCAGATGACTTGCCCTCTTTCCGTATTTTTAAAACGCCTGAATAAAAAAATGAAGACTGCGGTAGCGACTATGATATAAATGATATTCTTTTTGGTGAAGTTACTGAGGCTGACGAGAAATTGGGTCGGCGCAGGCAGCTGCGCGCCCATACCCTCAAACATTTCCGCGAAAACAGGAATGACGAAATAAAGCATGAAGACCATAACGACAATAAACACTACGAAGATTATCCCGGGCAGCATCATGGCGCCCTTGACTTTTGATCTAAGTTTGGCGGCCTTTTCAATATGACGGGCCAAACGCTGGAAGATAATATCCAGGATACCGCCCTCCTCTCCAGCGGCCACAAGGTTGCAATACAGGTCATCAAAATGTTTGGGGTGTTTTTTAAACGCCTCGGAAAGGGTCGCGCCGGTAACAACGTTGTCCTTTACGTCTAAAAGTACCTTCTTAAAAGTTGGATTGTCTTCCTGATTAGACAGTATTTCAAGGCATTTAACCAAAGTAAGGCCCGCGTCGATCATTGTTGAGAAATTGCGGGTAAAGATGATGATGGTCTTATTGGTTACCTTCGGCTGCAGGAATTTTATATTCTCAAATAGATCTTTGGGCGCAGGTTTAATTGAGGTCGGAGCAATGCGAAGGCGCTTTAAGTAGGCTTCTACGGCTTTCTCACTGTCCGCCTCCATTTTGCCTTTTCTTTTATTACCTTTAGTGTTAACCCCTTTCCACACGTAATATGGCATAACCGCCTCCGCCAAATGAACATTTTTAAATAATTATATGTATTTTATAAGAAAATACCCCTTCCGGTCAAGTAAAATCAGGGGGTTGTCATTAGCACACGATATGACCTAGTTATGTAGCACATAAACTGTCCGGTCGAAAAGGATCAAGGAGCTCCCTGACCTTGCCATAGGGCACCATGAGCAGACCAGCGGATTTTTTCAGGTCAGAAGCTGCCCTGGCCACCAGCTTGAACGATACCATACCGGCTGAAACAAAAAGGCTAATCTCGCTTTTGATCAGTTTTTTGATATCATATCAGATGGTTGATTGGGATATATGAAATTTTTTGACCGCTTTAGCGCATAATCCAGGATTATAAAAATAAGCAGCCGTTTCGATAAATTTTGTCATTCCATCATTAAAAAATGTCAATAATGTTAAAAAAAGGATTGACAGGTTTAAAATTGCTAGTATATAAGGCCTTAACCAATAAGAAGGGTGGCCACTCGTCACCCTTAAATTTTGTATAAGGGAGTGGTTCCAATGAATTGTCAAACCGTAAAAAAAGGTGTGGAATGTGTCTTCATGACCAAAAAGGGGTGCGAATTTAACGGCGGCACATGCCACACGATCATTCCTCAGTGTGAAGGTTGCGAAAGAGCTCGTGAATTTGAAGCCGGAGTTTTCTGCATTACGGTTCCAGACCCACAGATAAAATGGCGTCGAGGAACTTGTAACCTGGCAACACACATCAAGGAAAAAACCGAGAGTAAAAAACCGATGCTCAATCCGATCAAGGCTTCCAAAAGAGGTGCCCGTTAAAATATATTTTCCCAAATTTAAAATACGGCGCAGATTGATAACAAATTCTGCGCCGTATTTTTTTATTATTTTCCACTCACCACGCCCAAATCTTGAATCGATTGTGTACAGCTAGGCAATATTTGACCCCGCCGCCAAAATTATAACACTATATCAGCGGCTGCTTGCCTCGAAATTTAATATTTTCAGATACTTATAAATAACACTGCCCTGGCACTTTTTTTGCTTCTTTAAAAAGACAAAATTGCTTAAGGAGAAAGCCCATGGAATTTCTGGCCGCGTCCGGTGTCTGTTTGGCCGTTTTGCTCGGATCGGTGGTGTATGAAACCCGCCGTATGAAAAAGGAAGAAAGGGAGACCAGAAATCTCTTGAAATCCTTGTCTAGAAGCGTGAAAAACAACTAAAGCGTTTGTCATAAAAAAGTTCCGTTTGGCCTTGAGGCAGGAGAAGATTTAATTTCGATTTTTATCGTAAGTTACCATATGACAAACGCCAAAACATCCTGTAACTGCGGCCTGTTACATCATGTTAGCCGCTGTTAGAGGCTTGATTTAGCTTAGAAATCATACGGAAAAAATTCTGGCAATTACTAGAAGCTATCTCAAAATTAGCGTTTTGGTCTAAATCGCGGAGAAAGAAAATTTAACCCGCAGGAATATGTTAGATATTTCGAGGACTTAATTTTGAGCCTGACATATGCCGCTGCAGCGTGAGCGAAGCGGTGCTCATGAGTTAGGGTAAAAAAACTTTTTTGAGATGGCTTCTATAACTTGTTTAGAGTGGCAGGGTAAGGAGTAAAAAATATTCTTGATTTCCTTTGGGGCCTTTAATGCGAGCGGGCAGCCGGTCACGGACCTCGAACCCTAATCCCCTCGACACAGCGGCGACCGATTCAACAGCTTCAAGCTGAATCTTAGTATCTCGCACCACTCCCCCTTTTCCGACTTTCTCCCGGCCCGCCTCAAACTGAGGTTTAACCAGGGCCAGGATGTTTCCTCCGGTCTTTATCAGGGTCTTTATCGACGGCAAAATCAAGGACAAAGAAATAAAAGAAACATCGATCACTGCCAGATCGAATAATTCCTCAAACCGGTCCGGCTCTAAAAACCGGGCGTTGGTTCTCTCCATAATCCGAACTCTTGGATCTTCCCTGAGACGCCAGTGGAGCTGACCGTAACCAACATCTATGGCTGTTACATGGTCAGCGCCGCGTTTGAGCAGACAATCGGTGAACCCGCCGGTTGAGGCTCCGACATCCAGCACTCTTAAACCCCTCACGTCCATTTTCAAATCTTCGAGAGCGCCATCAAGCTTCAAGCCTCCCCGGCTGGCAAACCTTACACCCTTGTCTTTGAGAACCAGTTCTGTTTCAATCGCAAGCATTTGTCCGGCTTTCTCCACCCGGCTGCGCACGATTCCGCCGCTCATGGTCAGTACCTGACCTGCCATGATCAAAGCCCGAGCCTGAGATCTCGTTTCAGCCAGACCTCGCTCGACCGTAAGTTGATCAGCCCGAATTTTTTTCATTTATCGTTTAAAAGTTCAAGGGCGGCTTTATGGATTCCGGGTGCATCGAGACCGATACTCTGGCGCAGTTCAGCCTGAGTGCCATGTTCAATAAAGCAGTCTCTGATGCCCAGGTGTTTTATTTGTATGTTTGACAAACTATTTTCGGATAAAAGCTCACTAACCGCTGAGCCGAAGCCGCCCAGAACGGTATTTTCCTCGACACACAGTACCTTTCCAACTGCACGCGTCCGGTCAAGAATTAGCTTCTCATCCAGCGGTTTGACAAAGCGAGCATTGATGACGTTGGCTTCAACACCTTCGGCAGCCAAGGTTTCGGCACATGAACACGCTGGATGAACCATGGTTCCCACAGCCAGAATAAGTATATCGTCACCAGTTCTTAATTCTTCAGCGCATCCGATTTCCAAAGGCTTGCTTTCCTCACCAAAAAGCGGCCCCACTCCCTGTCCCCGGGGATAGCGTATCGCGATCGGACCATTATGATCAAGGGCCAGCGCCAGCATCTGACGGAGTTCGTTCTCATCCTTGGGAACAGCTATGGTCATATTGGGCATAGTCCGCATGAAGGAAAGATCAAAGATTCCATGATGAGTTGGGCCATCCTCGCCGACCAGTCCGGCTCGATCCAGTGCAAAAACCACCGGCAGGTTCTGAAGGCAGACGTCCTGGAGTATCTGATCAAAGGCACGCTGGATAAATGTTGAATAAATAGCAATTACCGGTTTGAACCCTTCGAGGGCCAAACCGGCGGCAAAGGTAACGGCATGCTGTTCGGCAATAGCCACGTCAAAAAATCGGTCCGGGAAACGCTGGGCAAATGCAGAAAGGCCCGTTCCTTCAGGCATGGCAGCGGTTATGGCTATTACGCGCTCATCGAGTTCGGCCATCTCCAGAAGTGTCTGACCGAAAACCTCGGTATAAGTGGGCACGGGTTTCGGGCTTTTTTTCGGATTGCCGGTTTTAACCTCAAACGCGCCGACGCCATGAAAATGAACAGGGTTCTTTTCCGCCGGCTCATAGCCCTTACCCTTTACGGTCATAACGTGAATTAAAACCGGCCCCTCCAGGTTCTTACTGTTGGTAAAAACTTCGATTAATCGATTGAAACGGTGTCCGCTTATCGGCCCTATGTATTCAAAATCAAAGGCTTCAAAAAGAAAGCTCGGGGAGATAAAACCTCGGAAAGATTCCTCACTGCGCCTGACCAGCTGAATAATATTTTCCCCGATCCCCGGCACAGTGCGCAGAAAGTTCTGTACCTCTTTTTTAAAGGCGACATAACCCTTTTTGGTCATTTTACGACTAAGAAAAGATGATAAAGCGCCCACATTGCGAGAGATAGACATCTCGTTATCATTCAAGACCACAATCAGATTCTTACTGAGTTCGCCTGCCTGGTTCAGACCCTCGAAAGCCATGCCGCCGGTCAGCGATCCATCACCGACCACAGCGATGACCCGACCTGGCGCTTGTTTAAGTTCAAGAGCGACACTCATGCCCAAACCCGCTGAAATGGCGGTTGAGGAATGACCGGAATCCAGTAAGTCGTACTCGCTTTCAACCCGTTTTGGGAAACCCGAGAGTCCGCCTTTTTGCCGTAAGGCCTTAAATTGATCGCGTCTGCCTGTGAGAAGTTTATGCGCATACGCCTGATGACCCACGTCCCAGACGATTCTATCCGGAGGGGTATCGTAGATATAATGCAGCGCAATCGTTAACTCAACAACACCCAGCGACGGCGCCAGATGCCCGCCTGTTTTCGCTACAGTGTTGATTATTTCACCTCTGATATCCTGGGCCAAAACCGGCAGTTCATCAACATCAAGCCGCCTCAAATCAGCCGGACTATTTATCGTATCTAACAAGCGTGACATTTTATTTCCTGAAATACTCACTTATCGTTCAAAAGCTGTTCTTCTTTTAATTATGTTTAACCATCAAAATGAGAGATCATTAAAGCCGCCAGTCAGCTTAGGTATCAAAGCGGTGTTTTAATCAGCCCCAATTAATTTTTCTAGTAATTGCCAGAATTACGTTCCGTTTGATTACTAAGGTAAATCAAGGCTCTAACAACGGCTGACAACATATAACACAAGGCAATTACATGATGTTTTGGCGTTTGTCGTAAGGTGGCTTACGCGAATGGCCGAAATTAAACCTTCTCTCACCCTAAGGCCAAACAGAACATATTTATGACAAACGCTCTAACTCCTCGTAATTAACAGGGTGAATTTGTTTCATTTCCGCCTGGTCAAAAAATAAGACGCTATTTCGCGCAGGGAATCCGCTTCCCGCCCAAAAACCGACAGGGCGGCCCGGCCTTCAGCCACCATTTCTTGAGCCACCTCCCAGGACCGGTCTCGACCGGCAACGCCAGGATAAGTAGCTTTACAGCGATCCTCGTCCCCGCCGGTTTCCTTACCCATAAGTTCCGGATCGCCCTCAATATCCAGAATATCATCCGTGATCTGGAAAGCAAGCCCAATGCTCCGCCCATAATAATTTATGGCTTCGATCTGGCTCTCGCCGCCGCCGCCAAGAATGGCGCCTGAAGTCACAGACGCGGCGATCAAGGCCCCGGACTTGTGATTGTGAATGAACCTCACCACGGTCTCATCCACCTCACGGCCCTCTGACTCCATATCTACCACCTGCCCGGCGATCATACCTTTCTTGCCCGCGGCCCGGGCGATAACATCCAATGCCGCCAGGGCTCTATCCGGCGGAACCAGACCCTTAAGGCCAGCCCTGGCCAATTGCCCCAGGCCCTCGGTCAGCAGCCCGTCTCCGGCCAGGATTGCCAGGGCTTCGCCAAAAACCTTGTGACTGGTCGCCCTGCCTCGGCGCAGATCGTCATCATCCATAAATGGCAGATCATCGTGGATCAGGGAATAGGTATGAATCATTTCCAGAGCCACGGCCGCCGGCATGGCGGCCTCAGGGGAACCTCCCACGGTTTCAGCCCCGGCCAGACAGAGAATAGGTCTCAAACGCTTACCGCCCGCGAAAAGACTATACCGCATAGCCCGGTCCAGCATCTGAGCCAGTCCGTGCTCCTCGGGCAAGGCCTCTTCAAGCGCCCGGTCAATCATCTCTCTTCTTTGAGCCAGGTAAGCTTTAAGATCCAAGTCCGTTATCCTCTTCCTCATCAGAAGACAGGGCGAAATTATCACTTACCAGTTCACCGTTGTCATTTTTGAGCAGCAATTCCAGTTTTTGTTCAACCTGATCCAGTTTTTTATTAAGATTGCGAGCCAGCTTAATCCCTTCCTCAAACAGTGACAATGATTTATCAAGGTTCAATTCTTCTGATTCCAGATCCTCAACCAATTGTTCCAGGCGTCCAAGTCCCTTTTCAAAGGTCAATTCATCTTCTTTTTTTCCTGCCATTTATCTAACCTCATCCACCATTACGTCCAGTTCACCTTCTGCCAGGAGAACGTTTAACTTTTCCCCGACATCAGTATCACGCACGGAACGTAAAACGGTTAATTCCGGTCTCTTCCGGACCACGGCGTAACCTCGCTTTAGAACGGCTAACGGATTTAAATCCCCCAGTCTCGATAAATATATCAGAAGGCTCTCGCGAGAACGAGACACACGAGCCAGACCGGCCTTGATCATGGTCTGCCGCAGTCCTTTAAGCCTTGTTTTGACCGTTTCCAGTTTAATGCGGGGGTTGTTCATGGCCAGACGGATTTTTGTTTCCATCAGGGTTTGACGGCGGGTTTCGAGTACCAGCCGGGCCGTGTTAATAAATTCATCTGTCAAATCATCAAGCCTTAGCCGGCGATCGGCCAATCGCCTAAAAGGGTCGCCTAAACGCGTGAGGAAATGGGCTGTTTGTTCCCGAACCAGGTTCACCCTGCCTCGAACAGCCATGACCATCCGATTAATAAGGATATCGACATGCGTTTTTAACACCGCTTTTTCGCGAAATATCAACGCAGCGGCGGCTGAAGGTGTCGGCGCTCTTAAATCGGCCACAAAATCAGATATGGAAAAATCAACCTCATGACCCACCGCCGATACAACTGGGAGGCCGGACGAAGCCACAGCCCGGGCGACTATCTCTTCATTGAAGGCCCACAAATCCTCCAGCGATCCTCCCCCCCGGGTGAGAACGATTAGGTCAAAGCCGCCCCATCGGTTCAGGTCTTTTACGGCATCGGCGATCTCCTGAGCGGCACCTTCGCCCTGAACACGAACCGGATAGATTGACAGCGCCGCGTTCTCAAAGCGCTGTCTGGCTACCCGGATAAAATCCTTGACCGCCGCGCCGGTGGGCGACGTGACCAGGGCTACCCGCTGAGGTAAATAAGGCAGGGGCTTTTTTCGTTCCTCATCGAAAAGACCTTCCTCAGCCAGTTTGGCTTTTAATTTTTCAAAGGCCAGCCTGAGCGCTCCCTCGCCATGGGGCTCCATGTAATCGATAATTATCTGGTACTCCCCACGGGCCTCATAAACCGAAATACGTCCTCGAACCAGAACCTCCTGCCCGTCTTCCGGTTCAAAATCAAGGTAACGCTGCTCTCTTCGGAACATAACCGCCCGAAGTTGAGCGCCCGCATCCTTTAAGGTCAGGTAGTAATGTCCCGAACCCGGAAGGCGCAGGTTGGAAATCTCCCCGGTGAGCCAGACCTGACCGAACTCGAGCTCGATCAGGGACTTGAGCTGCGCGGTCAACTCGCTCACTGACAAAATTTCTCGGTTAAATAAATCCTCGCTCAAATTCAAGGCCTTTTCGCTGTCCATCACCTTCAAAGGTAATCGTTTTATGAAGACTTAACATGATCAACTTTTTTAAGCAAATGATTTCACTGTTAAATATCTATTCGCGAGGTTCGCTTGAACAGAAAAATCGGTTCAAGACTTCAGGTATTATAATACCGCCAAATACAGGTGGCGGCAAGAGGCAGGTTATGATATTCTTAAATGCGTTTCGTCACATGAATATTGCTAAAATCTTAAGATATCTGCACGTTGAAACAGTGAAGGCCTAAACAACCTCCTAGCTTTCAGCTTTGAACCATACGAGAAAGATAGACCTGGATTTCTTAGGAAGGCGTTCTTTGAATCCGGGGTTGGCAAACGCCTCGATTTCGATGATTCTAAAACAGATTTAAATCCTGAACAATAAAATGAAAACTCCACAAGGAGGAAGCGAGATGCCGAAACCGCAATACCCAACCCAAAAGGGCCTCTGGTCGAAGGGCAAAAGAAAGGAAGAGGGCTATCAAAACGTTCAACTCGGAATGCCGTATTCTGAAGCTGTAAAGCATTTCCGGCAGGCTTCAGAGGGGCGGGACGATTTTGACCCGGCCGTTCTGCTCGTATGGGGAACGATGCAGGCGACCGCAGTGCTCAATATCCTGAAGGCGGCTGAGGAAACCTTTGGCGAAGCCGGCCAGGAGGTGGTGCGAAAGGCAATCAATAAGGCCGGGTATGAGGCCATGGCAGGGTTTATCGAACATTCCAGTTTCCCGGAGAACCTTGATGAAATCGAAAGAGCTTCATATATCGTCACCGGAATAAACACGGTTTTATACGCCTCCCTGGAAGACCCTTCTATTGCCTCCAGGGATCGCTGCGAATTCGACATCCTCTGGTGTCCCCATCAGGACCGTTACACCGCCTTTGACTGCCGGGTTCAGCGCTACTTCGTTGAGGGAATGTTTCAGGCCATGAAAGACCTGGGACAGGGAAACTTAACCGCCCGGGTTGAAAAACTGATTCCTCATCGAGCGGAGTGCTGTCATTTTGTGATCGAGTCATTGAAGGATCACGAGGGTAAAAATCCCTGGCGCGCTTACTCAGACGAACTCGGTAAAAGGGCCTTTAAAAAGCTGAAAGAGAAATAGAAAGATCAGGAGTAAAAACTGGTTTCATGGGATAAGAAGAGGGATTGTAAATACTGCCATCAATCTTTAAACTAATAGACCTCGCGTCCTTTCTTGTGTTATTTATTTCAAATATCCGGATTTCTATTTACATTGAAATAAAGAACCAACGGGAACCGTTTCACCGGGTAGTGGCAAGACTATTACTTATATAACAGGGGGAGAAAGCAATGGAAACGCGCCGTTTTGGACGAACCGGACACATGAGCACCGTTGCCATCCTGGGTTCTTATGCTTTTTCGAAAGCCACCCAAGCGGAAACCGATCCGGTTATGGAGCAGGTCATCGAAGCCGGAGTCAACCATATCGATGTCGCCCCCTCTTACGGCCTGGCAGAAGAACGCCTCGGTCCCTGGCTGGCTCGCGAGCGTGATCGTTTTTTTCTGGGCTGTAAAACCGGAGAACGCTCCAAAGCCGAAGCCGCCGCCGAACTGCGCCGCTCTCTTGACCGGTTGCAGGTTGACCATTTCGACCTGTACCAGATTCACGGCATCACCAGTATCAGACAACTGGATGAAGTAACACAGACCGGCGGCGCGCTCGAAGCGATCATTGAAGCGCGGGAAGAGGGGTTAACTCGTTTCATCGGCATTACTGGAGGTCACAGCCTCAAAGGTCCGGCAACCTTCACCGAAGCCCTGCGGCGGTTTGATTTCGATTCGATATTGTTTCCACTTAATTTCATCCTGTATGCCAACCCCGGTTACCGCAAAAAAGCTGAGGAGCTTCTGGCAAAGTGTCATGAAGGGGACGTGGGTACGATGATCATCAAATCGATTGCCCACGGCGCATGGGGCGATCAGCCACAAAGCCATAATACATGGTATCGGCCTTACACCAATCCGGATGACATACAAAGAGCGGTCAATTTTGTTCTCTCCCAAAACGTGACAGGCCTGTGTACCGCTGGCGACATGCGTCTGCTCCCGCTTATACTTCAAGCCTGCGAAAATTTCACCGCCTTGAATGAAGCCGGGCAGGAGGAAACTATTGCCGCTGGTTCGAAGCACAAACCCCTATTTGAATAACAGAGCCCGGGAATTTACCGCTGGGTGAAAATGATAATGGAAATACCAAGAAGCTATCTCAAAATTAGTGGTTTTGCAGAGGTCTCATTTACAGATATTTGGCTCAATTTTATTTTATCAAGTCATCATAAATACAGATCAAAGGAATATTAATGCGGTTTATACCAGCCGTTGTACCGATCTCGGAAGCTAACGAACCCGAATGGTGGTTTCTTTTTCGTGAGTATAAACTCCTGGTTAAAAAGGAAGGTGAAGCCTTTTCCATACCGTACCTTGAAGACCTTGAAACCTTCAACCTGAGCCCAGTACGAACACAATATCTTGGAACGCTTGATGGCCGTCCCTGCTATTCAGGGGAGTTAGCGGACCATGCCGATCCTCCCCCTGGTATGGCTTTTCAAGGGTTACGAAGCCTGTTTGAAAGTATGGGGCCGGAGCTCTTCGGGCTGGCGGGACGGGCTTTTCAGATAGTCGATTGGGATCGGACCAACCAGTTCTGCAGCAGGTGCGGGGAACACGTGGAAACTAAAAGTGACGAGCGCGCAAAGGTCTGTCCAAAATGCGGGATGCTGAATTACCCGCGCCTTTCACCGGCAGTTATCGTGGCGGTGCTGAAAGAAAATCAAATACTCCTGGCGCGCAACGGTCGTTTCCCAAATGGATTCTACAGCGTTCTGGCAGGCTTTGTGGAGCCTGGAGAAACCTTTGAAGATTGCGTAAAACGGGAAGTTAAAGAGGAAGTCGGCCTGGAGGTTAAAAATATACGCTACTTTGGCAGTCAGCCCTGGCCCTTCCCGAACTCGGTTATGATTGGGTTTATAGCTGATTATGACAAGGGAGAAATAACCATAGATGGAAATGAGATTAAGGATGCGGGCTGGTTCCCGGCGAGCGACCTTCCTCTCATCCCGGGTAAAATAAGCATTGCCCGCCAACTGATAGATTGGTTCCTGGAAAATTATCAATAGAGACCTCCGCAAAACAGGTAATTTTGAGATAGCTTTTATTAATAATTGCTTTTTTTAGGGATATGAATTATTAAATACACTCACTTTCCTTAATTGAATACATCTCGTCAAACCGCAGGGGGGTAGTATCATGACGGAAGCTTCTCAGATTCGATATGTCCATGATTTAATTGAATACCAGACTGAAACTCAAGGCGAAAAACCATACATTCTTCATGAAGATCAGGTGATCAGTTTTGCCGAGTATAACCGGGCCACCCGCCGCGCAGCGAACGGGCTTGCGGCGCAAGGCGCACAAGCGGGTGATGGCATGGGAATTCTGATGGGGAACTGTCCTGAATATTTCTTTTTATTTTACGGACTTCCCCGGGCCGGATTTTATTCAGTGCCGATAAACGTTGCGCTCAAAGGAAATGGGCTGCGGTACATTATTGAAAATTCCGACGTTAAATACCTGGCGGTTGATGACACCTTATATTCCAAGATTACCGAGTTTGAAAAACCGGTGGAAGCCATTAAAAAAATCTTCATCCGACGCACCACGGATCAGCCACTGCCCGAAGGAACCATTGATCTTGAAGAACTGTTGAACGCTTCCGACCAGAAACCGGATCATGAGATTGACCCTGAAGCCATCACTTATCTAATGTACACTTCTGGCACTACGGGTTTTCCTAAAGGAGTGGTAAACAGAAACGGTCCGGGCGGGGCTGACAGACTTCTCGGGTTGGGGCAGCTTTTGGTTCAGCCAGAGGATATTCTTTACACCGCCCTGCCCCTTTTTCATGCAAACGCCCTGGTTCTGACCTCCGGCTTCGCCCTGGGAGCGGGCAGACCGTTTGGACTGGATAAAAAGTTTTCCGCCTCACGCTTCTGGGATAGAATCCGGTTTTACGGGGCGACCCAGTTTAACGGATTGGGGGCCATGATACCGATCCTGATGAAGCAGCCTGAAAAACCGGATGATGTGGACAATCCCGTTCGACTGGTGATTTCAGCAGCCTGTCCGGCGAACCTGTGGGAGGCTTTTGAAAAAAGATTTAATCTTAAAATCTGGGAAGCGTACGGAGCTGTGGATGGAGGAGGCGTGTTGATCTTTAACTTCGGTAACGCCCCCGTGGGTTCGGTTGGGAAAGTTATGGGAGACATCGAATGGAAACTGGTGGATGATGATGGCAACAAGGTCCCTCAGGGTGAAATCGGTGAATTGATAACCAAAGCTCCTGATCAGGAAACAAGCGTGGTGGAGTATTATAAAAATCCTGAAGCCTCACAAAAAAAGGTTCGAAAAGGCTGGATTCATTCCGGTGATTATTTTTACGCAGACAAGGAAGGAAACCTCTTTTTTACGGACCGCAAGACCGATTCCATGCGCCGCAGAGGTGAAAATATCTCGTCTTTCGAAGTGGAAAGCGTCATAGAGAAACTACCGGAAGTGGAAACCTGCGCCGCCTTTGGGGTGCCTTCCGAGCTGGGAGAGGACGAGGTCATGATCTGGGTAAAACCCAAACAGGGAGCTCAGCTGGACCTTAAGAAGCTCATACAGCACTGCGCTGACAACATGGCCTATTTCATGGTTCCACGTTACATAGACGTTGTTGACAGCATCCCCAGTACAGAAACCTTGAGGATCATAAAAGGCGACATGAAAAAGCAGGGGGTGACCGAAAGGACCTGGGACAGGGAGAAAGAAATGCCTGATCTGAAACTCAAGTAATTGAACCACGCTCAGGCAGTTCCGCCGTTTAAACCATATAATTTAAGCGCGTAGAATACAGGAAGGAGGAAAGCAATGGGTTATGTAGAATTGGACCTGAACATCAGCGATGAAGCCAAGTCAATGCATGAAACGGTGAAGAAATTCGCCATGGAAGTCATGCGGCCGATTGGTATTGAACTGGACAAGCTCGCTGATCCCGCCGACGTTATAGCGAAGGATTCGCGTCTGTGGGATGTTTTCAAAACATATCGGGAACTGGGCCTTCACAAGGCGGGTGTTCCCAAGCAGTTTGGCGGCATGGCCGAGGATATGGACCCAAAAGCAGGACCATTGATCGCTCAAGAAATGGGATACGGAGACGCCGGGTTGGCCGTCAGCCTGGGGGTTTCGGCCTTCCCGATTACGTTTGCCGCCATGTCGCCAGAACCGGAGCTGCAGCAGTTGGTCAGGGATTACTGTGAGGACACCAAAGGTGAAATTATAGGATGCTGGGCCATAACCGAACCGGATCATGGATCGGACTGGATAATGTCGACTATACCTGACTTCGATGACCCGAAGTGCGGTCCCCAGGTTAAGGCGGTTCTAAAAGGGGATGAATATATTTTAAATGGACAGAAAGCCGCCTGGGTCAGCAATGGAACCATTGCCACTCACGCCGCTCTTCACGTCTCCCTGGATCCTTCCAAAGGGATGCAAGGCACGGGCCTGGCCGTGGTTCCTCTTGATCTGCCCGGTATTACGCGCGGAAAGCCTCTGGATAAAATCGGGCAACGGCCCTTGAATCAGGGCGAGCTCTTTTTCGAAGAGGTTAAGCTCCCCAAGAAATACATGATCATAACTGATGGCGCCCTGATGTCAGCCGTAGCGAAGATGATCCTGACCAACGCCAATGGCGGTATGGGGCTTTCTTTTGTCGGGTTGGCACAGGCGGCCTACGACGAAGCCCTCAAGTATTCCAAGGAACGCATTCAAGGTGGTGTCCCGATTTTTGAGCATAAAAATATAAAACTGCAGCTTTTTGAAATGTTCATAAAGGTTGAAGCCGCCCGCGGTTATGTCCGCCGCATGTCCGCTTACAATTCCGCCATGGCTCCCAACGGTTCTTCACCGCACGCTATCGCCGCCAAAGTCCTTTCCACCAGGACCGCCTTTGAGGTTGCCGGTGAGGCCATTCAAATCTTTGGCGGAAACGGTCTGTCAAAGGAATACATCATTGAAAAGCTTTTCAGGGACGCCAAGGCGGCCATGATCGAAGACGGAGAAAACAACGCTCTGTGTCTGGCCGGTGCTGAAGATTTGATCTAACCCAAGCCACTGTGACCTTCGCGAGGGGGGGTAATAAAAAATTGCCCCCCTTTACCTTCATTAGTTCTTCTGGTAATCTCATCACCGGTGGATAAAGGATGGTAAAGGAGAAAAAAAATGAGTGAGGACGTTTACATCATCGGAGTGGGGATGATCAAATTTGGGAAATGGCTGGACAGAAGTATTAAAGACATAACCGGCGAAGCCCTGGAGTTGACCCTCAAGGACTGCGGCCTCACTCGGGAAGACATTGAAGCCGCTTGGTTTTCCAACACCATGTGGGGGATGTACAGCTTCCAGCATTCCATTCGCGGCCAGGTGGCCTTGACGGCAAATGGTCTGGAAGGCATTCCGGTAACAAATGTTGAAAACGCCTGTGCCAGCGCCAGTACCGCTCTAAATGGAGCCTGGACAGCCATTAAGGCCGGCCTGTATGACTGCCTCCTGGCCATTGGGGCCGAAAAACTTTACGACGAGGATCGCGCCAAGGTTATGAGAAGCTTTATGGCGGGCACGGACGTCGAGGAGATGATGGAAACCGTGGCCAGGTTGCGGGAAGCTGAAAAGAAACACCGGGAAAAGGAAGCAAAGGGAAAAGGAGTTGATGTCGAGCAAGAAAAAGCAGGCGGTCACTCCGCTTTCATGGATTTTTATGCCGCCGGAGCCCGCGCTCATATAAAAAAGTATGGTTCCACCCAGCGGCAGCTGGCCGCCATCGCCTCCAAGGCTCATAACAACTCCACCTTGAATCCCCTGGCCCAGTATACTTTTCCTCAAACCGTGGAGCAGGTTCTTCAGGATCGAGTCGTGTCATACCCTTTAACCAGAGCCATGTGCGCCCCCATAGGTGACGGCGCGGCCGCGGCCGTTATCTGCAGTGAGCGATTCCTTAAAAAACATCCTTCAGACAGGGCCATTAAAATCAGGGCTTCGGTACTCCAGGGCGGAAACAGAAACGGGCCAGCCGATATCAGCGAACGAGCCGCCAAAAGGGCTTATGAGGTTGCCGGCGTGGGGCCGGAAGATATAGATGTCATGGAGGTTCATGACGCCACCGCTTTCGGAGAAATCTCCCAGCTGGAATCATTGGGATTTTGTCCACCGGGGGAAGGCGGAATCATGGCTGAAAGAGGAGAGACGGCTCTTGACGGTAAAATCCCTGTAAATCCCAGCGGAGGGTTGATTTCCCGAGGACATCCTATCGGCGCTTCCGGCCTTGCCCAGATCTATGAACTGGTAACGCAACTGCG
>JAFDLS010000172.1 GCA_019306365.1 Deltaproteobacteria bacterium
GAACAGGAGCCGCATTGTCCATGTTCACAGGATGAGTTATAAGTCAGGGTGGGGTCCTGTTCATCATTTATTTTGCGAAAGAGGTCGACAAACCTGAGGATCCGGCCGGCTTCAAGCGAATATTCCTGAATCCACGTTCTCTTGCCTTTGGGATCAAATCTATGAATCTTCAAGGTGATATGATAACTTTTAGACATATTCCGTTTATGTAGCGAGCCTGCTCATTCTCCAATAATGAGGTTTAGTAGTTTCTTGCTATGAGACCAAACTTATCCGCGTGCTCGCCCCCGCTCTCAAAAACACTCATCTCCACTTCGCGCTTATTAAATTCAATCCTCCCAAATTCCTTCATAGTCGTCAAGGTGTGATAATTGTACGTATCCTGTCTTTCGGGAAAATCCTCACGAAAATGAGCGCCTCTAGATTCTTTTCTATTGAGAGCGGCCTGAGCGATGATCATGGAAACGGCCAGCAGGTTATCCAATTCCCACCTTTGCACCAGCTCCTGGCTCATGACAAGTTCCTTGCTTAACAAAGCGGTTTTGTCAGCCCTTTCTTTCAGTTCTTTCAAGCTTTCTATCGCCTCCAGGATACCCGCCTCGCTCCTGAAAACACCGACTTTCTCGGTCATGACCGTTCTCATGGCCTCGCGGATCTGGCCGATGTTGTCGTGACCGTCAGCTTCGAGGTACCTGGAAAATCTGGAGTCTGTGAGTTCTTCTTTGCCTTCCGGCATTTCACCAGAAGCGGATTTCAAATACTCAAGCATTTTTTCACCGGCAAACTTGCCCATAGTTATCAATTCCAAAATCGAGTTCGTCGCCAATCGATTGAAACCATGAAAGCTGGCCGAAGCGCACTCACCGATAGCAAACAACCCTGGCACATCATCTTGTGACCTGTTTTGCGCCTCACCAAATTCATTGGTCGGAATGCCTCCCATGTGATAGTGATTGCTCGGACTGACAGGACAGAGTTCCTCCTTGGGATTTATATTTACGAACTTGTCAAAAAAACGCGAAATCTCGCATAACTTGACATCGTGGATGTAATCCGAAAGATGCCTTAAATCTATCCACACATGATAGACTCCGTAATCGGGATTCAAAACGCCTCGGCCTTCTCGAATCTCGGTTTCAATGGCTCTTGAAACCAGGTCGCGAGGCGCAAGGTCTTTCATCTTGGGAGCATATCGCTCCATAAAAGGTTCGAGATCCTTGTTGCGCAGAATTCCGCCCTCTCCCCTCAGAGCCTCGCTGGCGAGAATACCAGGACCAACAATCCCGGTAGGGTGAAATTGGACGGCCTCAGGGTCCATAACAGGCAAACCGGCCTGAAGAACGAGGGCCAGTCCATCTCCCGTATTTTGACGGCAATTGGTAGTGACCTTGAAAACCTGACCGCATCCTCCGGTGGCCAGGACTGTGGCTCTGGACAGAACGCGAATGAATTCCCCCTTTTTCTGATTGAAGACAAGACAGCCTACGCACTGATTTTCGTGAAAGAGAAGTTCGGTGGCAATACTTTGAGTCAGAAAACGAATACCTCGTTTCAAAGATTCGCCCCAGGTGGTATCCATTATCCCTTTTCCTGTCCGATCGGCTTCGAAAACCGCGCGATAGGCCAGGGTTTCCCCAAAATTCAAGGAATGCCCTCCAAAGGTCCTTTTACTTAAATTTCCCTCAATATCCCGGCTGAAATGCATCCCCCTGTTTTCCAGCCACAGTATCTGTTCCCATGACGACTCGGTGATTTTTTTTATCACGTTTTGATCGGCGGAACAGTCAGACCCCTTCCAGGTGTCAAACATGTGATAAATATTCCGGTCCGCCGGATCTTTGGGGTCCACTACCGCCAGACCGCCTTGAGCCGTTGAAGTATGAGATTTTTGGGGATGTGAGACCTTGGTCAAGGCGATGACATCGGTCTCTGGCCGTTTTTCCAGAACTTCCGCCGCACATCGAAGCCCTGCGCCCCCGCTGCCTATGATCAGCAGATCGCACTTTAGGGTTGAAACCTCTTGAAGGACCTTGTTCATTAAATCACCATGTATCAAATCAAAATGATCAGCTTAATGCCAATCCATCCAAAAACCGTCGAGACCGCGATAATCAATAAAGCACAACAGCTTTGCAGCAGTCTGGATTGGATATAATCCTTTGCGATAGATAAAAGGCCATATCCGCCGTGGTAAAGCACACCAAAAACCAGCGCCAGATCAACAATTTTAATAAAAATGTTCTGCATTCTCGAGATCACGAAATTCGAGTCATGACCGATTGAAGGCTGAAGATGCATAAACAGAAAGTGGGCCGGAATCATGAACAACAAAAAGGCGCCCGTTATTCTTTGTATTTTCCAGGTTAAAGTAACCCCGCTTTTCCGTATTTTCGCGGCTGCTATATTTCCAAGGCTGACACTGATAACAAGCAGGATTAACCAAAAAAATACAGGTGAGGCATTCTGATTGCCCATGATCATAAACAGGCCTGAAAGCAGGACATAGACTATGGAAAGGCCAAAAACCCATTTAAGCATTGACTCATCGTTTCTGCTTCCGAATATTTCATAGAGAATCAGCCGGCCTCCATTGAAGGCATGAAAAACGACCGGTACTGCCAGCAGCCATTCTAAAAAAACGAAAATGAAAAAACGAAAAAATTTCATTTTCGCGTCATACTCGTCAGGGATTCTCAGAAAGGACAGAGTATAGATGTGATACCACACATACAGCAACAGGATGATGCCTGTAATGCGATGAAGCCAGGAGACGGCATAAGGCCACCCCTTTGTCCTGGCCAGTTCTGATAGGCCCGGTATTTTATCCAACCACGAATAGGCAGGGACCATGTATCATCTCCTGAGATTTGTCATGACCGTCCAGCGAACTCCCGGCGCGGCCGCCGTGTTTTTTGTTGGATATTTGCTGGCCCGTAATCATGCCGCTCGAAAGTAAAAATAATCATAAACAGCAAATAAGTTCGAAAAAATTTAATAAAAGCCTTGGGATTGTTAAACCATATCCAGGGAAGCCGCTATCTTTAGAATTTCCCGACAACGCTCCGCAACCGGGGTGTCAATCATTTTACCTTCAACTTGAATAGCTCCTACACCTTTTTCTTGAGCGTCATCGAAAGCTCGAATTACCCGCTTAGCGAACGCGATTTCTTCCTCAGTCGGAGAAAAAATCTCGTTGCAAGGCTCCACCTGTTTCGGATGGATGCAAAGTTTTCCTTGAAATCCAAATTGTCTGGCTCTTCTGGCATCAGCCCTGAACGCTTCGAGATCGTTGATGTCTATTATAAAGGGTGTATCCAATGGCGGCTTGATCCCGGCGGCGCGGCAGGCAATGGGGAGTCTGGATCTTGCATATGAAAGTTCTGTCCCCTCTTTTGTCAGCTCAATCCCAAGATCCAGGGCAAAGTCGACCGCGCCGAACGCCACAGTGTACAGCCTTGAAATGCCGCCCGATTCTGAAACGATCTCAGATATGCTTTCAACACCTCTGGCGGATTCTATCAAAGGGACGACGAGTATGCTTCCTTCTTGTAATCCTCTGTCTTCTTCCAACCCCGTGAGCCGGTCATTAATTTCCTGAATGTGACTCCTGCTTTCCGCTTTTGGTAGAATAATGCCATCAAGCGCTTCCTCGGCCACACCCTCTAAATCATCCTCCAGACAGCCGGATTCCAACCCATTGACCCTTACAAGTGTCATCCTTTTTTCATACTGCCTGATTTTATCTCGCGCTAGAACTCTGGCCTCACTTTTTGCCTCTGCCGGTACCGCGTCTTCGAGATCTATGACGACCGCGTCGGCAGCGGTGTTAAAAGCTTTATCTATGCGCTCCGGCTGATTTCCGGGCACAAACAGCGCGGTTCGTAAAGATGAAATCGCCATTAGCTCAAACCTTATGACTCTATTTTTCAAACATTTTATATAAAAGCGCTCAGGTAATCCAGATTTTTAATCGCCCTAACTAATTTCCCTTGCCAATACGAACTAAAGCGATTGCCAGAATTACGTTTCGTTTGATTACCAAGGGAACTCGCGGTTGTGAAACGGGTCGATTGAGTGAATTATCACTCAGTGCGGGTTAAGAGGGATTAAAAATCATTTTCAGGTGGAGTGGGTTGAACCACCCCACCTGAAAAATATTACTTCAGTTGATGCCTTGAGAAGCCCAGGATTTGTCGAGCTACAATCAGCGTGTTGATCTGGCCCGTGCCTTCATAAAGATCTGTAATCTTACAATCTCTCATCCATTTTTCCACCAGCCATTCACGTGAATAGCCGAGCGGCCCGAGCATAGCGACACACTTCTGGCAGACCAAAGTCGCGGCCTTACCGGATTTTGCCTTACACATGGAAGCCTCTTTACTGTTTCTCACGCCTTGATCCATCATGCCCGAAGCCCTCCAGATCAGTAGCCGAGAGGCTTCGAGGTTCGCTTCCATTTCCAGTATATCTCGCTGAATAGCGCTCAGTGAATGCAGCCCACGGTCATAAGGGAAGGTGTAACCTTCTTCCTCCAGCTTTGCCTTGGTGAAATCCAGAGCGGCCTGCGAGATACCGACGGCTCCGGCGGCCACACCAGGACGGGTGGCGTCAAAAGTGGCCATAGCGCCGCCGAGGCCTTTCTTCTTTTCCTTGATTTCAGGGCTGCCCAGAATGTTGTCAAACGGAATACGGCAGTCTTCAAGAAGAATCGAAACCGTATCAGAGGCACGGATACCGAGTTTCTTTTCATTTTTAGTTACGGTTATACCAGGTCTGTCTTTTTCAACCACAAAGCTCTTGATCGCGGCCCGGCCAATGCTTTTATCAAGCGTGGCCCAGATGACTACGGCTTTACAGCGCCTGCCCGATGTCACGAAGATCTTTTCTCCGTTTAAAACCCATTCGTTTGTTTCCTCATCGAGTTTAGCGGTCGTCGAGATTGAGGCGGTATCCGAACCAGCACCCGGCTCGGTAATGGCCATGGCGGCGAAAAGGTGTCCAAAGCGCTTCTTTTGGTCATCGGTGGCAACGGCATTGATAGCCGCGTTTCCAAGGCCCATTTTAGTGGCTCCGGATAATACGGCTTGATCTCCCCAAGATCGGACCTCCCCTGTCATGACGTTGCTTAACGCGAGTTTTTCACGGGGCGTCTCAGTATCCTTCATCATTTCGAGAATTTCGGCTTGATGCGCGGTTATCTCTTTGATTTGTTCATCTGTTAATTCATCATGCTCATATTCATATTCGTCATAATGGCGAGCAATCTTTCTGGAAAAATTCTCACCAAAATCACGAGTTTTTTTAAGAACCGCTTTTGTTAAAGGTGCAATTTCAAAATCTATCATTATATTCCTTCCTCCTTGAATAACGTTTTAATAATCAGTGACTAAGACGATTGACCATTATTTTGGCGTCCAAAGATTGGTGTCATCCAACCGCCA
>JAFDLS010000173.1 GCA_019306365.1 Deltaproteobacteria bacterium
CGAAAAAGAAACAATTAATTGTTTATGATAATCAAAACCATATCAATAGAAAACAATTTGAAAAATAGTGTCCTGGATGTGGTGATAACTGAGTCATTGGCTTGCGTTCGCTTTAATACTCACCCTGATTGCTTTCAAACCGGGCGTGAACCGCGGCCTTTCCTTTAGGCGACAAAAAAACTTAATATTATCAGTCCTTTTGATATGTGAGCGAATAAAAGAGGAGAATCATGATACAGCGTTTCAAGGGACCGTTTCGAATAGACTCCATCACTCAATTTCTTAGCTGTCCCCGGGCGTTTTACTTCAACGAGGTAAAATTTCTGCCGCCGGAGCGGATAAATCTGAACTGGCTGGCAGCCCGCGCCGGGCATACTGTTATTTCCCAGGCCCACCGCGAGCAGAATTTTTCCGCGGATAATATGTTTGAGAGATTTTTAGACTTATTTGAAAAGCAGAAGGCTCGCGTCAAGACAGAGACCTTTGGCGCGGTCGATTTCGAGGAATACCGGTCTATGTTGAAAGGCTATGCCAACATGCCTTATAATCGAGAGGCCGTGGTTCTGGCTTTGGATTCAGAATTCTACTTCGATATTAGGCCCGCTCGCACAACCTATTTTTTCGAAGGGAGGATAGAACAGCTTCTCCGAATCGAAACCGATCTGCTTAGGGCCGAATTTTCTGATGTTTTCGAATCCGTGACAAAGTCTTCAATTATACTCCACCGGTGTCTCAAATTTGGACAGCGCAGACATACAAGCTCTTTTGAACTGGCCATGAATGTACGGCTGGATATCCTGTCACTGGCTCTTAAAAACGGGATTTTCAATCACCCTCCGGGTTCTATTGACCACGTATCTCGGAACACCCCATACCACTGGGATATAATCCCGGACTTTCACGCGGTTTATTTTCTCAGGGACCATATTCCTTATAAGGATGACGGCGGCAGATACCTGAGGGACGATAATGGAGATTTCATCCCTTGTGATTTGGTTTCCAGCCCCTGCCTCGTGGGAAAAAAACAAGACCCCTGCAAGGGGAAGCGAATCTATTGCACCAAAAAGTCTCGCGGTCCCGCTATGTTTTTCACCGCTCGTCCTCAGGCTAGAATCCATGCTATCCCGAGGGAACTCATGCCGCTGTGCGCGGCCATCCGTATGGGGCATTATCCTCGTCAGCTCGGAGAGTTATGCTTGAACTACTGCGGATATCGGTCCGCCTGTGAGTCTGAAATCCGCCAAAGAGCCTAAGCGGCTTGAGGCCCCACCCTGTGCGATGTTTTTAACTAATTTATGAATAAGCGTGTTTTTAAAGAACCTTTTAAAGAATGAATTTAAATATCTTTCGGGGTTCATGAAGGAAGAGACTTCATCTAAATAGATCTCTGCAAAATCAGTAATTTTGTTGAAATCGCGGAAGGCGAAAATTTAACCCGCAGGAATATTACCAAGTGTTTCGAGGACTTAATTTTGAGCCTGACATATGCCGCTGCAGCGTCAGCGAAGCGGCGCACATGCGGTCAGCTAAAGGACGAAGTTTTGCAGATGTCTCCTAAAATAAATCACCAAGGAGAAGGCCGATGGTAGTCATTAATGTTGAAGTGGCGCGGGGATGGAAGGCGATTGCACGTATGATAGGAGGATCGGTCTCCACGGCTCAGCGTCTTTGCCGGCGGCAGGGTCTGCCTGTGGTCTATGAAGGCGGTTCGCCGACTATGGATAATAAAAGCTATTTAGAGTGGCGCGAAAATTTAGGCCGGCGCAACGATTAGACTGATTGCAAAATAAAGTTCCGATTGAAGGCAGAGTTCATATATATTAAAGAAGCTATCTCAAAATTAGCGCTTTGGTCTAAATCGCGGAAGGTGAAAATTTAACCCGCAGGAATATGTTTGATATTTCGAGAGCTTAAATTTTCGTACGACATATGCCGCTGCAGTTTCAGCGAAGCGGCGCGCATATGCCGCTGCAGCGTCAGCGAAGCGGTGCTCATGAGGTTGGTTAAAGGACGAGGTTTTGCGGAGGTCTCATTCTGGTTCTTTGAGCCAAACCCTGGTCAGATCCATGATTTTTGTTGGATAGTTTTCCCACCAGTCCATGACCTCGACTCTCATAATCTGCAGGGTTGGCATGGAGAACAAAAAGCCTGAGGCGGCGTCTTCCGCGATAATCCGCTGGCAAAGCTCAAAATATTTTTTCTTTTGCTCTTCACTCAAAGCCTTGAGGGCTTGAGAGTAAGCCTTTCTGAAAAGCTCTGAGTCGTACTGGATGTAATTTTCCGGATCCGCGTAAAGATTGATATCCCATGGCTCGGTATGGCTGACAACCGCAAGCTGGTAATCTTTGTTTTTGAAAACCTGCTTATTCCATTCTTCCCAGGGGATGACCTTGAGATCGACATGTACTCCAACGCGTCCAAGCATCTTGGCCAACGCTACCCCGGTGCGCTGAAGATAGGTATATGGCGCGGGAAGCTTCATGACCGTGTCAAATCCTTTGGGATAACCAGCTTCCTTCAGGAGTTTTAAAGCTTTTTCCGGGTTGTAAGGGTAAAGGCCGGTGAGGTTCACATAATAAGGCGTTACCGGAGACCAGTGAGAACCGATCGGTTCTCCAAAGCCGTACATGGCCTCTTTTATAACCTCTTCCCTGTTGATTGCCATGGTGAGGGCCTGACGGATTCTAAGATCGTTGAACGGTTTAGCTTTATTGTTGATAGAAAGGATCACCTCGCCGGTGCTGAGTCCGGTAAGGACTTTAAACCGTTCATCCCGAGCTAGGTCCAGAGCTGATTTTGGAGAGGCCGAATACCCCATAACAACGTCCACCTCTCCGGTTTTAAGGGCGGCCAGCCGGGCTTTGGGATCGGGTATAAACTTGAAGGTAACCTTGTCCAGATAGGGAAGGTCCCGATTTCGGTAGTTTTTGTACCGAGCCATTTCCAGCCGGTCACCCCGCACCCACTGGATAAATTTGAATGGTCCGGTTCCGATGGGATATGTTATGGCCGGTCCATATCCTTTTTTAGGCAGCATGAGCGCTTCCCCTTCACTCAAATGCGCTAAAAAGAGTGAATCAGGTTCTTTGAGCGTTACGACCAGGGTGTATGGGTCGGGGGACTCGATTTTAATGATGCCTTTTAGGTGCTTGTGGTTGCCTTTCGCCTGAGTCCTTTTTAGATTCCAGTCTGCGACGTGTGAGTTGAATCGTTCATTATTATGGTATTTGATGCGCTGGTTAAGGCGAAAGGTATAGACTCTGCCGCCTCCGGAAATCGACCAGCTTTCAGCTAGGCTTGGTTCGAGATTTCCCTTTTTACCAATTTTGATCAGGCTTTCATAGATGTTGGCGTAGACAAGGAGGTGTGTGGTTGTGGAGGTATCAACAGTCGGGTCCAACCCGGGCGGTTCAGCGGGCAGTGAGACGGCCAGATGACCTCCCTTAACTGGCGCGGCCTGCGTAACTTGTTGTGTCAGGCCGGCTTTACTTGCCGGTTCAGCCGGCACAATTGACCAGAATTGAAGGCAAAATACAATTAGTGTCAATATGAATAATTTGTTCTTCATGTGATTTCCAACGCAGCCGTGAGATCGAACTTGACTGGCTTTTCCAAGTTTCTTTGCTTTATCCCGGGATAGCGCTTTTCCCTGGCTGACCAGGCAGGTGAGAAAGTAAATAAAAAGTACTTGCCCCTCAAAAATTACCTGACCATTCTCCGCTTACTCATCAATCTGGCGTTTTTAAACGCGTTTATCTTTTTAAGCTGATCATCCGTGAGAACGGTCTTGGTCTTATCCCTGGCCTTCAGGCTCTCGACAATATAAACGGCTCTATTCGCCGCCCGTTTTTTAATGTTTTCCTCAATGGCCGCATAATCAGGGGTTTCACTATCCAGCAGCTTTTTCATCTCAAGAAATAGTTTTCCATTCTTTTCTTTCAAACCCAGTAACTTTTCTTCTAAAGAAAAAGAAATCTCCTTGAGTTTGTCCAGCTGATCATCAGTTATATTCAGGTTTTCCCTGTACCTCTTTAGAATGAAGTAGGATCTGACCGGTGATTTCCAGTTTTTCTTCCATTTGGCTCGAGGCGCGGGTTCTCGGGGCGGCTGGGCATGAGCAATGACGCCTCCGAAAAAGACGGCGATGAGTAAAAGCAATGCGACTGGCATGGTTTTTTTCTTCATCTTTTATCCCTCCCTGTTATAGTAATTCCTAAAAATGGACGCCTGTATCCTGCCCGTGTGGTAAATGAATATCCCTGCCTATTCGTTTACCACGTTTTCAGGTTCCTGTCCTTTTAAAACCCTGATGATGTTTGCGATTGTAATCTGTCCATATCTGGGAATAGCTTCTTTGGTCACACCGGCTGTATGCGGAGTGAGGATCGCGTTCTCCAAACCAAGGATCTCATTGTCGCTTGAAATTGGCTCAACTGAAAACACGTCCAGCCCTGCACCGGCTATGCTGTTTTCTTTAAGGGCTTTTGCCAATGCCTTTTCGTCAACCACGCCTCCCCGGGCGACGTTTATCAGAATGGCGGTTTCCTTCATCAGGCCCAGTTCCCTTTCACCGATCATATTTTTAGTTGATTCGTCAAGAGGTACGTGCAGGCTGACGATATCAGAAACCTTCAGGAGTTCATCAAGCTCGAGAAAGGAGACGTTCAGTCTTTTCTCGTCATTTTCAGAAGGTCTTTTAATGTCAAAATAATATGTTTTTACACCAAAAGGCACGAGCCTCTCAGCGGTTGTCTTCCCAATTTGGCCCAGGCCAATGATCCCATAGGTCTTCTGGTACAGCTCGAAGACATCGGTATGCCCAACCTGCTGGAGCCACTGGCCTTCGTGTGTCTTTTCATTTAACTCTTTAAGCTTTTTAAGCAGGTTCAAGGCGAACATGATTGTATGCTCGGCCACAGCGATATGGTTTGCTCCGGCGGCGTTGGCCACTTTTATGCCCGCCTCCTTACAAGCCTCGACATCAATGCTGTCGTAGCCGACCGATGGCTGCTGGACGAGTTTCGCGCCCCTGGCGGCCATGGCGATATTTCTGGTGATCGGCGTGCCGCGCGTATGATCTCCATAGATAATAAAAGTGCCCGGTATTTTTTCAATTATTTCTTCTTCTGGAAGTCCATGGACATTGATTACCTCAATATCATTCATGCCGCTGTTATCTTCAAGGGCTTTTTTTAATGCTTCCGGGGGGATTGGTGAGAAGCTTGTGATTTTTTTGGGCATCTTTTCCTCCCTGGGGATTTCAATAGCTGAGACTCGTTGGAATCTATTATCAAAATAAAAGGCTGTCAAGTCCGGGTTGAAAGAAACATGCCCCCGTACCCGGTTCTCATCTCGAAAGCCTTGGTTTTTTTATTGCAATTTGAGCTTGATAATTCTTCTTGATCGATATG
>JAFDLS010000174.1 GCA_019306365.1 Deltaproteobacteria bacterium
CAGATTTCTTCATTTGAGCCCCTGGCCCGTGAGTTTGATTTCGCCCTCTGGGTGGGTCTCAGGCCCGGGGTACGCGATACAGCCGGGTCTACGGCCCAGGAAGCTTTGGAGGACTTCTTCCAGATTCAACTTGCCGCGGAAGAAGCGGTATATACATCCCAGCTCTATCTGGTTAGCGGACCGAGCCTTAAGAAAGCCGAAGTTGAGTTTATGGCCCGGGAACTCCTGGCTAACGAGATAATTCAATCCTGGAGGGTGATAGCGAAGGATGAGTGGGACCCGGACGCTGGGATCGGTATTATCATTCCCAAGGTTATCCTGGCTCATGAACCCACGGTGACGGAAATTTCGATTACCAGCGATGCCGAGCTGCTCAGGATCAGCGACGAACGTGATCTGGCCCTGAATCCTAACGATGTGCCGACCATTCGTGAGTATTTTTTGAGACCGGAGGTTCTGGCGGCACGCGAGAAGGTCGGGCTCTCCCTGCCCACGGATATCGAGCTGGAATATATTGCCCAGGCCCGGAGCGATCATTGCAACCATAATACTTTTAATGGCTTGTTTCATTATTACGACCCCGCTTCCGGCGAAAAGACGGAAGTAAATAATCTCTTTAAGACCTATATTGAAGCGCCAACCAGGGAGCTGGCCGCGAGAAAGCCCTGGGTGGCGTCGGTTTTGTGGGACAACGCCGGTGTAGGCCGTTTCGATCAGGATCATTACTACACCATTACCGGTGAGACCCATAACAGCCCGTCGAATATGGAAGCTTATGGCGGAGCAATCACCGGAATAGTCGGCGTTTACCGCGATCCCATGGGTACCGGCCTCGGTTCGCGCATCATTCTGGGCACCTATGGGTACTGTGTCGGGCCGCGTGATTATGATGGGCCTTTAACCCCTCACCTTCATCCACGGCGCCTTTTAGACGGTGTTATTGAAGGGGTCAAGGACGGCGGAAACAAAAGCGGCATCCCCACTCCCCTTGGCGAAGTCTTTTTTCATGATAATTACATGGGCAAGTGCCTGGTCTTTGTCACGGCTTTGGGGTTGATGCCGGTTGAGGTAAAGGGCCGGCCCTCCGAGAAAAAGAAGACCAGTCCGGGAGAATTGATTATCATGTGCGGCGGCCGGGTGGGCAAAGACGGCATCCATGGCGTGACCGCCTCCTCGAAGGAATACAGCGAGCATACTCCCGCCGGACACGTCCAGATCGGTGACCCCTATACCCAGAAAAAGATGCAGGATTTCCTGCTTGAGGCCAGGGATGAGGGGCTGATCGAATTCATCACCGATAATGGCGGCGGCGGTCTTTCCTCGTCAATTGGCGAATCGGCCATGTATTCCAATGGCGCGGAAGTGGATCTGGACCTGGTTCCTCTTAAGTACGAGGGGCTGGACCAATGGGAGATCTGGGTTTCCGAATCCCAGGAACGCATGACCGTGGCGGTCCGGCCCGAGAACCTGGATCGCTTCATGGCGCTCTCAGAACTTCACGCGGTTAAAAGCACCGTTGTCGGCCGCTATACCGACACCGGGAAACTACACCTCAAATACAAAGGTAAAACATGCGCCTACGTTGACCTGGCTTTGCTTGAATCCGATTTTCCCCAATGGGAGTTTGAAGCCGAATGGCTGGCTCCGGATAGACGGGGGCTGTCTGAGCCGGTGTTGAGTCCACCCGGGAACCTGACCGCCCTGCTGAGAGACATGCTGAGCAGGCCCAATATCTGTTCCAAAGAATGGATCACCCGGCAGTATGATCATGAGGTCCAGGGGACCAGCGTCATCAAGCCGCTGGTTGGTGTTTACAGGGATACTCCCTCTGACGCGGTGGTCTGTTCACCGGTACTGGGGTCAACCCGGGGTCTGGCCGTGACTCAGGCTATAAATCCAACCTACGCGGCCATTGACGCCTTTCACATGGTATCAGCCACCATAGATGAAGCCGTGCGAAGACTTCTGGCCGTGGGTGCTGACCTGGATCATATCGGCGGAGTTGACAATTTTTGCTGGCCCAATATTCAATTTGATCCCCGTACCAACCCGGACGGCAAGTTTAAGGCCGCTCAGCTGGTCAGGGCAAACCGGGCCATGCGGGAAGCCTGCCTGGCCTACTCTGTACCCCTGCTTTCCGGCAAGGACAGTATGTATGTTGATGGAAACCTGGCCGGGACTTACGGGGAGAGACACAAGGTTTCCGGTCTGCCCACGCTCCAATTCACAGCCACCAGTGTCATCGATGACGTGATGCGATGCCAGACAATGGATTTCAAAGCTCCGGGTGATCTGATTTATGTGCTAGGCGTTACCAGGGATGAACTGGGCGGCTCCGAGTATTACGATCTTCTGGGTTACCTTGGCCTAAATGTGCCTCAAACCGATTTTGCCTCCAACCTGTCTCTTTACCAGGCATTTTCCAGGGCATACCGGGCCGGTTTAATAGCCTCGGCCCGCGGGATTTACCGTGGCGGCCTGGGTGTTCACCTGGCCCAGGCTTGTTTCGGCGGGGATCTGGGAGCCGATTTTAATCTGGATCATCTATTGACTGACGTCGAGGGTGAAAAGGGACTCAGCCCGGACAGATGCCTGTTTTCTGAATCCACCGGTCGTTTTCTGGTCACGGTCCGGCCTGGGGATCAGGCTGGTTTCGAGGAACTTTTGCGTGGTCAGCCAATCGCGCTTTCAGGCCGGGTTCGGGACGACAAGGTGTTATCAATTAAGGCAAGCGGACTAGAGGTTGTGCGGACTGATATCGAGGACTTGCGGGCCGCCTTTAAAAGTCCCTATGGAGACCTCATATGACTCAGGCAAAGAACAGCGGTCAGCCTGAGGTGCACGCGCTTGTTTTGAGCGGATTTGGTATCAATTGCGACCTGGAAACCACCTATGCCCTGACTCGCGCCGGAGCCGCAGCCAGCCGCGTTCACATCAATGAACTGATCTCTTTTTGCCGTGAAGGTTCAGGCCTGGCCCCCTATCATATTTTTGTCGTTGACGGCGGATTCTCCTGGGCTGATGATCATGGAGCCGGTGTGCTGCTGGGAGTCAAGCTTCGATCTCACCTGGGTGATCATCTGGAGGAGTTTATCGCGGCGGGTAAGCTCATTCTCGGAATATGCAACGGCTTTCAAGCCCTGGTGAACATGGGATTGCTTCCCGGGATAGATGGTGATTACCAAACCCGGCAGGTGGCCCTCACGGCCAATGACTGCGGAAACTTCCGCGACGACTGGGTTAATCTTGCGGCGGATCCCAATTGCCGTTGTGTCTTCACACAAGGATTAACCACGATTGACTTGCCTGTTCGTCATGCCGAGGGTAAGTTCTATGCCTTGTCTGAGACCGTCAAACGGCTTCAAGACTCAGGCCAGGTTGCCTTAAGATACGCCATGCCGGATTATAAACCTGCCCAGGGAGTATTTCCTTATAATCCGAATGGATCTTTAGACGATATCGCCGGTATTTGCGATGAAACCGGCCGTATTTTCGGACTCATGCCCCATCCGGAAGCCTTTCACCACCTGTCCAACCATCCCAACTGGACCAGGACGGTGGACCGGATGAGACGGGCAGGGGAGGTTCCTGCCGACCTTGAGGGTCAAGGCCTTCAAATCTTTCGTAACGCCGTCCAATACGTGGAAGAAAACCTGTTATAAATTTCTTTTCTATTATAGTGCAGCTTAAAAAGGCTTAAACGAGGGCCGGAAAAAGACTCGCGGCCGTCTTGGAGCGTTTGTCATAAATACGTTTCGTTTGACTTTGGAGCAGGAGAAAATATAGTTTTGGCCATTTTTTTAAGTCACCTCAAGACAAACGCAAAAACATCATGTAATTGCCGCCTGGCATATCCTGTCAGCCGCTTTTCGAGGCTTGATTTAGCTTGGAAATCAAACGGAAAGTAATTCTGCCAATTACTATAACATTCTTTCTCGCTTTACACGCCAGGTTTCCTCGTATAAAAAGACATACTGAAGCGTTTTATTAATATCAGGAGGCGGACATGAAACCTGAAATTTGGGCCGAGGTAGTGACCGTTGGCTCTGAACTCGTTCTTGGTCAGTTGGTTGATACAAACGCCGCCTATACCGCTAGGACCCTTTCGGATGTCGGGGTAGACCTGGCCTATCACACCACGGTCGGTGACGACCGGGAACGGATGGCTGAGACCTTTCGGGCCGCCCTGGACCGCTGTCAAATTGTGATCACCACCGGCGGGATCGGGCCGACTGAGGACGATCTGACGAGAGAGGTCTGGGCTGAGGTGCTGGGACGGGAGCTGTGCTTTCGTCCTGAGTTATGGGAATGGATTCAGGGTCTGTTCAAGCGAGCCGGTTTCAAACTGGCCCCTAACAACCGGCGTCAGGCATATATCCCTGATGGAGCTGAAGTCATTTCCAACCCCAGAGGCACGGCTCCGGCGTTCTGTTATGAAAAAGGCGACCGCATCGTCTTCTGCCTGCCAGGCGTGCCCAGGGAAACCGAGCCTATGATCAAGGAGGAGGTTTTACCCCGTCTGCTCAAGAAATACGATTTAGGCGACCAGGTTATTCTAAACCGTGTTCTCAAGGTTTACGGACTGGGTGAAAGCAACGTGGACGCCCAACTCAAGGAGGTCATTGTTTCATCCGAGAACCCCACCGTCGGCCTCCAGGCGTCGCAGTTCGAGACCATTGTCCGCCTGACCGCCCGCGCCGGAAACCCGGAGGAGGCTTTGAGTCTGCTGGATCAGGGTGAAGTCCGGGTGCGGGAAAAGGTTGGCCCGTTTATCTTTGCTCAAGACGAGGAAACCCTGGCTGGAAATACGGCCCGGATGCTGGATGAGCGAGGTTTGAGCCTGGCTGTGGTTGACGCGGTGACCAAAGGGGTGGTCTGTTCTGAACTGGGACGCGTGGTCAGCGACAATTTGTTCAAAGGCGGAATGATTTTTGATCATCCGCAGCCTCCGGCTGAATTGATCGCCAAAGCCCGGGAGCAGTTCAAGGCCGACGTTTGCCTGGCTGCGGCAGGATTTCCAGAGGATGACCGGCTCCGGGTGGACGTCCATGTCAGCGGCCCGGATGCTCAAAGCGAAAGATCGCAGGTTTTCGGCGGCCCGATGAGGATAAGGCTGAACAGGGCTGGAACCATGATTCTTTTTACGTTATACCGCTTCTTGCGAGGTGATTGATGTCTCCAAGGGGCGTGAATCTGGAAAACGTGACCGTGGTTCTCCACCAACCCAGGCTTTCGGAAAACATCGGCACGGCGGCCCGCGCGGCCAGCAACATGGGTCTGGGCAGTTTGATCGCGGTCCAGCCTAACCAGATCCGTGAGGATATCCTCATGGCCTCAGCCACCAAGGGAGGCCAGCGCCTGATCGAAAACATGTCGGTGTATGAAAACCTGCCAGACGCCCTGGCCGTGAGTCAGGAAAATAAGATCGCGATCGTTTTCGGACCGGAAAGAACAGGCTTGACAACGGTTGAACTTCGATTGTGCCAGGCCGTGGTTTCCATCCCCACGAATTCAAAAACCACCAGTTCCATTAATCTGGCTCAAGCCGTGTTGATCGTGGGTTATGAACTTTTACTGGCTGAATCAGACGAAACCCTGTCCCCACCTATCAAGATGGCCCCGGTCGGTGAGGTTCAGGCCATGTATGATCATTTCAAGAGGGCGCTTCTTGAGCTGGGCTTTTTGCCGGAAGAGAATTCCGATTACTGGATAATGAACTTCGCGCGCATCTTTAATCGGGCCGGTCTGACTCATGAGGATTGTAACCTGCAGATTTTACGCGTGACCGAGCACGTTCCCTGGCCGAAGAAAACGGCTGCGCCCAAGTTAGAGGGCAATAAGGAGAAGTAAGTGGATGAACGCCCGGATTGTTATTGACGGTATTTGATGAATGCTTTCGCCAGTATTTTATAATAAGTATGTAATTGATGGCGTTGGGCTTTAAGGTTGACCTCAATCTTATAACGGATGAAGAACCAGCCCAAACCACCTGATTTGAGCTTACTCATAACGGTTTTAGGAGGTAAAAGATGAGTTCTGCGACGAACACACCACCGGCCCTGGTTCGTGTTGCCCGGGGCGGGCTGACCGAAAGCCTTCATCGAGGCTCGATAGCGGTTGTCGATTCCTC
>JAFDLS010000175.1 GCA_019306365.1 Deltaproteobacteria bacterium
CTCGAACCCCTAATTTTATTCTGACCTGGAACTGGATCGAGCCATTATCACTTCCTCAAAAGTGGAAATATTTGAGGCTGAATAAGAAAATTCCGTTACAACGCAAATGGCTCCAACATTATAGGGCTTGACTTTGTCAAGATAAGGTGGTACCAAATCACTCAGGAAGTAAAAATATGAATCGACGTCTACAAATATCCCTTATTAACATTATCGGGGTACTTATTCCCCGAAGGCGGGGAGGTTTGTAGCCGCTCTTTGATTATCGCGACTCAACCGGCCCTGCTTTTAAGCGGGGCCGGTTTTTTTTGAGGGCCGCTTTAAGGATTTCCTTAGATGTCCCAACCAGGACATTCAAAGGACCCCGGCAACTGAGGAACACCCCCCTCGGCCAGACACCGGGATTTTCCGGCTGAACAAAGGTCGGAGCCGGAGGAGGGCCTCTCTGAGGACAATATGAGAGAGGCCCTCCTCTAAAAACCTTGATTTAATTCTATAAACTCTTGACAATCGGGGTTCAGATTCTATGATGAATGACTTCTAGTAAGCAGACTTCAATGTTGGAGGATACAAATGGATTATAAGGGGACTTTGAATCTACCCCGCACCAGTTTTCCTATGAAGGCCAACCTGCCCAAACGGGAACCGGAGATGCTTGCCCATTGGGATGAAATGGGGCTTTATAAAAAAATCAGACAGCGCAGCCGGGGACGAACCCAATATGTGCTGCATGACGGACCGCCTTACGCCAACGGCCACATCCATTTAGGTACGGCCCTTAATAAAATCCTCAAGGATATAATTATTAAATCGCGGGAAATGATGGGCTTTGACAGCCCGTACGTGCCTGGCTGGGACTGCCACGGCCTGCCCATCGAGCATCAGGTGGATCTTCAGCTCGGGGAAAAATTGAGTGAGACCTCCCAAGTCGAAATGCGGAAGCTTTGCCGCAAATACGCTGAGAAATTTATAGATATCCAACGGGATCAATTCAAGCGTTTGGGAACGCTGGGCGAATGGGATAATCCATATCTAACCATGGATTATAAATATGAGGCCATTATCGCCCGGGAGTTAGGCAAGTTCGCGCTCAACGGAAGTATGTATAAAAGCCATAAACCGATTTACTGGTGTTCCTCCTGCCGGACAGCGCTGGCTGAGGCGGAAGTCGAGTACCACGATCACACCTCACCATCGATATACGTCAAGTTCAAGTTGATCGATCCGCCTGAAAGCGCCCATCCGGACCTGAAGGGCAAGCAGGTTTCTTTTGTCATCTGGACGACCACTCCCTGGACCATCCCGGCCAACCTGGCCATCGCCCTGAATCCGGATTTTGGGTATGTGGCGGTCAAGGCCGATGGCGAAGTTTATATTCTGGCCAAGGGACTCCTGGTCGAATGCATGCTCAACTTCGGGATTAAGGAGTATGAAGTTCTGACCGAACTCGATCCTCGAAAGCTGGAAGGTCTCAAGTGCCGCCATCCGCTTTATGACCGGGAATCGCTCGTTATCCTTGCTTCTCACGTCACCCTCGAACAGGGCACGGGCTGCGTGCATACCGCGCCCGGACACGGGCGGGAGGACTTTGACGTGGGTCAGGAGTACGGTCTGGAGACCTACTCGCCGGTGGATGACGATGGAAGGTTCACGGACGAGGTGGGCTTCCTGGCGGGGCAGTTTGTTTTCGACGCCAATGAATCCGTTAACGCCAGGCTGGAAGATGTCGGGGCGCTTATGGCCAGGGAAGATATCACCCACCAGTATCCTCATTGCTGGCGGTGTAAACAGCCGATCATCTTTCGCGCGACCGAACAGTGGTTCATCTCCATGGAGGAAAACAACCTCAGGGAAAAGGCTCTCCAGTGCATTGACCGGGTACGGTGGATTCCTCACTGGGGTCATGACCGGATACACCTTATGATCGAGAATCGGCCTGACTGGTGCATTTCGCGTCAGAGGTCCTGGGGGGTGCCGATCACGGTCGTCTATTGCCAGGGATGCGGTGAGTGGCTGATTAACCAGGAAATCATAGATCATGTCGCGGCCCTTTTCGAACGTGAAGGGGCGGACGCCTGGTTTGATCTGCCTGTGGAGCAGGTGCTGCCCCAAGGAACCGTTTGTCCCCATTGCGGCGGCAGTGAGTTCAGTAAGGAGACCGACATACTGGACGTCTGGTTCGATTCAGGGGTCAGTTACGTCGCAACGCTCGAAGCCAGGGATTACCTCCCGGATCAGGCTGACATGTATCTTGAAGGCAGCGATCAGCACCGGGGATGGTTCCACTCCAGTTTACTGACTTCGGTCGGGACAAGGGGCCGGGCCCCGTATGGAAACGTTCTGACTCACGGTTACGTGGTTGACGGCGACGGCCGTAAGCTGTCCAAGTCGCGAGGCAATGTCGCGGCTCCCTATGTCGAGAAGTATGGAGCGGAACTTCTCAGGCTTTGGACCGCTTCGGAAAACTACCAGGATGACATACGCATTTCCGATGAAATCCTGGACATGCTTTCAAAATCATATTTCAATATTCGCAATACCTGCCGTTTCATTCTGGGCAATATCTCCGATTTCAATCCGGCCGAAGACATGGTGCCCATGGATGAACTTCCTGAGATCGACCGTCTGACCCTGCATCGGCTTCAGAATCTGGTTCGTAAGACCAGGGGGGCTTACGAGGCTTTTGAGTTCTATTCCATCTACCATGCCTTGAACAATTTCTGCACTGTGGATTTGTCGGCTTTTTACCACGACGTGCTCAAAGACCGGCTTTACACCTCACCGGCCAAATCCAAGCCCCGCCGAGCCGCTCAGACCGCCATGTTTACGGTACTGGAAACCATGGTCCGGCTGATGGCCCCGATACTCGCTTTCACGGCTGATGAAATCTGGGCCCAGTTACCAGACTTCCCCGGCAAGGTCGAGAGCGTCCATTTAAGTGACATGCCCGAGGAGGACAGGACTCTGGTTGACGACGCCCTGGCCGACAGGTGGAACCAGATCATTGAAATCCGTTCCCAGGTAACGCGGGTTATCGAAGAAGCCCGGAGGGACAGGAAGGTGGGCCATTCACTGGACGCGCTGGTATCTCTTAACGCCGATGATGAAACATATGACTTTCTGGCCCCTTACGCTCAAAGCCTGAGGGAGATTTTCATAGTGAGCCAGGTGGAGTTATTGAAGGGTGAACCTCGAGACGGGGCCAGGGCAACGGACCTGCCCGGGCTGTTTGTGGCCGTGGCCGCTTCTGAAGCCGCCAAGTGTGAGCGCTGCTGGATACATGACGAAACCGTGGGCCAGCAGGCCGATCATCCTGGAATCTGCCAGCGCTGTTACCAGGCGGTAAAGGCTTGATAGCCCATGGGTAAATGGAAGCGCCTGGCCCTGGCGGGCGGAGGATTGATTCTGGCGGACCAACTTACCAAGCTGATCGTCTGGAATTTGTTGAAACCGCCCGCGGGCAGCATAAAGGTAATCCCAGATCTCTTTGACCTGACCCTGATCCTTAACACCGGCGTGGCCTTCGGGCTGCTGGCGGGGGCCAGGTCTGTCCTTCGAGTCTCCATTCTGGCCGGTATGACCCTGCTGGCGGTGGCTCTCATAGTGCTGCTGATTTATAAAAGCAAAGAAGAAAAACACGTCCTGCTGTGGGGATTGTCGCTGGTCTGCGGCGGGGCGCTGGGCAACCTCATCGACCGTATTCGTCTGGGAGCGGTTGTTGACTTCCTGGATTTCTATATTGGTTCAGTCCACTGGCCGGCCTTTAATCTGGCTGACGCGGGAACCAGCGTCGGTACGGGGATAATTCTTATCGCCCTCTGGCTGGACCGCTAACCCATGTTTCCGGTTTTGCTCGAACTCGGGCCCTTGACCGTTTCCAGCTACGGGGTGCTGGCGGCCCTGGGATTTTTGCTGGCCCTTATCTGGGTTGTGTACGACGCGAAAAAGGACGGCCTGAACTCCGACACAATCGCCGATCTTGCCTTTTATCTCGCCCTTGGAGGCGTGATCGGGTCCCGAATTTTCTTCCTTATCATTTCCTGGGATTACTACCGAAATAATATCCTGGACATCTTGAAGTTCTGGGAGGGCGGCCTGGTCTTTTACGGGGGGCTGATCACCGCTGTTTTTATTTTTATTATTTACACCCTCGTAAAAAGCCTGCCTTTGTGGAAGGCGGCGGATATTTTCGCGCCCGGGATAGCCCTGGCTCAAGGCGTTGGCCGGCTGGGATGCCTTGCCGCCGGCTGCTGCTATGGCAAACCTTCGAATCTGCCCTGGGCCATCACCTTCACGCACCCGAATTCACTGGCCTCTCCCCTGGGGGAAGCCCTTCACCCAACCCAACTCTACGCGGCCCTTTCACTGTTCGTTCTGTTTCTATTCCTGGTTCTGCTTAAAAGACGCCGGGTTTTCGCCGGTCAGATCTTCCTTTCATACACCCTGCTCCACGCCTTGATCCGTTTTGTAATCGAATTCTTCAGGGGTGACTTCCGGGGAGCGGGACCTTTTGGGATTTTAACCTCAACTCAAACCGTAGCCCTCTTGATTGTCATCATCTCGCCGATCATGATGATATATCTTTACCGGCACAGGCAGTCAGGATAAGCGCTAAAAACATATTCCTCCCCGGATTTTTGTTTGAGGAGTTACGTCCCCTGGCCGGAGCCTGGGAAAGGGCTGAAAACGATTTGGCGAAAAAAAACTGGAAAAAATTACTTCAAACGTATCTTCGTCAAAACCCCTGAGTGATCCGAAACCCAGGGCTCGGAGTTAAAAACCACGTCGCTGGACACGATTTTCCCCAAATTTTTCACAAAGATATAATCAATCCGTTTCGCTTCTTCGGGCAAGCCGGTAAAGGGATCGACCGCGTATGGATTACACGGGACGACTCCGCATGGAACCGCGAAGGTACAGCCTGTAGGATCCGTTTGGGAACAGCAGTCAGGGCAGTTGAGTTGGGCGTAAGTGTCAATAAAACCGTTTTCCACAACGATCTGGTTATACTCATCCGACCCATACTCAGCATTGAAATCTCCTCCCAGAACAGCCGGAGCCTTTTCCATGAAAAATGATTCGATCAAATTTATGAAGCTTAGCATGCTCTCGACCTGCGTCAGACGTTCATGTGTGTCGCAGAAGGCGCACAGGTGAGTGTTGTAGACGTTTATATAACCAAAATCCGGTATCAATATCCTGGACATCATTACTTTTCGCGCCAGCGGGATCTCAATGCCTTCGATGATCTCTTCAGTCACAACCGGGAGGGTTTTGGCGATGGTAAACAGGATGTTGTGGCGGCTTAAAATGGCGTTTCCAACCGTGATAATCCCTGGTATGCCGTTGGCCATGCGGTAGCTGATTTGGTAATTGACTCCCATC
>JAFDLS010000176.1 GCA_019306365.1 Deltaproteobacteria bacterium
TTGTTCATCGAACAGAGGCATGGCTCTTGCTTCAAGGTAGCGGACCGGCCTATCCCCCTCTCGAACCTCCTGCAACACGGTCTCAAATTGGCCTGAACGGCGAGCTGCCAGGGCGGGACAGAAAGCTCCCTCCTCGCATGGCCTTTCATATCCATAAATCGCTTCGTAGCATTTAAGCCCGACAAGCTCCTTGGGGTGCCTTTTCAATGAATTGGCCATAGGCTTATTTACAGACGTGATTATGTTATCATTGTCAATGGAATAGATATCATCTTCAATTCCATCGACCAAGGTTCGGAATTTATTGCGGCTTTCAAGAATCAGCCGCTGTAATTGTTCGCTATCAGAATTCATGATTTCTTTTTTGTGTGATTAAGGGTTTGGCTCATTAAACTTAATATAAATGTTAATTACTACCGCCCCATATCAATCAGGACGGTTTATTATCAGGAAACTTAATTGACACCATCATTTTTTTCATATCGACTGTTCTAAATTAGGTATGAATTTATGTGGCTGATATCTATAAAAATCATTAAAGATATAACTATTGAATAGAGAGAGAGTTTGTGCCGCCGTTAACAAATTCCTCTTGATTTTATCAACGAGCTTATTATAAAAATTCATTCGGTTTATTGCAAGAGTTATCTCTGGGTAATTTTTAGATCGGTTGCCAGAAATTTGTTCCTTTTTAGAGACCTCTGCAAAACCAGTAATTTTGTTGAAATCGCCGGGGCCTTTCCATTTGTGCGTTTGATTAAATTAATAAACTCTTTTTTTGTGCCGTTTAATCCCTAGCGTAATAGAACTGTTTAAACTCCGTCTCATACCTGGCCAGGTGTCCCTGGTCTCGAAAGCTGAAATACTTACCGCCCTTGCCTACAATAATGTGATCGATGACACTTATTTCAACCAAACGCGCGGCGTGAATAAGCTGGCGGGTGAGACGAAAGTCGTTCGGTGAAGGTCTGACGCTGCCAGAGGGATGATTATGGGCGAAAACCAAGCCGGCGGCGTTATGGCCCAGAGCCCTTTCTATTACTTCCCGTGGATGAACGTTCGCCGAGCCGACGGTCCCCTGGCTGAGATCCTCGATTTTAATCACCCCGTTAGCTCCATCTAGATAAATGATTTTAAAAACTTCCTTGGGCAGGTTTTCAAGATCGTGCTGGAGATATTGGTAAACCTTTTTGGAGGAAGCCAGATAGTCACGTCCGATAAGGCTCCGCTTAAGGTAAGTTCCCGCCACAGCGGCAATAAACTTGATGGCTACGGGATTATTGAGGCCGATATCCTTAACCTGGGCCAGTTCAGAAAGGTCAGCGTCAAAGATGGCCTGAATGGAGCCGAACTTTTTCAGGAGTTCCCGCGCGGTCTGTTTGCAATCCTTGCGGGGTGTGCCAAAGGTGAGCAAGAGTTCGACTATTTCTTCATCCGTGAATTTCTCCAGCCCGTGCTGGTGAAACTTATTTCTCAGTCTCTGGCGATGACCCATTCTTGGGTCTTTCTTTTTTGTACTGGTCAAAATTAAACCCCCACACCCGCCAGAGGGGTGTCGCAGCTGGGGCAGGCTCCCTTGTTCAGATGGTTAGCTGAGATAGAAAAACCTGTTCGATCAATCAACAGTTGCCCGCAGTGATGACAATAAGTTTTTTCGCCTTCATCACCCCAGATGTTGCCTGAATAAACGTAATGCAGCCCGGCTTCCAGACCTATTTTTCTGGCTCGATGAATGGTGGACGCGGGGGTGGGGCTAGCGTCCAATAACCGGTATGTCGGATGAAATCGGGTAATGTGCCATGGAATTTCAGGGCTTATACCAACCAGCCACTCCGCCAGTGCGGTGAGTTCATCCTCATTATCATTATGTCCGGGGATGATCAGAGTAGTTACTTCAACCCAGACACCCATCTCTTTCATCCGCACAATGGATTCCTTAACCGGTTCCAGTTTGGCCTGGCACAGCTTCAGGTAGAAATCCGGGTTAAAAGCCTTTAGATCCACGTTGGCGGCGTGCAAATCGGAACCGATCATCCGAAGGGCATCCTCGGTCATGTACCCGTTTGTTACGAAGACGTTCTTCAACCCTTTGGAAGCGGCGGCCCGGGCCGTATCCAGCGCATATTCAAAATAAATAGTTGGTTCCGTGTAGGTGTAAGATATCGAGGCATCCTGGCGGCGTCTGGCCTGGGCCACAATCTCTGAAGGAAGCAGTTCACGGCCAACAATCCGGCCCTGATCTTTGGGCATCTGTGAAATGTCGTGATTCTGACAGAACTTGCAGGTGAAGTTACAACCAACCGTGGCTATGGAGAATGATGTGGTGCCAGGCAGGAAGTGAAAAAGCGGCTTTTTCTCGATCGGATCCGAGTTGGCCGAGATCGCCATGCCATAGACTTGGGTGAGAAGACGCCCGTCACGGTTGATTCGCACTCCGCAAATTCCAGTCTCATTCGGTTTGATCAAGCAGCGGTGAGAACATAAATGACAGCGAATCCTGTCCTGGTCATAGGGCTCATAGAGCAGAGCTTCCCGCATTTCCTATTCTCTTTTCATGGTTTTTGAACCGGAACGAGTCAATGAATTTGGCAGATCCGTAAGTGGTTGGAGTAGGCACCGGCCGGCCTTTTAGTTTTAATTCCACCCTGACTGGCAGGTTATCAGTACGCATGGAGTAAGTCACATCCGCTACAAGCCCTAAGAAAGCCCCAAAAGGGTTGGATTGAACCAGTGGCAATGATTCGAAAGGCATCACCCGATGGGTTAAGCTCGTAGGCAGCAGATGGACAGTACCCCATCTAATTCGGGTGGGGTCTGTCAAGCGGCTCATCATCCCGAGCAGTTGCCAGAGCGAGAAAAAACGGGCCCGGTTATAGATGCTTTCCTTGACCAGGCCTTTAACCCTTCGAGTCATGGCTGTTATAGAAAAACCGTTCAAGACCCCTATAAAGACCCGGCTTTGAGCTACCCGCATCGCCTCGGCCAGGGCCGATTCAGGATCTTCGGTAAATTCCAGACTGGTGATAAGAGTGACGATGTCGAACTCGTTGTCTTCAAAAGGGAGATCCTCGGCCCGGCCCGGAACAAGTGTGGCCCGATGGCCCAGACGCTTCCTTGCTATCCTGAGCATGGCCGGGGAGGGTTCCAATCCGGTCACATTAAGTTCATTTTCTTTGAATATCTCAAGGTAGAGGCCGGTGCCGCAGCCCACATCAAGCATACGTTCCTGGGGTTTGGGCTTGATCAAGCGCAAGACTAGCCCTGTTTGAAGGCTGAAAGCCGCACGCCCAGCCTCCGTTTTAAACCAGGCCTCCTGATGTTCCGCCGCTCTCTGATCAAAAATAAAGCCCAACGAGAATCCCTCGCTTAGCTGATTAGACAGTCTCCCTGAAAACAGCGCCTGTGGCTCCCGAACTCACCATCCGGGAGTATCGTAAAGCATACCCGTGTTTGATCTTAGGCTCCGGGGGAGACCAGCTTTTTCTTCGTTTTTTCAATTCTTCATCACTTACTTCAAGTGTAATTTTCTTGTTAGGTATGTCTAAAGTAATCACGTCACCTTCTTCGACCAGGGCTATTGGACCTCCCAGGGCTGCTTCGGGAGAGATATGACCTATAGCCGCGCCCTGTGTGCCGCCGGAAAAACGTCCATCAGTAAGCAGTGCCACGGATGAACCCAGGCCCATTCCCACAATGCTGCTAGTTGGGGTGAGCATCTCTCTCATGCCGGGTCCGCCTTTTGGTCCTTCATAGCGAATGACCACCACGTCTCCCGCTTTGATCTTTCCGTCAAGAATAGCGGTTGAAGCTTCCTCTTCCGACTCGAAAACTCGGGCCCGTCCCTGACTCCTGAGCATTTCATCAGTCACGGCTGACTGCTTCACCACCGCTCCGTCCGGCGCCAGATTGCCTTTGAGGATGGCCAGGCCGCCCTCGGCATGATAGGGAGAGACAAGTTCTCGAATTACAGCCCGGTTCTTCACCTGCGCCCCCTTAAGGCTGGATTTGAGCTTTTTCCCGGTGACAGTCATGACTTCCCGCTCTATCAGATCAGCCTTGCTCAGTTCAGCCATGACCGCCATTACCCCACCGGCTTCATGCAGGTCCTGAAGGTGGTGAGGCCCGCCCGGAGAAAGACTGACCAGGTGAGGAGTTCGGGTGCTGACCTGGTTAAAAAGGTCCAGATTGAGGTCGATACCCGCCTCGTGAGCCAGGGCCGGAACGTGAAGAACCGTGTTAGTCGAACAGCCCAGAGCCATATCCACCGCGATGGCGTTCATGAAGGCTTCATTAGTGGCTATGTCCCTTGGAAGGATATTTTTTTTGACCATGTTCATGACCGCCATACCAGCTTCCTTGGCCAGTCTGATACGTGCCGCGTTTACCGCCGGGATGGTGCCGTTCCCAGGCAACCCCAGACCAATGGCCTCGGTCAGACAGTTCATGGAGTTGGCCGTAAACATACCGGCGCAAGAACCGCAGCCGGGGCAGGCCGCCTCTTCTAAATGTTTCAGCTCCTTCTCGGACATCCTCTTAGCCTTTACCTTGCCTACGCTTTCGAAAACCGTGATCAAATCCACGGCCCGGCCATCCACGCTGCCGGTGAGCATTGGTCCGCCGGAGACGGCAATCCCTGGAATATTGACCCTGAGCATGGCCATTAACATTCCGGGAATAATTTTATCACAATTGGGGATGACCACCAGCCCATCAAAAGGGTGCGCCCGAGCCATAACCTCGACCGAGTCGGCGATCAATTCCCGGCTGGCCAAGGAATACTTCATGCCCTCATGGTTCATGGCCAGACCGTCACACACCCCAATCGTTGAGAATTCCATGGGGGTGCCTCCGGCCATGCGCACACCCGCCTTGACGGCCTCGGCAATGCGGTCGAGATGTATATGGCCGGGAATGATTTCACTGGCTGAGTTGGCAATGCCAATTATTGGTCTCGCTATCTCTTTATCCGTATATCCCATCGCCTTTAGCAGGGAACGGTGCGGAGCTCTATCTAAACCCTTTTTCATGGCGTCACTTCTCATAAGACTCTCCTTTGTCACAGCCGCTCCGGTAATGAACGGGCCAATGACCGTCATTTTCCTTTTTGTAAAGTATTAAAATAGAAAAGCCCGTTTATTTCAAGAATTAAATTCCCCTCTTCCTCATGAAACAGAAGATATCATAGCCCTTAGGAAATGGAATTCAAACGATCAAGGCTATTTTTATCCCAAAGATTATGTAAGTTTAAACAAGCTGGCGCGAAGGTAATAAAAAGCAAGGCCAATATTGACCCCGCTCAAACCATCTCATTTTATCGGTCGATTTATGTGATTGCTTGA
>JAFDLS010000015.1 GCA_019306365.1 Deltaproteobacteria bacterium
TTGTCATAAATATTTTCCGTAAGCCTGAGAAGTCGTAACCTGGCCGGTTTTTAGACCCATCAAAAGATCCAAACGCCTGCCAAGATCTTATTTAACGACCATAAAAAGGAAGCAGATACAAAGCGGCTCTAATAATTAAAGAAGTATGCCCTGACGCATATGACTTCTTTATTCAGTTTCAGCCTCTGGAAACCAATCGCCGATATGTTTCTTCCGGTTCCGCACCTATGAGAACGCCAAAACCGCCTTCTTTACGAACGGCCGGGACGCCTGTTACGCCACTTTGCAGGGCTTCGTTATGCTCAGAGACGATCTCTCGAAGAAGCTCCGGGTCTTCGGCTTCCTCAAGACCCTCGATCGGCAGTCCGAGTTCCGTCCAGAGTTCCAATAAAACCTGATTGTCAGTGATGTTTCTATTTTCGGAAAAGTAAGCTCGAAACAGCCGGTCATGCATCAGTTCGAAAGCCTCCGGTCCCACCCTGGCGGCGGCCTTGATCACCTGATGCGGGGGGATGCTGTGGGAAGGCGGGCCTTCTTCAGTTGACCAGACCTTGAAGATTGTTTCCGTTTCCATACTCGCCGGCCGCTTCCAGGATCCAGTATACTTCTTAAATTTTTCCAGGCTGCGGTTTGGATCAGGTTCAGGCCGCAGGAGAAAACTTTTCCAGGTTACTTCCAGGTTTTGGCCGAATTCCTTTTGAACCCTTCGCAGCCTGACCGACGCGACGTAGCACCAGGGTCACAGATAATCCGAATAAACAATTATTTTGACTGGCGTCATGATTCACCTTTGTTGTTTAACATTTCGAGCGCGTCTTTAGCCGACATGTTTTCATGCACCATTGAGCACGCCGCTTTAACAAACAAGGTGGGATTCTTATGCTGAAAAACATTTCTTCCGATAGAAAGGCCTTTGGCTCCGGCCTGCATGGCTCCTTCTATGGTCTCAAAAATCTCCACTTCATTGAGTTTGCTTCCGCCCGCGATCAGGACCGGCGCCGGACATCCTTCCACAACTTTGGAGAATGAATCAGGGTCGCCGGTATAATTTGTTTTTACAAAATCCGCTCCCAGTTCCGCGCCAATTCTCGCGGCCATTTTAACGGCTTCCAAATCTTTTTCGTCTTTTATTCCGGGGCCCCTCGGATACATCATCGCGATTAAGGGCATCCCCCAGTAAGCGCATTCAACAGCGACAGCCCCAAAATCCTGAAGCATTTCAGGTTCCTCGTCATCACCAATATTAATATGAATCGAAACACCGTCGGCGCCCATTCTGAGAGCGTTTTCTACGGTATTTACGAGGACCTTCTTATTCGGCCTCGTAGACAGCTTGGTTGACGCCGAAAGATGGAGGATTAGTCCGATGTCTCTGCCTTTGTGTCTGTGGCCGTATCTGGGCAGACCAACATGACCGATAACAGCGTTCGCTCCTCCTTCCGCGACCATATCAACCGCCTGTGATAAGTCAACCAGTCCCTCAATCGGTCCAGCCGTTACGCCGTGATCCATCGGGATAATTACGGTTTTACCGGTGTTTCTGTTCATTATCCGTTCCATTCGTATAGCTTTTCCAATATTTAGCATTTTTTATCCGCCTTTTTGTTTATTATTGAGAACCTGAGAATTAAGTTGATTTTAAGGTATCAAATCCCCCTTCTTGAATCAAGAGCGGCTGATTTCAGCTATTTCAGCCAGGCAGGGAAGGATCTGTTATACGTAAATTAGGAGCGCTGATAAAACCGTGCCTGAATCCTCACCTGGGACAGCCGCCAGGATTGAGGACGCCATGAACTTGTTTGCGGGCGGCCCATACAGTAGGAAGGTACTTGGAATCCAGGCCTCTACCTTTGCTCGCGAATCGCGAAGCCATTGGCAATCAGCCTGAAAGAAAACCGCGATATTTTAAATAAGAGACAAATTCGTCAAAAGGTATGCCCCAGGGATTCTAGGTTTCCTTTACAAGAATTCGATGGTAGCGCTTCTTGCCCGCTCGAAGGAGCAGGGCGCTGTCCTTGAGATCATTCGAAGTGAAGGCCTGGTCCTCTTTTTCCACTCGCTGGTCATTGATGTAGCCTCCTCCCCCCCGGATGAGACGGCGAGCGTCACTCTTGCTTTTGGTTAACCCGGCAAAAACAAAAAGATCCGTTGCGGTTGGATAATTTTTAAGCTCTTCAGAGGTGATACTGGTGGTGGGCAGGTCCGCCTGCGCCTCTAATTTTATGTTCGCGATTTGGGATGATGTTTTTACCAAACCTTCAGGGTCCGCCTGCCCGAATGCCTTTACAGAGGCTATATAAGCGTCTCTGGCGGCTTCATGGCCGTGGGTGACGGCTGTGGCTTCGTAAGCAAGAATTTCTTTGGACCGATTGATCAAGCTTCCTTCTTGAGCTTCTAGATTCTTGACTTCGTCCATGGGTAAGAAGGTAAATAATCCGAGAAAACGGCTCAAGTCCACGTCATCGGTGTTTCGCCAGAATTGATAAAAATCGTAAGGCGACGTTTTTTCTTTATCCAACCAGACGGCTCCGGCGTGGGTTTTACCGAATTTTTCATTCGCGGCAGTCATGAGCAGAGGAAAAGTCAGCCCATAAGCCGTTTGACCGGTCAGCCTTCTGATAAGATCGATCCCGGCCACAATATTGCCCCACTGGTCCTGACCGCCCATTTGCAAAGTACAGCCGTAGTCAGTGAAGAGCTTGTAAAAATCATAAGCCTGCAAGAGCATATAATTAAATTCAAGAAAGCTTAGACCCGTTTCCAAACGCATGCGGTAGGATTCAGCGGCCAGCATGCGATTGACGGAAAAATGTTTTCCGATATCCCTGAGGAATTCAACATACTTGAGGTCTAGAAGCCAGTCGGCGTTATTGATCATGAGGCCCTGGTCGTCACCAAATGTGAAATAGCGGGAGAGCTGGTTTTTCAAACCTTCCTGGTTGTGCGCGATTTCCTCTAAGCTGATCATCTGGCGCATTTCTGTCTTGCCGCTTGGGTCGCCAACCATGGCCGTTCCCCCACCGACAATGACAATTGGTCTGTGGCCGGTTCGCTGTGCCCAGGCCAGAGACATGACCGGGATCAAGCTGCCAACATGCAGGCTGTCAGCGGTCGGGTCAAAACCAATATAAATTTTGACCTGCTCCCGGTCTAAAAGATCCCTGAGATCGTTTTCATCTGTACTCTGGTAAATAAAACCGCGTTCCAAAAGTATGTCGTATAGGTTACCCATCGGGAAAAATTACCCCCGCTCCAGTGTTATGTTAGATCCTAAATAGCATCATGATTTATTTTTGTCAAAGTGAGCTTTTAATAAGGGTTCTTTTTTCAATGTTTGGATCTCCACCCTGGAACATCGGCATTCAGTTATTGACCGTTAAGCGCTAAAAATCTTATTAACATTAAAGAAATTCTTAAGGGTGTGGAACTGAATTCAATTCACCTGCACAGTCAATCCACCTCTTTTTACGGTTGCCATCTTGTCCTTGCCGCTCTTTCGGAGGTTGGAAAATGTTTTTTTAAGGTTTGGGGCTGTCGGGGAAGCATTCCTGCACCAGCTACACTCGATTTTGACACCCGCCGCTATGGCGGACAAACTACCTGCTTTGAGATCCGTACGCGATGCCAGGGTGTCGAAAAACTTTCAATTATCGATATGGGCACCGCAATCAAGGCCCTTGGAGATCATCTGATCGGGCAGCTGAAAAGAGGCGAGATCAATCGTATCAACGCCCGCGCTTTTATAACTCACATTCACCTGGAACATAACTTTGGTATGGGTTTTTCCAGCCCGCTTTTTATTACCGGTCAGATGATAGAGTTCTTCGCTTTAGAGATGCCTGCCGCTATTAGGGATTTCAATAATCAGCTGGCTTCCCTGATCGACGGCATCCGGTTTCCTCGCCATCCGGACCAATTACCTTCCATAGCCAGTAACAATGAGAACGGGAAGACCATTCATGATGTCAAATTCTGGGAAATTCTGGATTTTGAAACGGTAAGAGTCAAGGTGTTCGAGCTAAATCATCCCTCTGGCTGCGCCGGCTGGCATTTCCGGGAACGCGCCCCGGATGGAACATATACAGGTCCTGTTATTGGTATTGGCACAAATACCGAACATTTCAGCATCACCAATCCCAATGTTCAGAACTTGAGCCGCGACGCGGATTTTCTCATCTTAGACGGCATGTATGAAGAGAACCAGTATTACGGGACAACACCGGACCGGACAAACAGCAAGATAGGATGGGGACACAGCACACCTCGGGCCAGTGTCAGGGAAGTCTCTGAGTGCGGAGCCAAGCGCCTGGGTATTACGCATCACGATCCGGATCATGATGACCGGCAGTTGAGCAAAATGGAAGCACGGGTTCGCCGCTATAACCGTCGGCTCAAAAAGCCCGTGCCCGAAGTGTTCTTCCTGCGGGAAGGTATGTCCATAGATATGTAAAACGCACAGCCCGTTTTTTTCGGCCGGTGCGCCAGAACCAAATAATCCTTTAAACTACTTCAAACGATCCAGCAGGGCGGAAAAACGCTCTCCAAAACGCTGACATTCTTTCACGCTTCGCTCATCCGGGTTTTTCACCGCCACAGGGCCGTAATGATCGCCTCCAGGATACCCCTGGATAATCATGCCATGAACAAGAAGAGACATGAGAATGCCGGTTATGGTCGTTTCATTTCCGCCTCCCCGCCCCCCGGAACTGGTAAAGGCCCCGCCAACCTTGCCGTCAAGCTTACTGTGGTGCTTGACACTCTTATCAATAAAAAACTTGACTTCCGCCGCCATCTGCCCGTAGTAGGTTGGAGACCCGATGATGATTCCATCCGCGTCAAGCATTTCCGCCGGATCGGTTTCAGTGATTTTTTTTAAAATGACTTCATGGTTATTGGTTTTAATGGTTTCAGCAATAATTTCGGCCATCTTCTCCGTGTTCCCGGTTCTGGAATAATACGTCAACAAGACCTTCGCCATAATAACCTCCTTTTGAAACGAAGCATTTTATCTTAGATTCTCACTTACATAGCCGGTATGCGAATTTAGATCAAGAATCTTATTTAAATGGAAAAGGCAAGTCCCTGCTTACAGGGGTATTGTTACAGGTTCCTTGAGAATTAGATCCGTGGCTCGCCGGGCCGAGGCGGCCAGGTCAGGGTGAGTGTCCGAAAGGCTGGCGAATTGGCGTAAATTGTCAGCCACCCGAAAAGCGAGCATGGCCAGATCACCTTCGTCCTGACCATACAACCGGACTACTTCACTCCATTCACCCTCAGTGGCCCAGGAATAGATTGCCAGGGCAGCCCGAAGATTCAGACGGGGGATGTCAAAACCCCGCTCACGCTGGCGCCGAATAAGCGGACCAACCACTTCTATCAGGTAAAACCAGGCCGGAGCGAGTTCAGGGGGAATATTTATTAAAGTTCCCAAAGGTTCGGCCTGTTTATCGTTATCCATAACAAAGGGAGCTATTATGGCGGCCAGCAGGACCGGATCATTTTCGGGCCAGGCATGAGCTCTTATCCCTGAGGCGATAACCAGCGGATGATCCAGGCGTAATTTCGCGGCCCATTTGCCATCTTCCGTCAGTTCGTCATCAGTTGTAACAAACCCTTCCTCTTGAAGGAATTTAAGATGCCGGAAAAAAGAAGACCATATCAATTGCGCTGATTCCCTGGTTTCCGCGCGCAGTTTCGCCAGCCTCATTAACAGTTTATAGACCTTGCTGTTTCTGTCATACATGCAATTTTTCGCCAACTGGCAGGTATTGCATGGAAGCCGCCGCATTTCGGTTTCGATGGCGGCGACCTGCTTCTCATGCTGGCTCAGAAGGGCGCTGTCCCGCATTAAAGCGATTTGATCCATTTCCATGGGGACATGATCCTGTGTTGCCGCAGCCCTGATTTTTTTCACTATTTCATCAGCGCTCATCTCCGGTTGAAGGTCCATCTGGGTCGCCAGCACTAATGCAACCCGGTCGAAAGGTATCCATTTAAGATGAAGCTGGCCTTTTTTTAGCAGCCGCGCTTTTTTGATGTTGACGGCCTGGACACCATTTCGGCCCCTGCGCTCTTGATGATGAATCACGGCATATATCTTCCCTTCCTTGTTTTCGAAAAGGCGGCCGGGAGATAAAGCATTTTGCAGAAACCCTCTCTGCGCCAGACGAGGCTTGAGTTTGGCCAGACGCCGGGATTCTTTTCTCAATTCACGAATTCGCTGGAAATCAAACAAAGCCTGTTCCGGACCGCTGCAAGATCCGTTCTTCAGAAGTTCTGTCAGGCGGTCGGTGATTCGGTTGATACTCTTGGTTGATTCCGATTCAGGCCGGTGCTGCTGGAAGGCGGCCAAGGACAGGTTAAGCAAAGGCTTGATCTCTTCAGGACGCCGAGAAAGAAGAAGGTTTAAAACCATGGAAAAATTGATCTGCATCTGACTTTTGATCGGTTCCGGGGATGAATTGAAGAGGTTGTAAATAAGCTGAACGTCTTGAAAAGGTCCGGGAACCACTACCGCAAAACCGACGCGGTCCATCCCCCGGCGGCCTGCTCGTCCTGTCATCTGGAGCAGTTCGGTGGCCGAGAGGTCCGAAAATTCCCGGCCATTAAATCTATCACTCTGGGAGATGACCACCGTTCTGGCCGGAAAGTTAACCCCGGCCGCGACGGTGGAAGTCGAGAAGATGGCAAAAAGCAGGCCCTCCTGCATAAGCTGTTCAATGATTAATTTCCAATGAGGGAGATGGCCGGCGTGATGAGCGGCTATTCCAAGCTGCCGCAGGTATTTCAGGTGGGGATGGGTTTTTAGAAAAGGATATTTTTCAAGCAGTTCATCAGTCCTGGTTCGAAGCCGGGTCAACTGATCTGAATTTGAGTAATCAATGCCCCCAAAGCACCGTGACAGAGCCAGATCACAATCGGCGCGGGATTTCAGGAAAAAGATAGCCGGTAATAAATTTACCATATCAAGTACTTTAAGAATCCGGCCAAATGATATTTGATTCCTTCCATTCCGGCGGCCCATGACGGTTTTCTTGCGCAAAAAATGCTTGACCTTCGGAAAAATATGACGCCCCTGTTCCAATGGAGCCAATTCACCGTCCGGAAAGAGGAAGAGGGGATAAAGCGGAACCGGCCGCTCATGGGTCACGACCGTGCTCGGATTACCCCCGCCCCGAACAAAGCTTATCCAGCCAGCGATTTCCTGAGCGTTAGCGACCGTGGCGGAAAGTAGAAGGAGCCTCACGCGAATCGGAAGGTAGATGATGACTTCTTCCCAGACAACCCCTCTCTCCGAATCCCCCAGATAGTGGGCTTCATCCATGATCACCAGACCGGTATCAATATCCTCACCGCGATTCATGGCGTCGTAAAGCTGATTGCGTAAAATTTCGGTGGTGCCTACTATCAGCGGCGCGTTTGGATTTACTTTGTGATCACCGGTCAACAAACCGACTCGTTCAGATCCAAATCGTCGGCTGAACTCAAAAAATTTACTGTTAGACAGAGCTTTGAGGGGTGAGGCGTACCAGGCTTTCCCCCCTTTTTCTAATAATTCTGCCATGGCTTCAACGGCGACATATGTTTTGCCCGCGCCGGTTGGAACCGAAACAACCACGTCACCTGCCTGAAGTTTTTTTAGAGCCTCAATCTGAAATGGATCAGGGACAAATTGACGGTTTCTGGGGGTCCCGATTTCTTTAAAGATCGGTTTTAAATGCTCGTTCAAGCGCGGAGTGAAGGGTTTTACATGACTTTCCCCGGAACGTCTTATCGAACCGGCTCTCTTGTTTTTAGCCGGCCGCTGATGAGTTTTTTTTCCTTTATATGCTGAATTCATTTGCCCAGTCTTTCAGGTCTTTTTCAATATATTAATTTACACGTCTTTAGTGGTCATGATCAAAAAAATCTTGCATTTTGGCGGCGCATTAGTATTGTACTCATATAAAGTCAGTCAGGTGAAGCGATTACTTGGAAATTTCCCGCCACACATATTTATTTAGATAGTTTATCATGATTTGCCGTCAAAATTAAGTTTCTGACAAAGTTGAGCTAAAAGATGGAGTTAATCAAAAGCGATCTTAGTGCAACTATTCGGGAAAGAGTGGGGAATCTGCCGACTTTGCCTGATGTTGCCTTAAAGCTTTTGGAATTAACCGGAGATGATGATGTTTCCATCAATCAATTAATGCAGGTCATCTCTCACGATCCGGCCATCTCTTCCCGAATCCTGAAAGTGGCTAATTCTGCCTATTACGGTTTCTCTCGACAGGTAACAGCCATCGATCATGCCATCACCCTTTTGGGTTTAGATATGGTTCGGTCTCTGGCCTTGAGTATGAAGGTCTTTGATTATTTTCGCGGGATTAAAAGCGGCGGGTTTTTTAATCTGGCTGACTTTTGGCTGCATTCCATCGCGGTGAGCTCAATAGCTCGTGATTTTGTGCAGCTTGTCCCTCTGGGCCCCAGGGACTTACTCTTTACCGCCGGTTTACTCCACGACATTGGAAAGCTTCTTCTTTTAGACCTTCTCGATATTCGGTACCTTGATTTGATTCGTGCCGTGGAAAAAGAAAAAGTTCAGCTTCATAAGATGGAGAAGATGTATTTAGGAATGGATCACGCTCAAACCGGGGCTTTTCTTTTAGAACGCTGGGAGTTTCCTCAGGAAATAGTACTTATAATCCATGATCATCATTTAAACCTGGATCAGCAGAGACTTGACTCGGTACAGGCCGTGATTTTAGCCGATATTTTAGCCAGGGAGGTTGGTTTAGGAACCAGTGGCAATGTTGCACCCGACGGACACGTGGAAGATATCTTGCAGAATCTGGGAATTGACATAGCCCAATGGGATCTATTCTGCTCGAACTATAAAAGTAGAAGCGAGAAAAAAATCACGGATTTGATGAGCGTGTTCTCGTAACTTCTTTATATCCTCACGCCAAAACTTGCGAATAACCTGTTATTTCTCTTTAATAATCTTTTAGAAACTTGTTTATTAGAGATTTGCCGCTTGTCTCATTCTTGAGCGGATATATATCTCAACTAAGGGTTAAGATATCCGGACCATCTTGGGTTATGACTATGGTATGTTCGAACTGGGCTGACAAAAGCCCATCCTTGGTTACTGAGGTCCATCCGTCCTCAAGGATCACGACCTCCCATGTGCCTTCGTTGATCATGGGTTCGATCGTCAAGACCATGCCTTCTTTTAACCGCAGTCCTGTTCCTTTTTTGCCATAGAAAGGGACTTGAGGGTCTTCATGGAAGTTTCTGCCAATGCCATGGCCCACAAAGTTTCTAACTACTGAAAATCCAAGGGACTCAATGTAGTTTTGGATAGTTGCCCCAATGTCTCCCAGGTAAGCCCCAATTTTACAGGCATTGATTCCTAAATACATTGACTTTCGCGTTGTTTCGACCAGTTTTTCGGCTCTTTCCGAAACATTACCTACCATGAAAGTGCGGGCCGTGTCGCCATGAAACCCGTTTTTATTTACCGTAATGTCTATAGTTAAAATATCCCCTTCTTTGATGCGCCGCTTGCCCGGTATTCCATGAACCACCTCTTCATTTATTGAGATACACAGGCTTTTTGGGTAACCGCGATAATTAAGCGGCGATGGTTTGGCGCAATTATCGAGGATAAACTGGTGCCCAAGCTGGTCTAATTGTTCCGTGGTGATACCGGGTTTGATCTTGGTCGCCAAATAATCCAAGGTTTTTGAGGCGATACGGCCGCTGGCTCGTATAAGTTCTATTTCTTCTTGAGTTTTAATGTTAATCAAGGCTTTTTTAATCCTTCACTTAGGAATTACTGGCGCTTTTTATCTCCAAGCTGCAATTTAACATAATATTTATGTAAGTTGCAAATTACAAAACATTTTTTCCTGGCGGCCTGGCCCGTAAATAATTGAGACAATCACTAAACCCGCCCTTGAAAAAGTCTGATTTTTGTGTTCACCCAGACAAACTTAATTAGAATAAAATTCCTGTTATTATAGGGTGTTATATGTAAAGACGTTGACAGATTTAAACCTGGATGTTATTTTCACAATTATGGGAACTGCTGTTTATAGGAGGTTTTTTCTTGGTTAAAGTAAGTATCCCGCGAGAAGCGCTGGAAGGGATCATGAAGCAATACGGTGTCGATGAGGCCACCGCTAGCCGAGCCTTTCTAGACGCTCAGGATCAGGCAAATGAAGCGTTTACGCGAGCCCTTGCGGAGCGATTAGATTCCTCAGAATCAGTAAAGGCGTCATCTCTTCGGTTTAAGGTGCCCATCTATACACCTAAGCAGATCAAGGAACATCTGGATAAATACGTTATCGGACAGGAGGAGTACAAAAAACGGGTTTCTATTGCCGCCGCATACCATTTCGCCATGCTCAAATACCTGCATGAAAATCCAGACCAGCACAAGGTTAAGCGATTCCGTAAGAAAAATACTATAACCGCTGGACCCTCTGGCAGCGGTAAGACTTACTGTATAGAAGTCCTGGGTGACCTTTTAGAAGTGCCCACCTTGATAGTTGACGCAACCGACTATACCGAAGCGGGTTACGTGGGTAAAAGCGCCGATGACATGATACGGGAACTGATAGATCTGGCTCCTGGATCCACACGGAAAGAACAAGCAAATTTTGTCAGCACTCACGGCGGTATTATCTTTATTGATGAGATTGATAAGAAGGCCAAAGATAATCTGCTTGCCGGGCATGATATTTCTCGAGAGGGATTCCAGCGAGCCGTGCTCAAGCTCATTGAACGTAAACAGGTCTCTATCGACAACCCTTTTTCTCCCGCCAGCCAGATTCAGGAGGCTATGGAACGGCAGCAAGGCCTTGAACCAAAGGCTTCGGAGAATACAATCAGCACAGAAAATATCCTTTTCATTCTGGGCGGATCTTTTGAGCGCCCCCAGGACAATCTGGAATCAATAGTGAAAAAGAGACTGTCTCAGCGGGGGAGTGGCTTCAAGGAAGATGGAAGCTTTGTCATTCAAGGATTTGCCATAAACGACACTGGAGACGATGACCGCGAAAAATATCGTAATTACTACAGCGAGGCTACGGCTGAGGATTATATCCACTTCGGAATTATACCTGAACTGGTAGGCCGTTCCCCAATTAGAACTTTCGTCAACCTCCTTTCGAAAAATGATCTGGTCAGGATAATGACCGATACGGAAGATTCTATTCTGGATCAATACCGTATGGAGTTCAGTCTTTTTAACATTGACCTGGAGATTCTTCCCGAGGCCATAGATTACGTTGCCGAGATATCCGAAAACCAGCGTACTGGGGCTCGGGCTCTGGTCAGTGTTTGGGAAAATATTTTCACCGACTTTCAGGCCGAACTGCCTAGCTCAAATTTCACCAAATTAATAGTAGACAAGAAACTGTGCGAGCGGCCGCGCGATGCTCTGCTCAAGATGCTGGAAAAATCACCTTTTGTTGACTTTGTCGAAGGTTTTCGGCGTGAGTATGGAGTGGAACTTATCCTGGAGGAAGAGGCTCAACAATATATCGAAGAGCTGGCTCAAAAGGAAGGTATTCAGGTTTCCGAAGCTATGAACCGGGTGCTGAGCGCCGCCAAGGCCCTTAATTATATGAACGTAACTGGTCCTTTTACCGTTACCAGGGAGATGGTCGCCACTGAGGGTTATTTTGACCGCCTCTTTACGAAATGGCATCAACAAAGAGAGGCGTCAACTTAAAATCCCCACCAGGTTTCAACCTTAAAATAAAACTTTAAATAAATATCTAAATATAATAAAAAGGAAGAATATTTTTTTATACTAGCCTTTTGCAAAAAATGAGAAACCGATGAAAAAACTCCTGCGAATTCTATTAATCTTGTGTTTGTTTTTTGGAATCAGTTACCCTTCATACGGTGGAGATGAAACTTTTAAAGGGGTCGTAATAACCATAGATGGAAAATACCATCTGGTGGGTGAATTTCTGGATTTAAAAGGGGAGAGCTTTTACTGCAGGTATAACGAAAAAGAGTTGTATATCCCTTATGCGGAATTAAAAAGCATAACTTACCTGGGCGATGAGACCGTTTTGATTTTAAAAAGAAACGGGGAAGAATTAAAAGTAAGCAAGGGGTATCTTCAGGTGGGAGCGATTGCGTATTACAATCCCATGGATATGAAATACGTCACAGAAATGATTTCCAATCATTTAATCAAAAAAATAGTATTTGACGATGATTTCGGTGAGGCAAGAAAATGCCCGAAGTGCGGGAAAACCTATCCGGCCGATTTTCTTTTTTGTCCTTATGACAAAGCGGTTTTGAAACTCATCAAAATAAAGTAGCGAGACCCCTGCAAAACTTCGTCCTTTAGCCGCACTCATGCGCGCCGCTTCGCTAACGCTGCAGCGGCATATGTCAGGCTCAAAATTAAGTCCTCGAAATATTTGGTAATATTCCTGCGGACTAATTTTTCGCCTTCTGCGATTTCAACAAAATTACTGGTTTTGCAGAGGTCTCAGTGTAAATAATTTCCCCTTTGTTTGAGCTCACTGACCGATGCGGGTTATTATGACAAAGAAGCTTAAAAGCGCTTCCTTTTTTAGATAGAGTGTCATATAGTTTCCCCGACAATACTCTCAATGAAAGGTTTGAGCTTGAAGTTTATTGCTGATCTGCATGTTCATTCGCGTTTTTCCAGAGCCACTTCCCGAAGTCTGGACCTCAGGACGCTGGACTTCTGGGCAGCCCGCAAGGGATTGACCGTAATCGGAACCGGTGATTCGACTCATCCTAAATGGTTTGCTGAAATTCAAGAGCAATTAATCGAAGCGGAAGAGGGCTTTTATCGGCTCAAAGATGAATTGGCCGATACGGGCGGCGGTGAGACGCGTTTTGTGCTCAGTGTCGAGATTTCCAATATATATAAGAAAAACGGACAGGTTCGCAAGAATCATAATTTAATTTTACTGCCTGATATGGAAACCGCGGCCCGATTTAACAGCCGTCTTGCGCGAATCGGTAATATCGAATCCGATGGCAGACCGATTCTGGGGCTGGACGCAAAGGATCTGCTTGAGCTGTGTCTTGATGTTTCACCGGATATCTTTTTTATTCCAGCCCATATCTGGACACCGTGGTTTTCCGTATTGGGATCAAAAAGCGGCTTTGACTCAATTGAAGAATGTTTCGAAGATTTAACTGAGTATATTTATGCTCTGGAAACCGGTTTATCTTCCGATCCAGCCATGAACAACCGACTCTCGGCGTTGGATAGGTTTATTTTGGTTTCCAATTCCGATGCCCATTCAGCGGCTAAACTGGGTCGGGAGGCTAACCTGTTTGAGACTGACTTCTCGCTTCCCGCCATGGTGGAGGCCATGAAGGGGCAGGGCGGTTTTGAAGGCACAATTGAATTTTTTCCTGAGGAAGGCAAGTATCACCTGGACGGGCATCGAAAATGTCATCAAAGGCTTGAACCGGCTGAAACCAGGCGGCTTGATGGGCTTTGTCCGGTTTGCGGAAAACCTGTTACACTGGGCGTGATGTACCGTGTTGAAGAGCTGGCCGATCGGCCGGCGGACGCCAATTCAAAAGAAATATCACCTAAGGTACAACGTGTTTATCACAGCCTGATACCTCTGGCGGAAGTTCTGTCCGAGGTTCTCGAAACAGGTCCCCAGACAAAAAAAGTCAACCGTGTCTATGAAGATTTGCTGGCCAAATTGGGCTCTGAATTGTTCATCCTCAAAGAGGCGTCTTTAGATGATATCGCTTTAGCGGGTGGAGACTTGCTGAAGATGGGCATTGACCGGATGCGGCGGAACCAGGTTCGTCATGCTGCCGGGTATGACGGCGAGTTCGGTCAGATCAGTCTTTTTGATTCGGCCGAGCGAAAATCATTGCAGGGTCAGGACGCCTTGTTTGCTCTGGCTTCTGAAAAAAAGGAGAAAAAGGCAAGAATCCCCAAGAAAACCTTATCTTTAGTAAAAAAAACCGAAAAGAATATCGGCTTGCCGGAAGAAATAATTCCTCAACCGATCTTATTCCCTGACGATCCGCTTTTAGACGATCTCAACGCGCTGCAGCGCGACGCGGTTACCTGCGGTAACAGGCTCCTGTCGATTCTCGCCGGGCCGGGCACTGGCAAAACTCTGGTTTTGACCCGGCGAGCGGCTTGGCTTGTCAGGGAAGGTTTTGTAAAACCGGAAGAGATCCTTGGAGTGACCTTTACTCGCCAGGCCGCCGGTGAGATGTCCTCGCGGCTTGTCAGGAGTCTGCCTTTTAATACCCGGGCTGACCGCATACCGGTTATGACTTTTCATTCTTTGGGAGCCAGTATCCTTAATGAATTCTCCGGCCGTCCGGTAAATATCTTATCTGAAGAGGAGACCCTGGATGTTGCCAAGGAGGTTGTCAAAGATTCGTCTTATCAAGCCGGAGAACTCATAAAACTGATCTCCCTGGCCAAGCAGAATCTCAAACGTCCGGCTGATATGGAGGATCATGAACTGGCCCGGTTATATGAACGCTACGAGCGAACTTTATCTGAAACGGGGAGTTATGACTTTGACGATCTCATCGCAAAAACCGCAGCCCTGTTGGAGGAAAACCCCGCTGTCGCTAAAACCTGCCAGGATCGCCACCGGTACCTTTTTATTGATGAATACCAGGACATCAACCTGGCTCAATACCGCCTAACCCGGCTCCTGGTTACGGGTTCATCACCCAACTTAACGGTTATCGGGGACCCGGACCAGGCCATCTATGGCTTTCGTGGCGCGGACTCAACATATTTTGAACGTTTTCATGAGGATTTTCCAGGGGCTCAAGTTATAAGGCTCAATCAAAACTATCGCAGCAGCGACACAATTCTCGAGGCATCATCCCAGGTCATCGCTCATAATCCTTCGCCAGGCAGGGTTAAGCTCTTCTCGGGTCTTTCCGGCCCTATCCGTTTGACAACAGCAGCCGCGGACTCGCCCCAGGGCGAGGCTGAATATATAGCCTCCCAAATAGAAAGCCTCCTGGGCGGAACCAGCCTTTACGCCCTAGACTCAGGCCGGGCTGATTCAACGGAAACTTCTGGCCTGAGTTTGAAAGATATAGCCATCCTTTATCGGTTACACGCTATGGCCGGTCCTTTGGTCGAGGCGCTGGGTCGAGCCGGTTTGCCTTTGCAGCAGGCCGGAACCGAGCCTCTGCACGAAACTGACGAATTGAATTTTACGGTGGAAAAGATCAGCCTATTGACCATGCACGCGGCTAAGGGATTGGAGTTCGAGGTTGTTTTTATCGTGGGGGTGGAGGAGGGTGTTCTGCCTTATGAACCTCCCAATGACAGGCCGGTTTCACTCGAAGAGGAGCGGCGGCTTTTTTACGTGGCCATGACCAGGGCCAAAAGACAGCTTTTTTTAACTCGATCCAGCTTTCGAAGCCTTTTTGGCGTCCAACGCAAACCCAAACCCTCACCCTTTCTCCAGGAGATATCCAAACGGCTCAAGACTCAGGCGAAACTAGCGCGGCGTCCAGCACCCAGAGCCAGGCAGCTGGAGCTGTTTTAAAAAAGACTCTTACTGTTGAGCAATAGAGGTAAGAAGCGAAAAGAAAAAAGCCGCTTTATTCATATTCCTTGGGGACGGCGCAGATCATTATCATGGGCTCGGACTCAGATTTATTTTTATACTGATGCATTTCACCAGGAAGAACCAGCGCGAAATCCCCCTTCTTTACTTCGCGTTCCTCACCATTTTCCAAAACCAGTGCGCCGTGGCCTTCAATGATGTAGTTTAAATGCTCAAAGGGGTGCTGGTGATAAGGCGTGTGACCGTTCACATCGATCGTAAACACCCTGATTGAAAAATTCGGCGAGCCGTCATTGCCTGATACGGGAACCTGCTTGAATATGTTTTTTGCGCCTTCCATATCTGGTACTAGTTTTTTGACTTTGTCCAGGCTGATTATTTTCATTTCAAAACCTCCATGAAAAATTCGATATTATTATTCTAACTCTTCAAGTTTTGCAGCGGCAGTCATAATCGCGGACTTGAACCCAAATCGCCTCCAAACTGCTTCGGCTTCGAAGTTGCCGGCAACATAATTCAGAACCAGGGTTTCAACATTTTCCAAGGAAGCGGGACGTATAGTGCAGCGGCTGGTCCGGGAGGCTTTCATAACGGCGCTTTCTCATGAAAAGGCAATACCCGTAATTGGGAGCATTGCTATTCCCTTGAATTTTGAATCTTTGCCCTCTCAGTTTTTTTGAGTCCTTTGACTACCAGTTCATAGGAATCGTCAATCATGGTGAATATTTCATTATTGGGAACAGTCTTGTCCAGGACGACGGTGTTCCAATGTCTTTTGTTCATATGATAAGCGGGTTGAACCGCTTTGTAAACTTCACGTAATGACAAGGCCAGATCAGGATCGCACTTGAGGGAAACGCGAAGAGGGTTTTCCGCCCAGGCCACCAGGGCGAACATTTTGCCCATAACCTTAAAAACCATTGCTTCCGGCCCAAAGGGGAATTCTTCCTTCGCTTCTGGTTTTTTAAGAAGGTAAGCGCGTAAGGTATCTATGTCCATCAATTGATCCTTTGAGTTATATTCTTCAGGTCTGGCTGAAAATGGTAATTCTTCTTTCATTTCAAGTAACTCACGTTATCATACCGAAATTGAAACCTCAACCTAGCCCTCATGTTTTTTAAGAAAATGAATGTGGTAATAAAATATGCGCCTTGATCACGGCTTAAGAATATCTTTTGTTATGGTTTAGGTCGCTTTTTTTCTTCGCGTTTCGTAGGATTGGCGAGTAAGCGATTAGGAAAACTTGACTTTTAGGGTGCCAGGTATTAGTTTAATTTTAAGATAAGTAAGAAAGAAGGCATGTTATGATACCTCAAGGCAATTCCATATTAGATAGCGCGGCCGGTCTTTTGGGCTTTGCTTTAACGTTGTATATGTGGATCGTTATCATACGTGCTATTATATCCTGGGTGAATCCCAGTCCATATAATCCCTTTGTTCAGTTTTTGGCTAAATTGACTGACCCGCCTCTTGTATATATACGGCGCCATTTGCCTTTCTGGGTTGGCGGGATAGATTTTTCGCCCGTTGTCCTTATTTTGGTTCTCATTTTTTTAAATGACTTTTTGGTCCTTTCTCTAAAGGCAATTGCCCGTGACGCCTCTATCTCCATCCTTCTGCCCATTTTTTTCAGCAGTATAATCAATTTGGTCAGGACAGTCTTAATGATCTATATGATTCTGATTATTGCCCGGGCGGTTCTTTCCTGGATTAGTCCTGACCCTTCTAATCCTATTGTTGGGTTTATCTATGGGGTGACCGAACCTGTTCTGGGCCGAATACGCCGTGTCTTGCCGCTACTCATTGGCGGGTTCGATCTGACGCCGATTGTTGTCATTGCAGGTATTTATTTGATAATGCGAGTACTGGATCAGCTAATGTTCGCTGTCCGCGGGATGTTATAGCCTGGTTCGGCTAATTTTTTTAAAAAAATCCCCTTTATTTAGAAGATCCTGCCAGGGAAATATTTTGTCTGAAAAAGAAGATGTTATTTATCTCAAAAAAGAGCGGGACGGAGTGCGTTTAAAAGTCCATCTCTCCCCTCGATCTTTCAATGAGGGCGTTGGTGGGATTCATGGTGACGCTCTTCAGATAAAGGTCAAGGCCCCGCCGGTGAAAGGCAGAGCCAATGAAGCTCTGATCAAATTATTGGCCCGGCGGCTTGGGGTGGCTAAAAATAAAATAACCATTCGTTCAGGGAACACGTCACGGACAAAAATTCTTCACATAGAAAGCCTTTCAATAACTGAAGCCGCGGCCCGCCTGCATCAAGGCTGAAAAGGAAATCCGATGAGAATCCTGGCCATGCTTCTCATTCTCGTATCCACCGGTGCGATGGATGTCGTAAATACGGCCAGGGTGACCGTCCGATACGATGGAGATGAGAGGCGGCTGGCCAAATCTTTGACCAAACGAGCGGAAAAGATATTAACTCGCCTTGAAGAGCGAGTTGGATTGACGCATACGGGCCGGATTAACATCGTGCTGGCTTCCTCCAGGGATTCCTTTCTCAAGGCCCAACAGGGAGGAACTTGGCTGCCTGACTGGGCTGCCGGCGTGGCCTATCCGCAATTGGGCCTCATCATTCTTAAATCACCTAAAGCCGCCCCAGGACAGGATCTCAATCATATCCTGGTTCATGAGATGGCGCATTTGGTTTTGGGCCAAATATTTAAACAACGGCAAATACCAACTTGGCTGAACGAAGCCTTGACTATGCATCTGGCCGGTGAATGGGGATTTTCCAAACAGGTGGCCATGACCCGGGCGGTGATATCCAAAAGATTTATTCATCTGGATCAACTGGCCCTTGATTTCCCGAGAGATCGTATCGGTGCTGAAACAGCTTACGCCGAGTCTTACTATTTTATAGCTTTTCTTCGGGATCGCTTTGGTCTGAGCGCGTGCAGGCGGCTGATCAGAAACCTGAGTTTTGGAGTGAGCCTGGATAACGCCTTGCTTCAAGCCACCGGTCAAAGGGGTGATGTTCTGGAAGATGAGTTCTTTAAGTGGCTCAGGATTCGTTTTTCTCTCTTTCCAATTTTAACCAGTTCAGGAGTAATCTGGTTTTTGGCCACCCTGGCCATGGTCGTGGCCTGGGTGAAAAAGAGGAGGCAGGCCTCCCGGCAGATGGCTGTCTGGGAATTGGAAGAAGATGAAAAGAAAGAAGATACGGGTTACCTTTGAATAGGAGAAGGCGATTGGAGTCGGACATATTCTATCGGGCGCGCGAAGTCTCTTCTTGGCTGGACTGGCTTATCTAATTCTTAAAAGTATTGATTTTTCTACAAAAACGATAATAGATGTAACTAGTTATTGTACTCTGTATCAAAACGAATAATTGACGATATGGAATCATTCATTAATTGGAAGTTAAAATACTCATTTTTGGCGATGGCGCAATTGATGCTTAAAGCACACGCCTTAAGACAAATTCTGTCGTTTTCATCAAATTCTCCAAAGCAGTTGAGGCGTCCTTCCAATTCCTTACTGGTCAGGAATTTTTTCATCCAAGTTCCTCCTTCTGAACTGCCTCCTGTTCGAGCATACCCCTTCGAACCCTAATTTCTTTTCGTATTATAACGATGTTGAATACTTGTGGCAAGTATTTGTTTTATCCCTCGGAAAGGTCAATCCGCCGGTATCAATTAATGAATACTTTCTGGTAAGTATTCATGTTTTCAACAGCAATTCCGGTTCCAAGGACAACGCTTTTCAACGGGTCTTCGGTTATATTGACCTCGAGTTTGGTATAGTGGGCTATTAATTTATCGAGTCCCTTGAGCAGCGCGCCGCCCCCAGCTAGTGTAATTCCGCTGTCATGTATATCTGACGCGAGCTCAGGCGGAGTTTTTTCCAGGGCCCTTCGTATGGCCTGAAGAATTGCCTGAATTGGTTCGGCCAGCGCCGAACGCATTTCCTTTTCAGTGATGGTGACGACCTTGGGCCGTCCTGAAACAATATCCTTGCCCGCAATATCATAGGTTGGGGGAGCCTCTTTGGGGAAGGCGTTGCCAATGTTTATTTTGGCCTGCTCCGCTGAGTTTTCACCAATGAGAAGTTGAAATTTTTTCTGCAAATAACGAACGATGGCGTCGTTAGCTTCATCACCGGCCACCCTAATTGACTCAGAATAGGCGATGGCGGATAAGCTGATGACGGCCACCTCTGTTGTTCCTCCGCCAATGTCTACCACCATGCGCCCGTATGGTTCTTCAATGTTAAGGTTCGCTCCGATGGCTGCGGCCATTGGTTCGTCTATCAGGTGAACGGACCTGGTGCCGGCTGATTCGGCCGCTTCTATAACGGCCCGCTTTTCCACCTGGGTAATTCCCGTGGGTACACCTATGACTATGCGGGGATGGATGAGCCGGGAACCTTGAACCTTGGTTAAAAAATATTTAATCATTTCCTGGGTGACCTTGAAGTCGGCGATCACTCCGTCTTTCATTGGTCTAACGGCTTCAATTTTTTTTGGAGTCCTTCCCAGAAATTCCTTGGCTTCCTGGCCCACGGCCAGAAGTTTGCCACTGTCTCTCGACAGGGCGACCACGGAAGGTTCGTTCAAAACGACACCATTGCCTTTTTGATAAATCAGTGTGTTGGCCGTGCCCAGGTCCATAGCCAGATCTTTGGAGAAAAAACCAAATAACTTATTGAAGAACATCAGTAATCAACCTCCGTTTAGGGAAGGCGAGAGATTCGACTCCTTGATAGAAGTCAGGCCTTGATAGATTATATCTTCAGCTTGACGGGCCGGCAACGGATATGTAGCCAAAGCGGTCCTAATTTTAAAATTTATTTTACCTTTTACTGATTCCATAGTCAAACCTTCAAGAGCCTCTACCAGCTTAAATTTTAGCTGATTTACCTCCGCTTCGGTTCTGTTCAGGAGAGCTACGCCAAACGTTCCATAAACAAGGTGGCCAAGTTCAATGTCTTCTTCTGTTTCCTCCAGTAACCTCTGGGCTGTCTTTTTTAGCGCCGCACTGGCTGTTTCCTGGTCAAGTTTAAGCGAGATTTCTTCTAAATTATTCAGCCTGATGGTAATCAGAGAAAATGATTTCGATGTTGTATTTAGCATATGTTTAATACGGCGGCAGAATTCGGATCGGTGAGGAAGGCCGGTTTGGGAATCTATCTGGCCGATATTGGAAACTCGTCTGATCAGCAGTTCCATCTCCAGGGAAGCGGCCAGCCTGTCCGCTGCCATCTCTAGCGCCTGGGCTTTCATGTTGTCTATGCTAATTGGTTCCCTTGAAATCAGACACACAGCCCCCTGAAGACGGCGTCCCCAGATGAGGGGCAATCCGGCGAACGCGACAAAGTCCTTAAAAGGCTCGCCAGGGTAAAATATATATGATTTGTCCGTACCCAGGGGGATTCGTCCCAGACTGAGAGGCCTTTTTTCTCTCATCACCCAACCAATGAGACCCTGGTTGATCATAAAAAGGTTCTTGCTTAGTTTATAAGACCGATAGGCATCATGGGCAATCAGCTGATAGTGCTTTTTATCGTCGGGAAGAATACCGGCCAGAAAGCAGGCGTCCGCTCCAACGTATTTCCGGAGTAAAGCTGAAGCTGCACGCAGGTATTGACCGGACTGATCCCTCTCATAAAGAGTTCCTTCCAGGTCGCTTAGAAACTTCATCGCGTCTTCCCTGCGTTCGCCTTCATTAACCACCCGGAGGCGTTTTAGCGTCAATTCGATGGCCCGACCGAATTGATGAAGAATTTTTTGACTTTTTTCGGTAAAAACATACCGCTGCTTGCTGTCTACGGCCAGAACGCCATTGACCTCTGACAGAGGCACCGCCATGAAAGATTTAATGGATTCGTCTATTCGATAGAAAAGAAGCCGGCGTGTGTCCTGGTCAAATTTATCCACATTAACAGATTTATTGTTTTTAAACACCCAGCCGACCAAACCCTCACCAGGGCCGATACTGACATTGGGATCGATGTTTTGACTCAGGGAAAGATAAGCCCTCAACCGAAGCGGTTCACCCTGTTTCGGAGATAGAAAGAGGGCCGTGGTATAAGCCTCGGTTGTATTGCTAATGAGTTCAATCAGATCCTGGACTTCATTATCCGGCAAAGTTTTTCCGGTCATAGCCAGTTTTGGTACAATTTTTTTTGCAAGACGTCTTTCCTTTGCAGATTATCCTTGATAAAATATTATTCACCTGTGTGTCAACTGATTTTTCCTTGACCGGGTATCATCAATTATGTAATCGTATTTTCTTGACATTTTTAATAAGTGATGGTATCCACATACACCTGTTCAACCTCGGGTTTTATCCGAGGCATCCTCGCTCTTTCCCTGGAGGAAGAGCCGTGAGACCGTGAGGAGGTTTTAACCACGAAATGCATCAAAGACGTTACGAGACTTTATTTCTTCTCCACCCAGAACTCTCCGAAGAAGAAATCAGCGAGATCAAGCAAAAAGGTACCGGCATCATCGAGCAGTCGCAGGGTAAACTGCTGAATTTAAACGAATGGGGCTACCGTAAGCTGGCATATGAAATCAAAGGTCAGACACGCGGTTATTATTTTCTGATGGATTATGTCGGGCTCCCTGACATGCTGTCCGAACTGGAACGGCAAATGCGCATTGATGAGCGTGTTTTCAGGTACATGAGCCTGATTTTGGAGAAAGAGTTCAACGAGGAAAAATACCAGCAGGAACTGACTCGACGCGAGGCTGAAGCCAAGAAAACCAAAGAGGAAGCCGAAGCGAGGGCTGCAGAGCAAAAAGAACAAGCCGAGATGGCAGAGGGTTCAGCTGCGGCTGAAGATGCAGCTGACTCGGTAACAGAGGCAAAGTCAGCCGATCAGGTCGAAGCAGCCGCCAATGAGGAGGCGGCGACGGTAGCCGAAGAACCGGCCGAAGAAGAGGCTGATACTCAAACCGAGGCACCATCGGATCCCGAGTCAGACACTGACAAAGCAGATCCAGTCTCCGCCTGATAAGTTGAATAGTTTAATTAGGAGATTCTCATGACCGCTTCATCCCGTCGAGATATTGGACATAACATGAACCGGAATAAAAAAAGAAGGCCTTACCATCGTCGCAAGGTTTGTCGTTTCTGCGCTGATTCGAGCTTGGCCATAGATTACAAGGACATCAATGCGCTCCGTCATTTTACAAGTGATCGCGGCAAGATGATTCCGCGT
>JAFDLS010000177.1 GCA_019306365.1 Deltaproteobacteria bacterium
GTGCGGCAGACCCTGGAACGGCAAAAGATGGTCTCCCTGGACGCGGGGGACCAGGATGTGATGGGGCTGGTACATGATCGGGGCCAGGTTATGGCGGCCATGCTCTTCATTCGGCGGGGGGTGCTCCTCGGCCATCGAAATTTCGATCTGGGAGCGACCGATGCCCTGCCAGAAGAAGTCATGGAATCCTTGCTGGTTCAGTATTACAGCGCTGATAATTTAATTCCGGATGAGATCCTGGTACCGGCCGGATTGGAAAACGCTGACGTGCTCGAGGATTGGCTTCGGGAAAGAAAAGGCAAGGCTGTTTATCTCAAATGTCCGGTACGTGGAGCGAAAAAGAAACTGGTCGGCCTGGCCGCCGCTAATGCGGCCACAGCCCTGGCTGAAAAGTTCAGGGATGCGGAATTGGGAGTTGAAGTCCAGCTGGAAATTCAAAAAAAGTTGAGATTGCCAGGCCCTCCGAACCGGTTTGAGGCCTTTGATCTTTCCGCGCTCCAGGGTGATGCGCCGGTCGGAGCCATGGTCGTCCTTGAAAACAGAACCTGGCGTAAGTCCGATTACCGGCGGTTCAGGATCAAGTCGTCCTCCGGTCAGGACGATTATGCCATGATGTACGAAGTTATCAGCCGCCGCCTGCTCCATGAAGAACTGACGCGGCCTGATTTGATGCTTCTAGACGGCGGCCGGGGCCAGCTCAGCATGGCCATGGCTGTCATCAAGGACCTGAAGATTGAAAACCCGCCGCCCCTGGCCGGTCTGGCCAAAGGGCGAGACGGCGCACCGGATCGGGTTTATCTGCCTGGAAGAAAAAACCCGGTCAACTTTCGGTCCGGTGCTCCGGGGCTGCTTTTTCTAATGCGCTTGAGGGACGAGGCCCATCGCTATGTTCAGGCCTATCATCGCGGCCTCCGCCGTAAAAAAGGCGTTCGATCCGTCCTGGATCAGATTCCCGGAATCGGTCAGGCCCGGCGCAAGGCCCTGCTGAAACAGTTCGGCTCCATAGAGGCCATAAAATCGGCTTCAGTGGACGAGCTGGCTGCGGCTGAAAGCATCAACCGGAACGTCGCTCAAACTGTTTATAATTTTTTCCATATTGGTGAGTGATTTAGAGCGTTTGTCATAAATAAGTTCCGTTTGGCTTTGAGGCGGGAGGAGATATAGTTTTGGCCATTCTCCTGAGCCGCCTTACGACAAACCTTAAAACATCATGTAATTGCCGCCTGTTACATCATGTCAGCCGCTGTTAGAGGCTTGATTTAGCTTAGTTGTCAAACGGAAAATAATTCTGGCAATTACTATAGATTGAGACCTCTGCAAAACAAGTAATTTTGTTGAAATCGCGGAAGGTGAAAATTTAACCCGCAGGAATATGTTAAATATTTCGAGGACTTAAATTTGAGCCTGACAAAGAGGTCAAGGTCTCAGATTAGGGGATTTAAAAGGGATATATTTAAAAGAAGTTACTCCCATCCCTTCTTTTTCTTTTCCGCTTTTGTTTATTCTTTAAGCCTTGGGTCCAGGGCGTCGCGGACTCCTTCTCCGAGGAGATTATACCCCAGCACGGTAATCAGAATGGCCAGGCCGGGGTAGAGGCTCAGCCACCAGGCGATGGAGATATTGTCTTTGCCCGCGGTCAGAATGTTACCCCATGACGGGGTGGGCGGCTGGACACCAATACCCAGAAAACTCAGCGCGCTTTCAGTCAGGATAGCTCCGGCCACTCCGAGTGTGGCCGAAACTAGGACAGGAGCCAGGGCGTTGGGCAGGATATGAACGAAGATGATGCGGAGGTCGCTGGCTCCCAGGACCCTGGCCGCCTGAACGAATTCACGTGTTTTAAGGGTCAGGAACTCCGCCCGCACAAGCCGGGCCACACCCATCCAACCGGTAACGCCGATAACGATCATGATGTTCCAGATCGAGGGCTCCAGGATGGCGATTACGGCCAGTATGAGAAAAAAGGCCGGGAAGCAGAGCATCAAATCCACAAACCTCATGATAGATGAGTCGACCAGGCCGCCGTAATAACCAGCCAGAGCGCCCAGAACTACCCCGATCAGGGTGGCGATGCCCACGGCCACAAAGCCGACCTTAAGCGAGATGCGCGAACCCCAGATCATTCTGGAGAGCACGTCACGGCCCAGATGATCCGTGCCGAAGAGGTGATTCGAGGAAGGGCCTATGAGGATTGCCTTGACGTCAATGTAGTTCGGGTTGTGGGGCGCCAGCCACGGAGCCAGAAAAGAGACCACAAAAAGCGCCAGGACAAGAGCGCCGCCCAGCAGGGCCAGCTTGTTTTCCATAAAGCGGCGTAAGAAATCCTGGGTGAGATTTCCTGGTCTCATGATCGTCCCTCACGAATGCGGGGGTCAGCCAGGGCGTAGCTAATATCAGCCAGGAGGTTGCCTGCCAGGGTCAGAATCGCGCCGATAACCAGGCCGCCCATCACCACGGGATAATCCCGGCTCATGACCGACGAGTAAAAGAGCTGACCCATGCCAGGTATGGCGAATATTGATTCAAAGATGACGCTGCCGCCTATCAGGCCGGGAACGGAGAGACCCAGGATGGTGATGACCGGCATGAGGGCATTGCGAAGCGCGTGCTTATAGATAACCATTCTTTCGGATACGCCCTTGGCGCGGGCGGTGGTAATATAGTCCTGTCTGATAACTTCAAGCATGTTTGAACGCATGTAGCGGCTCATCCCGGCGAGACCGCCAAAGGCGGAGAGTAATACCGGCATAATCAAATGGGCCGTTCGATCCCAAATTTGGCCCCAGAAGGTGAAATTTTCATATTCAAGAGATTTGAGCCCGGAGATTGGCAGCCAGCCGAGGTTCACTCCGAACAGGATCATCATGAGCAGGGCCAGCCAGAAGGTGGGCGTGGCAAAGCCGATGAAGACAAAGACGGTCGTGATCTTGTCAAAGAGGCTGTTTCGCCGGGTGGCTGACAGTATGCCGATGGGGATGGCTACAATAAAAATGAGCACCATGGATAGAACGCTAATCAGGATGGTGATCGGCAGCCGCCTGGCGATCTTGTTGAGGACCAGTTCCCGGTCAGGGGAGAACGACCGGCCAAAGTCAAGGACCACCAGCCGCTTGAACCAGTTCCAGTACTGAATATGCAGGGGCTTGTCAAGACCGTAGAGCTGTTCCAGACGCTTTTTAGCCTCCAGGCTCGCTTTGGGGTTCATCATGGTGGACATGTCCGTTGGCTTACCCGGGGCCAGGTGAATGACAGCGAATGAGATTATGGTGATCCCGATCAGCAGGGGGATCATTAGGATAATGCGTTTGAATAGATAAAGCAGCATCTTAAGGTTCTATTTTATACTTTTGCAGGCGCTTGGGTACATACCACTTGGTAAAGTTGTATCCTATTCCGGCGGGCGCGGGTTTTATGCCCTGGAACCTGGCCGCCACCACGGGCAGGGCCTTGCCCACGTAAAGGAAGATGTAAGGAGCGTCTTCCTTGAGTATCTCCTGAATACGGTCATAGGATTCTTTCATAACCTTCCTGTCAAAGGTAAACCGGCCCTGATCTATGAGACGATCCACCTCGCTGTTTTTGTAGGAAATAAAATTAAGTTCACCGGGTTTGGTCTTGGTAGAGTGCCAGACGTCAAACAGATCAGGATTTATAGGGATGGTCCAACCCAAAATAACTGCCTCGAAACTTTTTTTATCCACAAACTCCTTTAAAAAGGCAGCCCATTCAATAATCCGAACCTTGACCTCAATGCCTATTTCTTTCAGCTTCTGCTGGATGATGAGGGCGGTCATCTCACGCTGTTTGTTGCCTTGATTTGTCGTAATAGTGAATATAAAAGGCTGGCCGTCTTTATCCAGAAGGCCGTCGCTGTCCGTATCTGACCATCCGGCTTCGGCCAGGAGTTTTTTTGCCTTGGCCTGGTCGAGGGGATACGGGGTGACGTTTTCATTGTAAACCCACGTGCCTGGTTTGTAAGGCCCATTGGCCGGCTGACCCAGTCCGAGAAGCACACCGTCAATGATTTCATTCTTGTCGATGGCATATCCAATAGCCTGACGGACTCGTTTGTCCTTGAATTTTGGATCGAGCAGGTTGAAACCCATGTAAGTGTATGAGAAGGCCAGATACTCGTACTTCCTGAAATTTTTTTCAAAATCAGGCGTGTTGGTTTGCCTTTTGTACTGAATAGGCGTAAGACCCATCTGATCCAGAACGAGAGATATAGGGCCGGCCCTCAAAATAGTCCGGGTTGGTTTCAAGTATGATTTTCTGGCCGGTCAGCCATTCTTTAAATATATAGGGGCCTGTGCCGACCGGTTTTCGCGCCAGAGGACTTTTGGTAATATCCTGACCTTCGAGCAGGTGTGACGGCATCACGGGAAAGGACCATGATATTAAAGCCGGCGCATACGGCCTGTCATAAGTCACTCGAAAGGTATGCTCATCAGGGGTTTCAGCCTTTTTCACCTGTTTGTAGTCTTCACCGTATGCTGTGGGCGTCTTTGGATCTATCATGAGTTTGTAAGTGAACATTACGTCTTTTGAGGTGAAGGGATGGCCGTCGTGCCATTTTGTCCCCTTTCGAAGGTGGAAGGTTATGGTCAATCCATCTTCGGAGATGTCCCAGGAATCGGCCAGATCGCCGACAAGGTCTAAATTCTTATCCGTTTTTAAAAGGCCGTTATAAACAAGTCCGCTGATGGTGCTTGATGATGCATCTGAGGAAAGGGCCGGGAGCAGGTTGGAGGCGTCGCCGATTGAGCCGGTCACAATGGCGTCGCCGTAAGCGGGCTTATCCGCCTGGGGTTGGACATTGGGCTCTGCGGACGATGAAGCCTCACGCTCCGGCTTTTCACCGCAGGCCAGAATAAAAAATAAACTCAAAGCCAGGACCAGGGCCCTGATCAACCGTTTAGAGGGCATGTCACTCTTTCCTCCTTAAAAAATGAACAACCTCAGTTTAACGAATTTAGGCTATTCAACTTTTTGAGATCATATCTTTGTTATCATGATGAATGATTCTTATAAAAATTCAATTCCCCACACGGTAAAAAAGAAAATGCCCGGGAAGACGCATTATACTCAAAAGCCTGCTAATAATGAAGCATTGAAAAAAATATTATGAAGAAAGCTTTCCTGTGTTTCTTTTTTTAACTCTATAAGGCGGCCTGGAAGCGAAATGGAAGCGAAACCCTGGACAAACGCAACAATGTTGGCATTTGCATTCTGAGATCTCTGCAAAACTTCGTCCTTTAGCTGACCTCATGAGCACCGCTTCGCTGACGCTGCAGCGGCATATGTCAGTCTCAAATTTAAGTCCTCGAAATATTAGTAATATTCCTGCGGGTTAAATTTTCACCTTCCGCGATTTCAACACCGGCGGACAGGCTGATTTTATAATAACTCATAAACTGACGATGTGTTACTATTAATCCAAGCCCCCAGTTTAACGGAATAAAAAAATCAGGAGGAAGCTTGTATGACAGATACGGATATATACCGGCAACTGGCTCAAACCCTTGGGTTGGGTGAATCCCCGCTAGTTCCGAAAATGTACAAAGAATTGGTGGATGAGGATGAAGCCAGGGTCCTGCTTGCGGCGGCTCCGCCCGCCACTCTAGAGGAACTCGCCGAAAAGACGGGGATTTCGAAAAACGAAGTCGAAAATATGATCGGTTCGTTATTCAAGAAGGGTTTGATATTCAAATCTAAAAAGGAAGACGCTGCGCGCTACTACCGGGTAAGGCAGTTTCTTCAGTTCCATGACGCCACCGCTGTGGCTCTGGATGTCCCTCAAAAATTATTAGACCTGCTCAAGGAGTTCATGAATACGGAATGGATCGAGTTCCAGGGCGGCCTCAAAAAAGTCCTCCCGAAACCGGTCATGCGGGTCGTCCCGGTTAACGTTACCATAGATCCGCAAACCAGGATTCTGGCTTTTGACGACGTTAAACAGTTGATAGAGGACGCCCGAAATGTCGCGGTAACCCGATGTTCCTGCCGGGTCATCGACGGTTCTTGCGGCAAACCCATAGATGTTTGCATGCAGATTGATAAAGCGGCTGATTATTGTATTGAACGGGAAACCGGCAGAAAACTCACCAGGGAAGAAGCCATTGAAATGCTCAAGATGTGCGAAGAAGAGGGATTGGTGCATGTTAGCAGTAACAAACGATCCCTGGGCCACGTCATTTGCAACTGTTGTGATGATTGCTGCATGAGCTGGGGAGCCGTTAAAGAAGGCGTGGAGCAGTTTATCGCGCCCAGCCGGTTTATGGCCGTGGTCGATTCTGGTCAATGCACTTCATGTGAAACCTGTCTTGAAAGATGTTTTTTTGATGCCATCAGTCTGGAGGGTGAAAACGGTTCGGCCCTGGTAGATTCGGCCAAGTGCATGGGATGCGGTTTGTGCCTGGTGACCTGTCCATCGGAAGCCATAGTCTTGAAAGAGACAAGGAGTGAGGATTTTGTACCGGCTTAGAGGTTGATTCAACCATATAACTCTCTTGACATGTTTCGTCAGTTATGGGGATAATATCGCTGTTTGAATCAACGCGCCCGAAGCTGGAAAGCTGCCATCACAGCTGTATCTGACTGGCTCAACCGGCCTTGAAGCGGCAATTCATGTCTTCATGTAAGAAGGCAAGAACCTTTCTCAATCGTTAGAGCGTTTGTCATAAATAAGTTCCGTTTGGCTTTCGGGCAGGAGGAGATACGGTTCTGGCCATTCTCCTAAGCCACCTTATGACAAACGCGAAAACATCATGTAATTGCCGACTGTTACATCATGTCAGCCGCTGTTAGAGGCTTGATTTAGCTTAGTAATCAAACGGAAAATAATTCTGGCAATTACTATAATCAAAAGACCAAATTTTTCGGTATACGCGCTGTTATTTATCAGGGCATGCCTGTTCCAGCGGGTGATCGATTCAGAATTGCTAGGGTTTTTCCAAACGAAACCGCATCAATATTTTTGGTTCAATTCAGCCGCAGACAGCTAAAAAACAAGGGTGGTTCTTCTTAAGGAGGTTCGTAAAAACACATCGTTTCTTAGAGCCGAAAAAAATAAATTTTAACCTGCAGGAGAAATGAAATGAGTGAAGAACCATTTGTAAATACTGAAATCGTTGAAGACAAAGATGTCCTGAATGGGCCGATCAGAAAGCCATTCAATGAACACCTCCAGTCCACCACAAGTATTCACCATGACGAAACCGCCCAGAAGCTTGGTATGCGGGGCGGTACGATTGCCGGTTCTTATCACATGGAGCAGTTCGTACCTCTGTTCATGCGGGCCTTTGGTCAATCCTGGTTTGAAACCGGGGGTGTTTCGTTGTATTTCCGAAACGCGACCACTCACCTGGAACCGGTGCAGTGTTTCATCCGCAAACCCGAAGCGGCCGGTAATGCTCAGGTGGATATCTGGATGAACCATGAAAACGGGATGCTTGTTGCCGAAGGCACCGCTTCAATCGGCAGCCCGCCCGAAGCCTCCGCTCTTCGTGAAAGGGTAAATAAACTGTACGCTCCCGGTGAGGTGCGAATACTGGAACATTTAAAAGCCGGGATGGATGTTCAGCCGATAACGGTCAATGTACCCACTGATAATTCGCGACAGCGCTTTGAGCGGATCACCGAACCTCTGGACTGGTATGTGAAGGAATCGCCATGGGGCGGCCCTATCTTAACCGCGCCTCAGATGATTAACGCCTTAAGACAATGCATGATCGAAACGTACGATCAAGAAGGTTCACGAAAGGGCGTGGTGGGGCTTTTCGGGGCCCTTGAATTCCGTTATCTCAACGGGCCGGTTTTCTGCGATAAGGACTATATTAACTCGGGCAGGATCATCGCCGTTGGCGAGACGCCGAAGACTGAGTATTACTGGCTTGAAGGATTACTCGAAGAACCGGATACCGGGGAAAAAGTCGCGGAATCACTGATAATGATTCGTATCATGAAAGCTTCTTCATCGCTTTACCCGGAGTTATAGCAGAGAAATTGACGTTGGTATTTCTCCCTTTAGAGTTTTCTATCTGTTCGCTTATCAGTGGCGCGATAATCGTTCAGGTTCGATCGAATAGATCCATTCATTAAAGCAACTAAAACCAAAGCAAGGAGAGGAGGGTTATATGGAGTTTAAGTTGACTGAGGAGCAGCAGGCTCTAAAAAAAGAGTATGATGATTTTTTCAGAGAGGAGATGAAGGCTGCGCCTTCTGAGTTTCGCCAGAACTCACTGGAGGCGATATACGGCACTGTCGAAGGCTGGGAATTCCACAGGCATATGCAGAAAAAATTGGCGGAGAAGGGCTGGCTCACCATGGCCTGGCCAAAGGAATTCGGCGGCCGGGAAGCTCCTATCATCGAACAGTTAATCTTCAGCGAGGTTCACGCTTATTACCGGGCTCCAGGCATAGATGGCTTTGGCATGGGTATGTTCGCGCCCACCCTGATGCTGTTTGCCAACGAAGAGCAGAAAGAAAGACTGCTTGGGCCCATCGGCAGGGGCGAGGTGAATTACTGCCAGGGGTGGAGTGAACCTAACGCGGGTTCGGATCTGGCGGCGCTGACCACCACCGCGATCAAAGAGGGCGATCATTACGTGGTCAACGGGCAAAAGGTCTGGACCACCGGCGCTCACCGGGCGGATCGTATGTTTCTCCTGGCCAGAACAGATCCTTCTCAAAGAAGAAGCTCCGGTTTATCCGTCTTTAACGTGGACATGAGCACTCCGGGTATTGAGGTCAGGCCTATTCATTACATGGATGGGAAGCATCTTTATAATGAGATATTTTTAACCGATGTCATTATCCCGGAATATGACCTGATAGGATCTGAGAACGAGGGATGGAAATCAACCCGCGCGACAATGAATTTTGAAAGATCGGGCGTCGGCAGTTTCGCCTCGGCCAAACGTATGCTTGAGGAACTGCTCGAATATGTAAAAACCACAAAAAGAGGCGGCAAATTCCTTTATGAAAATCCGGTCGTCAGGCAAAAGCTGGCTAAACTTTACATTGATATAGAACGCGGGCGGGCCCTGGCGTATAAAGTGGCCTGGAATCAGGAAAAGGAAAAATTCCTGCTTTCCGCCACTGGAGCTTCCGCGTCTAAGGTGTTCGGTTCCGAGTTATTTCAGCGCATCACTAATTTCGCCACGGAAATTATGGGCATGCATGGTCAGCTTAATTCCTCAAAATGGGCTCCGCTCGGCGGTGTCATGTCAGGTGGCTACCAATGGTGCATGGGTATGAACATTGCGGCTGGGTCCTCTGAAATTCAGCGCAATATTATCGCCTGGGTCGGTGTCGGCCTTCCAAGGTTTAAATAAGGAGGGGGAAATGGATCTGGATTTTACAGCTGAACAGGAAATGTTGAGGGATTCCGCTTCGAAGTTTCTAACCAAAGAATGTCCGTACTCCCGGGTGAAAGAGCTTGAGGAAAGCGAAGAAGGCTACGCTTCTGACATCTGGCGTCAGATGGCGGAACTTGGCTGGACGGGCCTGTTATTTCCTGAGGAATACGGGGGATATGGCGGTCAGTTTATGGATCTGGTTATAATACAGGAAGCCATCGGCCGGGCGGTTTGCCCTTCTCCTTTTTTCTCTACCGTGATCCAATGCGGCCTCATTTTTCTGGAAGGCGGGACTAAGGAGCAAAAACAGGAGATTCTGCCGAAGATTGCCGAAGGCAGTCTGATAATGGCCCTGGCCCAGTACGAAGAGGATGGCAGCTATTTCGCGTCAGATATCAATATGAAGGCTGAGGCGCAAGGTGATCAGTATGTCTTAAACGGAACCAAGCTTTTTGTCATGGACGCGAACGTGGCGGATAAACTGATTGTCGCGGCCAAGACGGCTGATGACGAGGTAACGCTGTTTCTGAGTGACGCCAATGACCCGAATCTCGCGATTACAAAAATGCCGACCATCGGCATGGACAATAATTGTGAGGTTGTTTTTAACGGCGTAAAGGTATCCACAGAGAATATTATCGGGTCGGTGGGCAGCGGCGAGGAAATCCTGGAAAAAATGAACACCAAGGCGGCTGTGGCCAAAGCGGCTGAAATGATCGGGGGCTGCAAGGCTTGTATCGATATTACTTCTGATTACGCCAAGCAGCGAGAGCAGTATGGCAAACCCATTGGCGGGTTTCAGGTGATACAGCATTATATGGCCAATATGTTAATAGAATTTGAAACCAGCTGTAATTACCTGTATCGAGTTGCCTGCTTGATAGATGAGGATGAGGATTTCAGCACGGACGCCTTTGCCCTGAAAGCCTGCGTTAATGAGGTTTATAAATTCATCAGTGAAAGAGCCGTTCAGATACACGGAGGCATTGGCACGACCAGGGAAGGCGACATTGGTCTTTTCTACCGGAAAGCCAAATCCTGCGAGTACATGTGCGGGGATACGGATTTCCATTATGACAAGGTATTTGAAAAGATATTTGAACGGGAGACTCTTGCATAATTGACATAGAAAGCGTGAAAATTCAGGAGGGTATCATTCCGGGTCAGCGAAGAGGGGAGGTGAATATCTGCCATATGGTAAGATGAGACTTAGCCCGGATAATTCATGAAGTGTGTAAGAAGTTGGATTTTTGTCCATGCTTAGTTCAATTTGAGCGGGAATTTTAGTCAGTGTTGAAAAGTGAACATAATTCGGTGGTCCAC
>JAFDLS010000016.1 GCA_019306365.1 Deltaproteobacteria bacterium
AAAAAACGGTGGGCCAGATCACTATCTTAACACCTAAACAAGTTTCAGAGTATCTTCATAAATCCCGCAGTTGGGTGTATGCTCACGCCGTGGATCTTGGCGCGTCCAGGATCGGCGGATCATGGATTTATAAGTCTTACCCACGATCTGACAAACATCCCCTGCAACAAAAAATCAGGCGGGAGAAATCATCTTGACACCCGCCGCCCGAAATAGCCATACTGCCCCTCATGTCAATTATGGGGAGGTAGCTATCATGAAAGGCGGGGTTTACGAAAACAAATCCGGTCGGGGGGCAAAGTGGTTTGTCAAGTACGGGAAAATATTTAAACGGTTTGATAATTACGAAGCGGCAGAAACCTTCTTAACGGTACTAAGAGGGAGAGACCTTGAAAAAGACCTCGACGAACGGGATTACCAGGCGGATAAACCCCTGGGCTTTTCACACCAGGCGGACAAATGGCTTAAGATTAGAAAAGGGCAGGTCCGGTGTTTCCGTAACCTTAAGCTGCACATGCGGTATGCTGAGGATTTCTTTGAGCAAACGAACGTCAAGCATATTACCTATGGTGACATTGAAGATTTCGTTTGCTCATTACCCGAAACTCATTCGAACAAGACTAAAGCGAACGTCCTTACAACTCTACATGCGTTCTTTGTCTGGCTTTCAAAACGAGAAGGCATAAAGATTCCTGAGTTCCCTGTGGTCAAATATGAACTCGGATACCGGCAGGTGATAGACCTGGAGACTCAGACCCGGATAATAGATGAGGTCAAGCGAATTAGCTGTAAGCTCAATCCTAAAATCTGGTTTGGGATACGGCTGTTGGCAACCTATATTGAACTCAGGCCGGGGGATCTCATTAAGCTGAAAGAAAAGCATATCGTTTTAGGCCAGGGGATCCTGACCGTGCCTCACCCGAAAGACAACAGGTATAAAGTTGTTCCCCTGATGGAAGAAGATGTTGTGTTGATCGAAGCCTTTCCGAAAGGATTCCCTGAACTCCATTTTTTCCGGCATAACGAAAATGTCCGGGGAACGAAACCCGGTCAGCCCTTTGGTAAGGATTATTTCTATAGATGGTGGCGTGAAGCCTGTAAGAACTTAGGTATTGAAGGCGTGCCTCTTTACCCCGGAACCCGGCACAGCACGACCACGGCCTTAGCTAACTTGCTTACGCCGGAAGAGATACGGATCATGTCTAACCACACAACTAACAGGGCCTTTGAGCGTTATTTTCAAAGAGGTACAAGCCAGATTAGGGAGCTAAGGAAGAAAGCGTTTGGCGGTTCACCAAAGGTTCACTCTGAAAAAACGGTCTCTAAGTGATTGATATTACTGTCAGGTTGGTGCCGAAGGCGGGATTTGAACCCGCACGAGCGTAGCTCACCGCCCCCTCAAGACGGCGTGTCTACCAGATTCCACCACTTCGGCAATAAATTGTTTTTATCTTGTATCCTCACCCTGTGTTTCAATGGGTTTTCCCTGCTCCGCCGGTGCGGCCGGTTGAACCGGCGCTTCCTGTTGAACCGGCTCTTTGATCCCCTTCATGATTGATCCGCCGCCAGTACGATGGCCGGACAATAAATTAAGTCCTAATGATGTTAACATGAAAATGATCGCCGCAACAGCGGTCAGTTTGGTCAAAAAGGTACCAGCTCCCTGGCTTCCAAATACGGTTTGACTGGCTCCCGCGCCAAAGGCGGCTCCAATATCCGAGCCCTTGCCGGTTTGCAGCAGCACGATCATTATCAGGGCCACGCATACAATAATATGCAAAATGATTACAGGTAACGCCATTTAATACACAGAGCTAAAATGCCCTTATGCTCCTTAAAAATTTATGATCCCATAAAAAACATCTGGCTTTAAGCTGGCACCACCAACTAAAGCCCCGTCAATGTCAGGCTGAGCCAAAAGCGCCGCCGCATTCTCAGGTTTTACGGAACCACCATACAGAATTCGAATATAATTTGCAAGTTCTTTATTAAAGATCCGTTCCAGCTCATCACGGATAACCCTGTGAGCTTCTTGAGCTATTTCCGTCGTCGCGGTTCGGCCTGTACCAATGGCCCAAATCGGTTCGTAGGCGATAGTCAGACTTTGAGCGGCCCTGTTATCAACCTCGGCCAAGCCCTCTTTCAGCTGAGCAGTAAGAACCTGAAAGGTTTGATTGGCCTCTCTTTGTTCCAGGGTCTCACCAATGCAGACGATTGGGTTAAGCCCGCCCGCTAACGCGGCAATGACCCGGCGGTTGACGGTCTCATCCGTTTCGCCGAAGTACTGCCGGCGTTCCGAGTGTCCAATTATGACCCACTCAACCCCGAGACCATTGAGCATGGGGACTGAAACCTCACCGGTATATGCCCCTTCGTCTTCCCAAAAAACATTTTGGGCGGCGATCAGGATTGGTGAATCACCTGCGGCCATTAGCGCAGATTCTAGAGCCGTAAATGAAGGCGCCAAGGCCACGTCCGCTTCAAGGTTGGAAGGCAGCAGTAGTTTAAGTTGTTCTATATAAGCCGCGGCCTCAGCCCCGGTTTTATACATCTTCCAGTTACCCGCGATCAAAGGCCGGCGATTTGGAGGTGACGCGCTCATTCAAGACTCCTCTGTTTGGTTATCCCGCGAGGCATGATCTTCCAGGGCCACGATTCCGGGAAGACGGCTCCCCTCCAGCAGTTGGAGGAAAGCGCCGCCGCCGGTTGAGATGTAGGTCATGCGTGATGACTCTCCTACTTTGTTAACAGCCACGTCGGTATCACCCCCGCCGACAATCGTTAGGGAATAGGAATTAGCAACGGAATGAACCATTTGGAATGTTCCCCGAGAAAAGGCGTCTATCTCAAAAGCACCCATCGGCCCGTTCCAGATGATAGTTTTAGCGTCCTGCAGGGCTTCGGTAAAAAGGTATGAAGTCGCCGGGCCGATGTCAACAATCATCCAATCCTCCGGAACCTCTTGAACAGTTGTCATCTTGGTTTCAGCCTTGACGTCAAAGCGGTCAGTCACGACACAATCCACCGGGATATAAAATTTGATGCCTTTCTGCCGGGCTTTTCGCATGATAGATCGCGCTTTTTCAACCAGATCTTCTTCAAGGAGGGATTTTGTTCCGATGTCAGGGTAAATGGCCTTGAGAAAAGTATTGGCCATTGCGCCGCCAATAATTAATTTATCAACTCTCTCCATTAGGTTTTCGATGGCAGAGATTTTAGAGGAAATTTTGGCGCCGCCGATGATAGCCACAAAAGGCCGCGCCGGATCCTCCATAGCCCTGTAGAAATAAGTCAATTCATTTTTCATTAAAAATCCGGCCGCACATTTAGAAAAAAACTTGGTGATCGCGACCACGCTGGCGTGAGGCCTATGGGCCACGGCGAAGGCGTCGTTTATGTAAACATCAGCCAACCTGGCCAGCTGTTTTGCGAATTCATCGTCATTTTGCTCTTCACCAGAATGAAAACGAAGGTTCTCCAAAAGAATAATATCCCCGGATTTCATGTCTGAAACCAGTTTTTCAACCTCCTCACCCACACAATCCGGAGCCAAAACGACCTCTTTTTTCAGCAGCCGTCTCAGACGCCGAGCCACTGGGGCCAGGCTGAGTTCTGGCACCGCTTTGCCTTTGGGCCGGCCCATATGTGAGATCAGGATTATACGCGCTCCTTCATCAAGCGCATAATTTACCGTGGGCAGAATGGTGCGAATCCTTGAATCGTCCGTGATGTTTAAATGTTCGTCCAGAGGAACGTTCAGGTCAACACGGATTAAAACCGTCTTACCTTTAAGATCCAATTCGTTTATAAATTTTAAACGTTCCTCGGGAGGAGCCATGAGTGACATATAACCAAAGCTGTCAACCATTAATGCGAATCTCCTCTAATCGGATTCGATAACTGAGGTGTTCATTTTAATTTTTGAAGCGCTCAACGTCAATCACTTTTTCAAAATCGGTTTTTACAATAAATCCCTTATTAAACCCCACCGGTTTTCAGCATGCAAGGTCATGCCTCGGCCGGATATTCAGCCATTGTACTGGTAAGAGACGCCTTTAGAAAAATCACTGTAAATCAAAGATTTCGCGCCATCAGTAACGCGTCTTCTTTTTCTTCCGCGTAGTAGTTTTTACGGCGTCCGGTCATGACGAATCCAGTCTTTTCGTAGAGTTTACGAGCGGCCTGATTCATAACCCGAACTTCCAAAAAGGCACGCCGCATCCCCCGTTTGCGTCCCCAGTCAAACATATACTCCAGGAGGTTCCGACCCAAGCCCTGTCGTCTGCGGTCTGGCCTTAAGGCCAAATTGAGAATATAAATCTCTTCTCTAATTGCCCAGAAGATTAGATAACCCACGACCTGATCCATCTCACACAGAACCAGATTAATGGCGCAGGATCTTTCCAGCTCCGTCTTGAAACCGTTCCTTGTCCAGGGCCGCGGGTAAGAGGCCTGCTCGATCAAAAGGACCTGATCCAGGTCGCTTTCCCGCATGTGTTCCACAACGACTCTCTCCTGTGATGCAATCTGGTCTATGGTGGATGTCATGACAGATTGATAAAAGTGAACGAAAGGAAGAAGACCGTGGCCCGCTTAATATTGATCGAACTCAAAACCGCCTCGGTTCGGTCTAAGGCAACCAGGCCGCCGATCGCACAAACCATCAAAGTATCAGGCCACATACACACACTTTACTTGGTTAGAGGTCTTGATAAATTTTATTGATTTCAAAAAAGCTACGAGAAGGGTCATTAGGGGCGTTTTGAATCTCGATCAGAACCCCTTGCTCATTCAGCTGATCCAAATTCTCCAAATCACTACTATCTAAAGCGACCGAATAGGTGATCTGTTTCTTGTTGGGAGAAAAATGCAGGTTCCCTATATTCAAACGGCTGTATTTTAAGCCGGCGTTGAATAGCGCCAGAGCGTCCGCGCTATCTATTAGCAGAAGAATAACTCGCTTGTGTTCCCATCGGCCGTTCCGCATTTCCAGCGCCGCTTCCTTGACTGGCAGAATCGCAACCTCCACGTTACTCGGCACAGCCATCTCCATTACCATGCGCTGAATCTTGTCCTGCGCAACAACATCATTGGCTACAACCAAACACTCAGCCTGAGTAGTGGGCACCCATGCCTCAAGAATCTGACCATGTATAAGCCGGCAATCAATCCTGACCAGTTCTAAAGCCATCCTATATTAATTCTCTCTCACTTTTCCGCACGACGGCTCAACACCTCACCCGCCACGTTAATACTTTTGCGACCATAAGATCCCACGCTGTCGGCCAGTTCAGAAAGTTTGACCTTTTCTCTTGCTTGAACCAGCTTTATAATCATAGGCAAATTTACCCCGGTTAAAACCTCAACCTTATTGGCGGACAGAAAAGAAAGACTCAAATTAGAGGGAGTCCCGCCAAACATATCCGTTAAAATAATAACACCATCCCCTTGATCGACCTTTTTAATACCTTCTGCAATCTCATCGCGCATTTTATCTGTTGAAGCCTGAGCATCGATCGCGACAGATACTACCCCGTCAATCCGGCCAAGAATGAACTCAGCCGTATTGATTAACTCGGAACCAAGCTGGCAATGCGTGACGATCACTACACCAATCATAATTTTATTCCTTGGTTTAAATCTCGATGTCGAACTGAAATGCGATATGGCTTCCCTTCAAATCGCCGGGCCAGTTCATTGGAAATTGTCACAGAGCGATGTCGCCCGCCTGAGCAACCTATCGCGATGGTTAGATATGATTTGCCTTCAGTTTCATATAGGGGGATTAATTGCTTGAGCAAATCATAGAACATCGAGACAAACCGGCGGCTTTCATTACTCGCCATAACATAATTAACGACCTTAAGATCCCTGCCATCAAGTTCTCTTAATTCATCATGATAATAAGGATTAGATAAAAAACGAACATCCATAACAATATCAGCTTCCTGAGGAAGACCGTATCTGTATCCGAACGAAAGCAGTTCGATGGACATCCCCCCGTTGGTCTTGGCAAACTTCTGACTGACAAAATCTCTCAATTGATGGACATTAAAATCAGAAGTATCCACCACCTGATTAGCCGCCTCCTTGACCGGCACCATGACCCTGCGTTCTCTTTCAATTGCCTCCAGCAGCTTCCCTTCCTGGGCCAGGGGATGCGGACGGCGGGTATAAGAAAAATTTCTTAACAGGATATCACTGGAAGCTTCGAGAAAAATCATTTTGAGATCATAATTATCAGATTGAATCTGGATGAAAATCTCTTGGAAGTTAGGGACGAAATTTTTTTCCCGCATATCCATAACCACAGCCAGTTTAAGAAAATCCGTGCTGGTTTGATTATACAGGGAAAGAAATTTTGGCAGCAGCAGAACCGGCAGGTTGTCAATGCAGAAAAAACCCTGATCTTCCAGGGCCGCAAGAGCCGTTGTCTTTCCCGATCCGGACAGTCCTGTTATGATAATGATGTTGCCGCGCCTTTGATCCATCTGTTTTACGGCGACCTCCCAGAAGATTCCAAATCCAAAATCAGGATAGTATTAATTTATTTTCAGTGGCGAACCTAAAATTCATCATCGCGGGAAGCGATTATTTTATAGATCTCCGAACTTCCTGCAGCAGCGGAAAGATCCTTCCTGAAGGAGGCGTCCTTGAGCAATCTGGAAATTTTGGCAAGGACTTTGAGATGGATTCCGGTGGAATTTCCCGGAGCAAGGATCAAAAAAAACAGATGCACTGGCTGGCCATCCAATGATTCAAAATCAATCCCTTCAAGGCTTCGACCAAAAGCAATCAGTATCTTGGTGATATCTTCGCATTTACCATGGGGGATGGCGATGCCATCTCCGATTCCTGTGCTGCCCAGTTTCTCCCGTTCGAGGAGCACCTTGAGTAACGGCTCTGGATCCAGTTGTTCCTGAGAGGCCAGGGCGGCGCACAATTCCCCCAAAACCTCTTTCTTGTTCCTGCCAGACAACTCGGAAATAGTGGCCGTTTCTTTCAAAATATCCGTAAGTTTCATTATTGACTTCCCATGGAGGCTGGTAATTACTCCGTAATCGGCTCGATCAGCCCATAGTTACCATCCTCCCGACGGTACAAGATTTTTATAACTTCTGTTTCCGCATCGGTAAAGACCAGAAATTGTTCCTGAGAAAGATCAAGCTGCAAAACCGCTTCATCCGCGTCCATCGGTTTGGCGGAAATCTGCATGGTTCGAATGATTTGCGGGCCGCCATCTGATTCGTCATCAACCTCCGGCGCGATAACGTTCATCTGAACGGTTCGAGCTTTAACCCTCTGGTGGGGTTTATGTAATTTTACCTTTTCCCTGTATCGCTTGGCCTGTCTCTCCATTTTATCGATAACCATGTCGATGGCGGAATACATATCCTCAGTCTGTCCTTGCCCCTTTATCTTGATGCGGTCGGCGATAACACTCACGTCCGCAGTATGCCTGAACTTCTCCACGGACAGGACCGCATGGGCTTCCATGACAGAATCGAAATATTTTTCAATACGCGAAATTTTGTCATGCGCATAATCTTTTAATGCTTCTGAAGGTTCCATATGGCGAAACGTAACAGATAGTTGCATGAATATTCTCCTTTGCGACTAAATCTTTAACTACACCATTCGTTTGGTTAAAAGTGTTTCTTCCTCTTGCTCGACGACAAAATACCCAACATTTCTCTGTATTTGGCTACTGTCCTTCGGGCAATATCAATATTTGACGCCCTCAAAATTTCAACAATCCGCTGGTCAGACAGGGGCTTTTGCGGATCTTCAGCCGTAATAATCTTTCGAATACGCTCTTTAACACTTTCCGAGGCCAGGGACTCCCCGTTGAATTTGCTGATGGAGCTGTTAAAAAAGAACTTAAGTTCAAAGATCCCCTGCGGTGTATGAACATACTTGTTACTTGTTACCCTGCTGATAGTCGATTCGTGCATTTCAACGTCTTCGGCCACATCACGTAAAACCAGTGGTTTGAGGTAAGGGATGCCTTTATCTAAAAACTGACGCTGAAAATTCACGATCGATTCGGTCACCTTGTAAATTGTGCGCTGGCGTTGATGAATGCTTCTGATCAACCAAACCGCTGATCGAAGCTTGCCCTGTATATATTCCTTGGTCTGATCCGAGACAACTTTCTGATTAGTGAGAACATCCCGGTAATACTGGTTGACCCTCAACCGGGGCAACCCGTCATCATTTAAAACAACCACATATTCATCTCCAATTTTATGCACATAAACATCTGGAGTGATATATTGCGGTTCCTCTGTATTATAAGCCTTGCCCGGCTTGGGGTCCAGGTTCAGAATGACTTCAACGGCTTCGAAAACCTTCTCCTTAGACACCTTGAATTTCCGGGCGATCTTTTGATAATTCTTTTTTTCAAGTTCCGGTAGACACTGGTCCACGATTTTTCCGGCCAGGCTCTCCTCCTGCCCCAGGTACCTTAGCTGAATGAGCAGGCATTCACGCAGATCACGAGCAGCGACCCCGATTGGATCGAATTCCTGAACCTTGGCCAGAACCGATGCCACCTCCTCAATAGTAGTGAATTCCAGGCTCGCGATTTCCTCAAGACTGATTTGCAGATAACCGTCACTGTCAAGGTTTCCGATTATCTGTTCCGCGACATGATCCTCCAGGGGAGCGGATTTCCCCATCTGCCACTGCCAGTTCAAGTGATCGGTCAGAGAAGTCTTTTCCGAAACAAAGGTCTCGTAGTTGCTCTCCTCCGGAATCTCACGCATATTCGGGGCGGAAGATGAACTATATTCACCGAGATAACTTTCCCAGTCAATGTCTTCGCGGGCTTTTTCTTCCACCCTAACTTCGGCGAAATCATTTTCAGAAGCGGCCTGAGGCAGTTCGGCGTCAGGCGCGGCCTTCTCATCATTAATTATATCCTCATCCTGCTCCATTTCCAGGACAGCGTTCTCTTCAAGTTCCTGATTAATCGTCTGCGCTAGTTCCAGCCGGGAAAGCTGAAGCATCTTGATAGCCTGCTGGAGCTGCGGAGTCATTACCAGTTGCTGCGAAAGTTTGAGCGTTTGTCGTAATTGCAGGGCCATCGTTTTCTATCTATACCTTAAACTCACAGTTTGAAATTGTCTCCCAGGTAAATCCTGCGGGCCAATTCGCTCTCAACGATCGTCTCAGGTGTGCCTTCTTCGATTACCACACCCTCATTGAGAATGTAGGCCCGGTCGCATACACCCAGGGTTTCCCGAACATTGTGATCTGAAATCAAAATTCCGATACCTCGTTCCTTGAGGTGTCGAATTATATTCTGAATATCTATTACGACCAGAGGGTCTATCCCGGCAAAGGGCTCATCCAAAAGTATAAAAGCCGGTTCAGTGGCAAGGGCCCGGCTTATTTCCACACGCCGCCGCTCACCGCCGGAAAGAGCGAAAGACTTTGTCTTGGCCAGGTGGGAAATACCCATTTCCTTGAGCAAGCCTTTGAGCCTGTGCTGCCGCTCGGCTCGGGAAAGTCCAAGCGTCTCCAGAATGGCCAGGATGTTTTCCGCAACCGTCAATTTGCGAAATACGCTGGGTTCCTGGGGGAGGTAGGATATGCCCAGTTGAGCGCGTTTGTACATTGGGGTGCGGGTAAGGTCGGTTTTACTGAGAAAAACGCGCCCCTCATCAGGCTGAATCAGACCGACGGTCATGTAAAAAGTGGTTGTTTTCCCGGCGCCATTGGGTCCCAAAAGACCCACAATCTCCCCATGATTAAGCTTGAAAGAAACACGGTCAACAACCCGTTTCCGCCCATAATTCTTGACAAGACCATCAGCCTGAAGGCAGACCTTCGGGACTTCGGCTTTAAGGTCTCGCAAATCCGGTGTCTTATGAGGCAGAAAGGGCATTACTGCTTTTCCTTCGTTTCACTTTTAGGGGCAGGCGGCTCATCTCGCTTTTGGGGCGGCTGGTAAAAGGTAGCCTTGACCTTTTTCTCCGGTCCGCTTTCTATGACACTCCGGCCATCATCCAAATACATTGTTATCCGGTCCCCGCTCAGGACATCTTTACCTCGCCAGACTTGAGGTGAATCGGTGAAGGTAATCAGACGGGATTTGGTTTCATAAACCGCTTTGCCGGCCAGGGCGACGCTGTTCTTCATGGCGACCTTAACATGACCTTCGGCTTCCAGCCGCAAAATTTCACGGTGGACTTCCGCATCTTTCTTTTGAGCGGGTTTGGAAGCGCTGGCTGGCGGAGATGAGCCGGAGTCAGGGTTCGAGTTCTGGTTTTTCGTGGTTACCCTGATTTCCCTGTAAAAAACCCGGGCGATATCGCAGGTCAGAACCAAATCCTCCCAGCGAATCGTAACCTTTCCGTTCAAGAATACCACTTTCTTATTGTCATCCACTTCGAGGCGATCAGTGGTAATCTGAATCGAACCGCTCTGAATCTTTTTCTTTTTAGCCGTGGATGAATCGGGATCGGTTTGCGGCCGTACCTGATCAACAGAGGCATTCTCCTTTGACCCGGTTTTTATCCCGGCTGACATAACCGCTTCCGGAAAGGCGAAAACGGCGGAAAAAGAAAAAAAGCTAAGCAAAAAGAAGACTACAGAAATCCTCATTTCTGTTAATATACTCCTAAGTTGAATCGAAAAGAGCCCTGGCCTCCCTACCTATCTGTAAACGGCGGCTGTCTACATCCAGGGTAAGGTCGCGACCATCCAGGGTAAGCTTTGGGCCCATGATTTTGAAGCGACCTGGGACGAGAAGCAGTTTAGTATCCACCTTGTAAATCAGCTCGTTCGCTGTTAAGCGATAGCCCTCGATATTATGAATCAAAACATGGCCGATCAGCTTAACCATCTTGGCTTTTCGGTCATATTTGGCTTTTTCCCCGCTAACAAGGATCCTTCCCTGGGAAGCGTTTAGCAGCACGATTTCAACCTGGTCAAAATGAAGAAGTTGATTGAACTTGGAGTACCGCATCGCGTCAGCTTTAAGCGTCCATTCGTCACGCCCTTCCTTGACCTCCGTGTAATTTACACCTCTCAGGTGCATGTCCACGTTGGTCGGCAGAAGGCTGAGAGCCCGCTTGGGTTTGAGGTCAAGTTGTTTCCCCCAGAAAAACAAGCCAACGCTTACCACCGCCAGCGCTAAGAGGCTGGTTATAAGCAGTATTTTGATCCTGCGTGCTTGAAACAAACCCATATTTTAAAAGCCAATCCCTTGTAAATCCGCTTATACCTTTAAAATCATATCAGGGAAGTTGAGATGTGTAAAGCAAATATTATGCCGATTTTTACCTATAATTTTAGGAAGATCTTTGAAGCGTATGTTGGGTAGGCTGAATAAAATAAAATTAATAATATCTTTCTGTTATTGACTCCCAGAGTCCTTGACCCTTTAATATCATCTCAGCCATCTCACGTACGGCGCCCCGGCCTCCGGCATTCTGACAGACAAAATGGACCGCTTCCTTTATTTCAGGCCGGGCGTCCGCCGGAGCCATTGACAGACCAACCCGGCGCAGAACCGGCAGGTCAATCAAATCGTCGCCCGCAAAAGCCACCTTCCGGTCAGTCAAACCAAATTCATCCAAAATCTCCTCATAGACCGTGAGCTTTACTTTAGCCCCCTGGCGAATTATATCCACTCCCAGCTCCGCTGCCCTAAACTCTACGACCCGGCTCTCCCGGCCGGTGAGGAAGGCGATTTCAAGCCCGGCCCGTTTCAACCATTTTATGCCTGTACCATCACGCACATCAAAAAATTTACTCTCCACACCATTATTGTCCATAACAATCCGCCCATCGGTGAGCACCCCATCCACGTCAAAAATCACCAGCTTTATCGGCTCGATTAAAGCCCGCTCAAGATTCACCTGTACTCTCCCTGTTTCACTAGCCTGACAACTGAATCGATTTCCTTTAAAAACCGAAGCAGGTCAGAGAATTGATCTTTATGAAGCGAATTGAGGCCATCGCACAAGGCCCGGTCAGGATCAGGATGAACTTCCATAAAAACTCCGTCCACTCCGGCCGCGACGGCGGCCCTGGCCAGCGTTCCAATAAACTCCCTTTGCCCTCCCGAAGCGCCTTCGCCCCCGCCTGGAAGCTGGACGCTGTGGGTGGCGTCAAATATGACCGGATAGCCAAACGACCGCATGATGGGCAGAGAACGCATGTCCACCACCAGATTATTGTACCCGAAAGACGCGCCTCGTTCGGTGATCATCAGGTTTTCATTACCTGTGGCGGTAAGTTTTCCGATCACATGTTTTACGTCCATAGGGGCAAGAAACTGACCTTTTTTGACATTCACCGGCTTGCCCGTTCGTCCTGCCGCCTGAAGGAGATCCGTCTGGCGGCTCAGGAAGGCCGGAATCTGGATAACATCAAGAAAATCGGCCGCTATTTCGGCCTCCCCGACTGAGTGAACGTCGCTGAGCACCGGCACACCCACTTCTTGCCGAATTTCCTTTAAAAAGGTCAAGCCTTTTTCCAATCCCGGACCGCGATAAGAATTAACGCCCGTTCGATTGGCTTTATCATATGAGGCCTTGAAAACGTAATTCAGACCCAGCTTTTGTGTCTCGGCTTTTAAAAATCGAGCCAGGTTCAGCACCATCTCCGGTTCCTCGATGACGCATGGTCCAGCCACTACAAGCAGTGGTTGATCGCCTCCAACCGCGATATCACCAATTTGTACAATCCTGGTCATGTGTTTTGTACCTTGCTCCTTTTGTAAATGAAAAAAGCCGCGTAACCGCCAGACTACCTGGCAGGGGAATCTTTCTTCCCTTCCCGGTAGTCCAGGGAAGCCTTTATAAAATCACGAAAAAGAGGATGAGCCTTCATGGGACGGGATTTGAATTCAGGATGAAACTGGCAGCCCAGAAACCAGGGGTGATCCTCCAGTTCCATGATCTCGACCAGCTGACCGTCCGGAGAAAGACCGGATAGAAGCATGCCCGCGCTGGTAAGGCGCTGCCGGTAGTCATTGTTAAACTCGAACCTGTGCCGATGCCGTTCGGAAATGTCGCTCATGCCATATGCTTCATGAGCCCTGGTGCCAGAAACCAGTTGACAAGGATAGGCCCCCAGCCGCATCGTGCCGCCCAGATCCGAATCCTTATCACGGTGTTCGACCTTCTTGGAACGGTAATCATACCACTCGCTCATCAAGTATATAACCGGGTGAGGGGAATTCGGATCTATCTCCTCGCTGTTCGCGCCTTCCAGACCAGCCACGTTTCGGGCTATTTCCACCACAGCCATGTGCATGCCAAGGCATATGCCAAAATATGGCGCCTTATTCTCTCTGGCATAGCTAACCGCGGCGATTTTGCCTTCTATTCCACGGGATCCAAAGCCGCCGGGAACCAGAATCCCATCCGCCTGTTCAAGGAATTTAGCTGCGCCTTCCTTCTCTATCCCCTCAGCGTCCACAAATTCCAATTTTACTCTGGCTTCGTTGGCAATACCGCCGTGAAAAAGGGCTTCATTAAGGCTCTTATAGGACTCCCTTAAATCGACGTACTTGCCGACAATGGCGATAGTGACGTCTTTCTTGGTTTTTTTTATCCGGTCAATCAGATCCTCCCACGCCTCGAGATGAGGAGCCCTCGTCCAGATGTTGAGAAGCTGAACGATCTTTTCGTCAAGACCTTCCTCGTGAAACTTGAGAGGACATTCATAAATATTATCCACATCAATAGCCGTGATCACGGCGTCGCGTTCCACGTTGCAAAACAGGGATATTTTTTCTTTTAAAGATACATCGAGAGCCTTCTCAGTCCGGCAAAGCAATATGTCAGGCTGAACGCCGATGCCTCGAAGAGTTGCTACGGAGTGCTGGGTCGGTTTGGTTTTGACTTCACCGGAGGCTCGAATATAAGGCACCAGTGTCACATGAATATAGAGGACGTTCTCCCGGCCCAGGTCCAGCCGAAGCTGACGGATGGCTTCAAGGAAAGGCTGGCTTTCGATATCACCCACAGTTCCGCCAATCTCCACGATGGTCACATCCACCCCTTCAGCCACAGCCTTGATGCACTTTTTTATTTCATCCGTGATATGGGGGATGACCTGAACGGTGCCGCCGAGGTATTCACCTCGCCTCTCCTTGGTAATGACTGAATAATAAATACTTCCCGAAGTAAAATTGTTGCCTCGACCCAAGACAGCGTTGGTGTAGCGTTCGTAATGCCCCAGATCCAGGTCGGTTTCCGCGCCATCGTCGGTTACGTAAACCTCACCATGCTGAAAGGGGTTCATGGTTCCCGGATCAACATTGATATAAGGGTCGAGTTTCTGGAGGGTTACGGTCAGGCCACGGCTTTCCAGTAAAGCGCCGATTGAGGCTGCGGCCAGACCTTTACCAAGCGAAGAAAGCACCCCGCCAGTGACGATAATAAATTTACAATTCATAGAATGGCCCACCTTGGAGAGTATTACAAACGGGCCCTGAAGACCACTTTAGACTAACCCGAAATCCCGCTGGATGTCAAGACACATCCGGACCAGATCAAGAAATTATATGAAACCCCGCAAAAGCTCGGTCTAATTGATCCGCCGAGAATCTGCGATCACCCGCGTTGACCGATATTTTCAAAGGTGAAAATAAAGTGAACATTTTTAAAAAAAATACGGGCTTTGATGTTTATCCTGTCCTATGGTAAAAATTATACTATTTCCTATAAGGTGGCCGCTAATGAAAAGATTCGCGTTTCTCTTTTTTTATCTGCCCGTTCTGTTTTGGGCTCTGCCGGTTCAAGCCGGATCGATCTCCATACAAACTTACGCTACCTGTACTTTGATGGAAGAAAGCGTCAGGGTTAACGTTATCACGGCCAACGTCGGCCAAGAGGCGGCGAAGAACATCCAGGTACATGCCATCTTTCAGGATACCGTCCGGTCCTCCAAGGTGCTTCCTTCTCTCAAACCAGGCCAGACTTACAAATCTTTTATTGATATTCACCCCAAGCTGGCACTGCCTGGTTCGTACCCGGTTGAAGTTCGAGTGGATTTCCATGACCTCAACGACTATCTGTTCACCAGCCTGGCCCACGCGTCCTTTATCTATAAGGAGGCGGTCAATATCCAGGTCTTTGTCCGGCCGACCGAAGCCGAGCTGACCGGCAAAGCCAAGTTGAACCTGGAGGTTTTAAACATGGACCAGGCGGACCGGGAAGTGAGAATTCGATTGCTCGTACCCCGCGAATTACAGGTGAAACCTGCTGAGCAAACACTGCGCCTCAAAGGAGGAGGAAAACAAAAGGTAACTTTTAAGCTGAAGAATTTTTCAGCCATCGAGGGTTCGGCCTATCCCGTGTTTTCTTTCCTTGAATACGAGGCCGATGGACGGCATTACAGCAACGTGGCCGAAAGCAGGGTTCAAGTGACCGCCGGACAAAATTTCTTCGAAAAGCACACTTCGGCCCTGATTATTGTCATCGCGGCCCTGGGACTTGTCGTGGTTTTATTTCAGGTATTTCGAACCGTGAAAAAAGCATAAGGGGTTAAGACTTGTTCCACTTTCCGCTCAATCAGAAAAACCTGAACCGGCTGGGGGCAATCAGTCTGTTCTTTCTTGTTTATGTCTTTCTTTGTAGCTACCTCAAGCCGGGGCTTATTCTGAAAGACACCATCATCACCGGCGGTGACACGGCCAGTCATTACTTAACCGCGGTTTATCTCAGGGATCACCTCCTGCCTCAATGGCGCATCATGGGCTGGTTTCCCGGGAACTACGCCGGATTCTGCCTGTTCCAGTTTTATTTCCCCCTACCCTTCCTGTTCATGAGTCTGCTCAGCGTTTTAATTCCTCTGACTATCTCATTCAAAATCATCAGTCTGGCCGGGGTCTTCAGTCTGCCCGCCGGGGCTTACGTCTGTCTGAAGCAAATGGGTTTCAAGGCCCCTGAACCTGAACTTGGTATGGTGTTTGTACTGCCTTTCCTGTTCATGGAAGCCAATTCCATGTGGGGAGGCAATATCCCTTCGACTCTGGCCGGGGAATTCGCCTATGGCATCGGACTGACACTTTCCCTGATATACCTCGGACGCTTCTACAGGAGCATCCAAACCGGACGGAACGTTTTTTCCAACGCTTTACTTCTGGCACTAGCCGGGTTGGCGCACGGCTACACGTTGATCTTCTGTGTGGTTGGAGTGAGTTTTTTTTTGATAACGACTCGCAACTGGCTTTTCAGGCTGGTTTATATCCTTAAGGTCAACCTTCTGGCCTTCTGCTTCATGGGTTTCTGGATTGTGCCTTTACTGCTTTTTCTGCCTTACACGGTGCCTTATTTTCCCCGGATTCTCTGGCCTTTTATTTTCGCGAGTCTGGCCGGGATTGCTTTGAGCCTTCCTCTGCCGCGCCGGTTGTCACCGGAAAAAAACGGCGCTCCATTTCTTCTCTATTTGATCCTGATCACCGGCGTTTTTTATCTTATCGCTCCGAAGATCGGCCTGGTTGATATCCGTTTCATCCCCTTTGGGCAGGTTTTCCTGGTTCTTCTTGGAGCGGTGGGCGCGGGCCGTTTGCTTGGTCTTTTCCGGCTGAAAACAATCGCGGCCCTGGCTCTGGCCATTGGCACCGTGGTCTGGACCGCTCACCAGGTGCATTTTATCGACCGGTGGATGGAATGGAACTACTCCGGTTATGAAAGCAAACTGCCGCGAAAACCAGATCCGTCGGATCGCTTCGCGCGTTTGAGTCCCTGCCTCTTTTCGCCGGGCGAGCGACTCTGGAAGGGTTGTACATGCAGTCCAGCCTCTCCGCCCCGTTTGTCTTTTATATCCAGTCTGAAATTTCGAAGATCTATTCCTCACCGCTCATGAACTACAATTACAGCCGCTTCGATCTGGATAAAGCTCAACGTCACCTGGAACTCTTCAATGTGGGCCAATACGTTACCGTAACCGAGGAGGCCAGATCCGAGGCGTTTGAAACCGCCGGGCTTCAATTCGAAAAAGACTTCCCTCCTTTTGCCCTGTTCAGGCTGACTCAAAACAAAAATCGCTACGTGATCCAACCAAAATTCAAACCGGTATTGGCCATATCGGAAAACCCCAAGGCCGACGCCTTTACCTGGTTCAGGTGGAGCGACCTTGAGGTGCCTCTGGTATTCTCCACAAAAGCCAGTGAGGAGGAAAAGAATTACTTTGCCGCGGTCCTTGAACCGGAAGCGGCGAGGGAGAAGTTTCAAAACCTTCCCCGCCAGCACGTTCCTTCTGCGGCGGAAGTTAAAGAGACCATTAAAAACGGTGAAATCATAATCGATGGAGCCACGCCCGGTCAGCCTCTTTGGATCAAGGTCTCATACCACCCCAACTGGCGGGTTGAGGGCGCTGATCGCGTCTTTCGAGCCAGTCCGGCCTTCATGCTCATCTTTCCGGCCAGCCCGCACGTACGCCTGTATTTCAGCCGAACCTGGCCTGAGTACCTGGGTTTGATCCTGACTCTAACCGGCGGCCTGATTGTTTTGACCCGGCTTTTGTTTTTGAGGCCCCGATCCGTGGAACCTGATTTTTCAACCGTTTTTGATAAGCCCCTGGCCGGATTGACAGCGATCATGCGCCCACGGGCCGGTCTAGTTTTGGGCGTCATTATAACGCTGGTCCTGGCCGCGCTTTTGACCCTTGTTTTGGCCGTGCGCTACCAGGACCCCACCATCTACCATAATCGCGGGTTGAAATACTTTCAAACCGAAAACTGGAAACAGGCTCGAGCCGTATTCAGCGAGGCGGTGAAGCGGTATCCCCTTTCGCCCATCGTGGATCAAACCCTGCACCATCTGGCCCTTTCCTACTTCAATGATCAGCGATACGAACAAGCTCTGGCGACCTGGCTCCGCTTTCCCAACGAATATCCGGAAAGCCGCGTTTTACCTGAAGCGCTCTACCACATCGGGCTCTGTCACCAGCGCGCGAAACGACTTGATGAAGCCGGCCGAACCTTCAGCGCGGTGATAAAAGAATTTCCGCATTCGCCCTGGGCCGGGGAATCGAGCCACCGTTTATCGGAAATCTACGGGCCAGCCGGACTCTTTAAGAGGGCTATGAATTTTTATGACCAGGCACGCTATAGGCAAGCCTATTGTTTTTTCTTTGAAACGCGCGAAAAAACTGGAGAGCCGCGCCTGAAGGAGCGCGCCACCTATTTTGCGGCTCTTTCTTTATTCAAGGCTGAAGAATGGGTGGATGCCATGGCCGCCTTTCGGGATTTACTGGCGGAATTTTCCACGGGAGAATATAATGCTGAGGCATATTTTCATCTTGGCCTGATCAATCTTCGAATCGGTGATATCGGGGAAAGCCGAAAAGCCTTTCAAACAGTTATAAACAGTTACCCTAATAGCCGGTGGAACGGCTTAGCGCGGGAAAAATTAAAAAGCCTTGAACAGTGAGTCATGAAACTACTCTTAATCAATCCAGACTTGCAGACAGTTCGAACCAGGACCAAACGCTATAACCGGGCCTGGCCTCCACTCGATCTGCTCAACTCCGCCGCCATACTCCGGCAGGCCGGGCATGAAGTCTCCCTGATAGACGCCAGGGCCACAGGTGCCGCAACCGATGAGATCAGGCAGGCGGCCGCCATGTCAGACCTGGTTGTTCTCGACTCCAGTCCTTTAGACCGCTGGCAGTGCCCTGACCCCAACTGGAAAGGAATTACTGCTTTAGCCCGAAACTTATTTCCGGAAAAACTGATTCTGACCGGGGCCCACGGAACTGTGCAGCCGGAGCTTATGCTGAATGAATCAGGGGCCGCAGCCCTTATCCGCGGGGAGTTCGAAGACTCCCTGCTTGCAATGGCCAACGCCGGGGCAGACCCCAAAGGTATTCCCGGGTTGTCCTACCAAGATTCGGGAAGGACCATCCACGAGCCGGATCAGACCCCGATAAACCTTGCTGGCCCTGCTCGAAACCTCCCGAGGATGCCCGTTCTCGTGCTCATTCTGCCTCAAGGCCATGTATGGGTCAGGCATCAGAATCAAGTCCCTTAAGCGAGTGTTGGCTGAAGTGGAAGAGGTGGTTGGCCGATTCGGCGCCAAATTCGTATACTTCATTGACCTTGAATTCAGTCTCAATCGGGAGAACACCCTCAACCTCTGCCAGGAATTGATTCGAATGAATCTGGACTTTCGCTGGTGCTGTCAAACCAGGGCTGATACGGTGGATCGTGAACTGCTGGCCCTGATGAAGGAAGCGGGCTGTACCCTGATTCATTTTGGTGTGGAAACAGGTTCACCTCGCCTGCTGGACGAAACAAAAAAGAAAATCTCCCTTGAACAGATTCGAGCAAGCGTGAACTATTGCCATGACCTGGGCCTGGCCACGGCTTGTTTTTTTCTCTTCGGTTTGCCCGGTGAGACCGAGGATGATCGCCAGGCCACGGTCAGGGCCGCCCGTGAGTTGAACCCGACTTTCGCCTCATTTCACGTGGCCTCGCCTTACCCTGGCACCAGCCTTTATCAGCAGGCCGATGAAGACGATCCGTTTCCGGTCTGTCTGAACCGCGAGCACGACCTGGACCAGTTATCCCGCCAGGCCAAACGATCCTTTCTTTCCTTTTATCTCCGGCCGGCGTATATCATGGCCCGCCTTACAGAAGGCACGTTCAGGGAGAAGATCGATAGAGCCCGGCTTTTCTGGGAGTTCGTGCGATGAAACCCGGTATGACAGTGCTGATCCCGGTTTTGAACGAAGGGGATATTATCAAGGCGAATACTGAGCGTCTTCTGGCATACTGCAGAAAGCTGAGCCAACCCTTTGAAATCATCATCGTCAGTAACGGCTCCACGGATCAGACAAACGAACTGGGCCGAAAACTGGGGAGAGACTTAGACGAGATCCATTTCCTTGAAATTCCGGAAAAAGGCGTGGGCCGGGCCTTTACCATCGGAGTGAAGCAAGCTAACTTCGATCGGATCATTTCCGTTGACATGGATCTCTCCATTGACCTGGGATTTATCAACCAGGCGCTGGATCTTTTGCAGGAAAACCATATCGTGGTGGGTTCGAAGAAAATGGGCTCTCAAAATCGAACCCTATGGCGCATGGCCGGGAGCAGAGTTTTTATTTTGACCGTGCGCGCCCTGATCGGACTCCCGTTTGAGGATTACTCAATCGCGGCCAAGGCCTACCGCCGGGAAATAATCGTGAGATACCTGGACCGAATCGATTATGGAACTTCTTATGTCCTGGACATTATCTACCACGCTCTTTCCGACGGCGGGCGGGCCATCGAAGTCCCGGTCTATTGTGAGGATTTCAGGCCCAGTAAATTTAATCTGTTCAACGAAGCGCTTTATCGATTCTATAATGTCTTCCGGCTCTGGTGGAATTATCACCTCCGGTCGAGCGCCGCCAGGCATGACAATCAGCGCTGATATTACTTAGAAGCCAACGTAACGGTCATAAAGCGCTCTGGCCTGGCCGGGGTCGGCGGTGCCATGGATAATGACCCTACCATCCGGGAAAACCGAAAACTGGAAATCCTCAGCCTCAAAGCGAACCAGATAATCATTGGAAGACATAATACTATCCTGATCCAGCCGCTGGATTAATTGATTCAGATCCAGCCTAAACTCTTTGGGCGGATTTACCTGAACGGCGTCAATACCGCACATGATTTCCGTGGTGGACCTGTCACGGCCTTCAAGGAACTCGAATCGCTTCTCCTGACAGCAGGGGCAGTCTTCGCGGGGACCGCTTTCCAAAGGTATGGCCTGATAAGAATTGTCCCAAAGCTCAAAAGTAAAAAGACCCGGATTCAAGCGTTCCTGTGCGCCGGAAAGTATTTTCATGGCCTCGCTTACACCGATTGAAGCGGCCACATTTGGAGTTGGACCGATGATTCCGGTGGTGTCACACGTGGGAAGAACGCCTGGCGGGGCCGGTTCTGGAAATAAACAGCGCAAACAGTTTGTCTCGCCCGGGATGATGGTCATAACGTTGCCGCTGGAACCGATCACGCCAATGTAGATCCAAGGCAGACCCAAGCTGACAGCGGCGTCATTGATCAGGTAGCGGGTCTCTTGATTATCCAGGCCGTCCAGAACCAGATCAACCCCGGACATAAGCTCGATAACATTATCCGGGTTAAGGTCCGCCACGACCCCTTCCACCTCGACCTCGCTATTCATCTCCCTGAGCCTTCGTTCAGCCAAGACGGCCTTGGGCAACCCGGTTTTCAGGTCAGCCTCCGTATACAGCAACTGACGGCCCAGGTTGCTCAATTCCAAAAAATCCCTGTCCACGACCCGCAACCGGCCAATCCCGGCCCGAACAAGCAGGGAGGCGATTGTTCCGCCCAGGGCCCCGCAACCGGCGACCAGGACTCCGGCCTGCCTCAATCTGGCCTGCCCAGCCTGACCCAGCCCGTTGAAAAGTTCCTGTTTACGATAACGGCGATTGTCCTGATTCACTTCTTTCCTCCAATGAGATAATAAGGATGCGCTATTATTAGCCGCTTAGAGTTAATGTCAAAATTCGTTACGATTGGAGATTAAGTTCATATATCTGCAACTATTTTTAAATACAAAAAAATTGGCTGCAATCATAAAAATATCCGGGCGATCGTCTGGCCGCCGCCGCCTTCGGATTCATTGACCCATTAATTAAAAATTGTTATAAATTAAGGAATATATTTCCGGTAATCGCTCTGAAGTTATTTTTTATACCAGGCTAACAAGTCTGGGCTTGATCTATAATTAAATTCACTTTACACTACAGAGGAAAATCTCGCAAGGATACCGCTTGCCAGAATATTATTTTTATTACATTTTAAGCTGTGATTGCGGAGAGGGATAAAGGCTCCTTTTCCCTTTGGCGGGGTGTAATATATAAATAATGACTCAAAATAAAAATATTCATCTCTCCACAAGAAAGCCGAGAGCGGGTATTGCATATTTTCTTAACGTATATGGGAAACTTTGTTATTATTACCTTGCTAGTCAGCTTCACTTGGTGTAGTAGCTAGTGCCAGTAAAAAATGTTCAACCCGTTTGTCAGAAATGAAAGGATCCGAAGAAATCTTGTCTGGTTTTAAATATAATTTTATCCAAATGTTAAACAAATCCGGTAACTTTACCTTTGGGGGCGCAAAGGCGGCTGTTTCTGGCCGGAGGCAGTTATGAGTTATACCGAAATTCTCTTTGCTTCAATCGGTGGATTAGGACTCTTCATCTTCGGCATGAAAACAATGTCCGAAAACCTCCAGCGCGTGGCCGGGGCAAGGCTCAGGAACATCCTGGCCGCTGTTTCGGTCAATCGCATTGTGGCCTGTATAACCGGCGCTTTGATCACTGGAGCAATCCAAAGTTCAAGCGCCACGGCGGTCATGCTGGTAGGGTTCGTCAATGCCAGACTGCTGACGTTCGCTCAGGCCGTAGGCGTGGTATTGGGGGCGAATATCGGGACTACCGTCACGGCTCAGCTCATAGCCTTCAAGATCACCGAATATGCTCTGCCCGCCATTGGTATTGGCGTGGCCATGAAGCTTTTTGCCAAGAAACGGCGCAACGCTGAAATAGGCGGCGTTATTTTAGGACTTGGCCTGGTTTTTTTTGGCATGGTCACCATGAAAACGGGCGTGGCTCCTTTGAAGGATTCCGCTTTTTTTATCGAGTTTTTTACCCGCTTCCAGGCAGACAGCTACTGGGGCATAATCCTTTGTGTCATGGTTGGCGCGCTTCTGACTATGCTTCTTCAGAGTTCCAGCGCCACCGTGGGTCTGACCATGACTTTGGCCAGCCAGGGATTGATAGGCCTGCCCGGGGCGGTGGCCCTGGTTTTGGGTGAAAATATCGGTACTACAATTACCGCCGAATTGGCAAGCATCGGCTCCGATAAAATGGCCCATCGAACAGCCCGGGCGCACACGCTGTTTAATGTTATTGGCGTGACCTACATGGTTATCCTGTTTCCTTTTTTCATAAAGCTGGTTATCTGGGTGACATCTTCTCTTTTGGGTTTGGGTCCGGCCGAAGAAATCGTAAATGGAGAGCAGCCGAATATCCCGCGCTATATCGCCATCGCCCATACCATGTTTAACGTTGTTAATGCCGTTTTCTTCCTAATATTCTTCAAAGCGCTGATCAAGGCGGCCATATGGCTGACACCGGGCGAAGAAACTGAAGAAGATATAGACATGTTCAAACCCAAATACCTGGATCCAGCTTTCATTGAAATGCCAGCAGTGGGCCTTGAACAGGCCCGGCAGGAAATCAGACACATGGGTGATATTGCCAACCTGATGATGGAGGGAGTCATAAACGCCTTGAACGACCGAAAGTTAAAGGAATTGGGCCAATGGCGGCACAGGGAGGACGCCCTGGATATTCTCCAGCGTGAGATCACCGATTACCTGGTCCGGATTTCACAGTGTGACTGCACGCTTGATGAATCGAAGCTAATCTCCTCCATGGTGAGGATGACCAACAACATAGAAAGAATCGGGGATTCTGTGGAGAACATAGCCGAATTAATCGAAGAAATGATTGAAAACGACCTTTATCTGGCCGATGAAGGCATCACGGATTTCCAGGAAATGTCTCAAAAAGTAACAGAATTCTTTCATTATATCCTGGAGAGTATTAACAGCCGCAACAAGGACACCGTCATGGACAAGGCTCGTGAGATGGAAAATGAGATCGATGTCTTAAAGGAAACACTGCGGCATAAATACCTCAGCCGCCTCCGCACTGGTGTCTGCACAATTGACCCTGGAATAATCTTCACCGACATGGTGAATAATTTAGAGAAGATAGGGGACTACTGCTTCAATATCGCTCAGGCCGTGGCCGGGATCAAGTAAATAAACAAATGCCCCCCGCATCAAGTTGCGGGGAATCAGAACCGATTCGATTTTATCCCCTCATCTCACCCTTTCCCAAAGGGAGCGGGGAAGTAAGGATTTGAATCTGTAGCGAATTTCGGGGTATCCTCAATTTAAACGTTTTTCTAAGCTTTAATGCGGCGGATGCGGGCCCCAAGCCCAGAAAGCTTCTCCTCAATCCGTTCATAACCTCGGTCAATATGATATACCCGGGACACCTCGGTCTGGCCTTTGGCGGCCAAACCGGCCAGAACCAGAGAAGCGCTGGCGCGCAGGTCCGTGGCCATAACCGGTGCGCCCAGAAGAGCCGGAACCCCCTCGACAATGGCCGTGTTCCCGCTCAGCCTGATGTCCGCGCCCATGCGTTCAAGCTCACTGACATGGATGAACCGATTATCAAAAATCGTCTCGGTAATAACGGAAAGACCGCTGGCGAAACACATCATAGCCATGAATTGAGCCTGCATATCCGTGGGAAAGCCCGGATAAGGTTCGGTTTTTATGTCGACCGAATTGATCCTGGAAGGACCGGTTACAACGATCGTATCCTGACCTGGGTGATCGAATTTCAATCCGGTCTGCTTGAGCTTGTTTTCAACGGCGGTCAAGGCGGACACCGGGGCCTGTTTGATAGTGATCCGGCCGCCTGTTATCCCGGCGGCGGCCATGAAGGTCGCGGCCTCAATCCTGTCTGACATGACACCGTAAGAAATGGCCTTGAGTGATTTGACGCCCTCAATTGTAAGAACATCGGTGCCGATTCCTTCAATTTTCGCTCCCATGGCGGTCAAGGCGTTAGCCAGGTCAGCGACCTCTGGTTCTCTGGCCGCGTTTCTGAGAATAGTTGTGCCGTTAGCCAGAACGGCGGCCATGAGCAGGTTTTCCGTGCCGGTTACCGTTGGCAGATCGAAAAAAATGTCGGCTCCCTGCAGCCCAAGCGGGGCCTCCGCCTGAACATAACCATGCTCCAGGTTGATCTCGGCTCCCATCGCGGTCAGGCCTTTGAGGTGCAGGTTGATTGGCCGGGCGCCTATGGCGCAGCCGCCTGGCAGTGAGACCTGAGCTTTGCCAAAGCGAGTCAGAAGCGGTCCCAAAACCAGCACGGAAGCCCTCATGGTTTTGACCAATTCATAGGGCGCGACCAGATTCTCGACGCTGTTGCTATTGATTTCCGCACGGCCCGCAGAAAGGTCAACCTCTGCGCCCAGACGCCGTAAAAGGTTGGCTATAGTCCTGATATCAAGTAAATCCGGGATGTTTTCCAAGGCAGATGTTCCATCCGCCAAAAGAGTTGAGGCCATGATAGGCAGAGCCGCGTTCTTGGCTCCGCTAATGGTCACCTCGCCTTCGAGCCTCTGTCCGCCCTCAATGATTATCTTATCCATGTCGGACTATCCTCCGGGATTATTCTTCATGAGAATGGCCAAACGGTAATGCCCGGCCAGATCTTTACACACATTGACCTGACCATAGCCGAACGCCTCGCCCGCCTCCCTGATCCTGGAGACCTGGGTGGGCCAGATTTCGAGGAGCAGAGCGCCTTTGGATTTTAACAAGGGCGCGGCCTGGGCAATAGCTTTTTTAATCAGATCCAATCCATCCTCGCCGCCGTCCAGGGCCAGCCGGGGCTCAAAGTCCTTCACGTCCGGGTCCATGCCGTCAAAGGCGCTCCAGGGCACGTATGGCAGATTGGCCGCGATGAGGTCAAAGCAATCAATCTGATCTTTCAACGGATCGAGGAGGTCGCCCTGCATAAAATTGATCCGTGCGTTCAAATCGTGTTGTTCGGCGTTGGACCTGGCCACATTCAGGGCTGATTTTGAGATATCCAACGCCCAAATCACCGCCTGTTGTAAATGGCAGGCCAGGGTAATGGCAATCGCGCCGCTCCCGGTCCCGAGATCAACAACACGAAACGGCTCCATTTCCGAGTCTTCGGTTTCAGTTAATCGTTTCTGAGCTATCTTGAGCGCCTCCTCAACCAGAAGTTCGGTTTCAGGTCTGGGGATGAGAACTTCAGGAGTAACCTTTAAATCGAGGGAGTAAAACTCCTTATGACCGGTGATGTAAGCGACGGGTTCGAACACGGCTCGGCGCCGAACCCGTTCCTTGAAAGCCGCCAGTTCCGAAGGGATGAGCGGCCGGTCGTAATTGAGGTATAGATCAACCCGCGTCAATCCCAGTAAATCGGCCAACAGCACTTCAGCGTCAAGGCGCGCTTTTTTCACGCCCTTTTCGGTCAGATATTTTGTTGTCCATCGGATTAGACGCAGAACTGTCCAGGATTCAGAGCGCTGGCTTGATTGGACTTGCTTTTTCAAAGCGTTTTCAATGCTTCGGTTTGATAGTGGGTTGTCAGGGTGTCGATGATTTCCTGAATATCCCCCTCCATGATCGAATCAAGGCGATACAAGGTCAGGTTGATACGGTGGTCGGTCAGACGTCCCTGAGGAAAGTTGTACGTTCGGATGCGTTCACTGCGATCACCGGTGCCCACCTGATCACGACGATCCTCAGAGATTTTATCCTGCTGTTCACGAACCTTTATATCAAGAAGGCGGGCTTTGAGCACTTTAAGGGCCTTGGCCTTGTTTTTGTATTGAGACTTTTCGTCCTGGCAGGTTACCACCAAACCGGTAGGCAGGTGTGTAATCCTAACCGCCGAATCCGTGGTGTTAACGCTTTGCCCGCCTGGACCTGATGAGCGGTAGACGTCGACCTTGATCTCATCAGGATTGACTTCCACTTCAACGTCTTCAGCTTCCGGCAGAACGGCCACGGTTACGGCGGAGGTGTGAATGCGGCCCTGAGACTCTGTTGTGGGAACGCGCTGGACCCGGTGAACCCCGCTCTCATACTTGAGCTGGCTAAAAACCTGATTGCCTTCAACCATGGCGATAATCTCTTTAAATCCGCCCGAGCCTGTCGGATGGCTGCCCATGACCTCCACGCGCCAATTCATTTTTTCGGCGAACCGACTGTACATCCGGAAGAGATCGGCGACGAAAAGAGCGGCTTCCTCACCCCCTGTGCCGGCCCGAATCTCGAGTAAAACATTCTTCTCGTCATTAGGGTCTTTGGGCAGCAGCAGGAATTCAAGGTCTTTTTGCGCGGCCTCGATGAGTTCCTGGTATCGAGCCACCTCGGTTTCGGCCATCTGGCGTATTTCCTCATCAGGATCGCGCAGGAGTTCCTGGGTTTCCTCCTTTTCAGCCTGCAGTTTTTTTAACTGCCGATAGGTGTACACCACCTTGGAAAGCTCGGCGTGTTGGCGCACGGTTTTCTGATAAAGCTCTCTGTCATTGATAATTTCGGGCTGAGCCAGCTCGTTTTCAAGACGGTCGAATCTCTCCTCTATTTGGTATAATTCTTCAAACATGGCGGTTTACGATGCGCTCTGAGCGGCTTCGATGGACAGCGCCCTTTTCAAGGCGATGAGAGCGACCTCAATTTGATCATCCGAAGGCTCCCGGGTCGTCAGTTTCTGAACCCAGAGCCCCGGGATAATAGCGGCTTTGAGAATTGCATTGTCCATGTGCTGGCTGGCGTAACGATTTAATTCGTAGGCCGCGCCGGCAATGGGCAGCATAAGAACAATCTTTACGGCCACGTATAACAGCTGCAGGGCCCAGCCCCCTCCGCGGCCAGCCGGGCTTATCAAGGGGAAAACAATTGTAAAAAGAAGGATGCTGATCATAAGAACGACAATGATAAAGGCTGTGCCGCACCGGGGATGCAAGGTTATGTGTTCTCGCGCGTTCTCAACGATCAATTCCTGTCCGGCCTCATATGTATATATAGACTTGTGCTCCGCTCCATGATATTCGAAAAGCCGACCGATCTCCTTGATCTGCGAAATAAGCCAGATGTAGCCAATGAAAAAGGCGAGTTTAATAACCCCGTCGATCGCGTGAAAGGTTATGGAAGTAACACCAAAACGCATTGGGCCGAAACGGCCGATGAGCAGGCTCAGGTAGTGAGGCGCGACAACAAACATCAATAGACCCAGACCGATGGCGGCAGCAATGGTAAAGCTCATGGTCCAGAAGCCCATTTCATCCTCATCCTCGTCATCTAACGCCTGATTCGCGGAAAAGGTCAAGGCGTCAAGTCCGTTAACCAGGGCCTCGAAGAGAATCACGCTGCCTCGAACAAAAGGCCATGCCATCCAGGGGAATCTGTCTGACCATGATTTCCATGGAGTTTCCTTGATTGCGACCTCACCGCTGGCTTTGCGCACAGCTACAGCCAGGGCTGAGGGGGAACGCATCATAACCCCTTCCAAAACAGCCTGTCCGCCGACTTTAACTTCCTTTTTCGTTATAGATGTCCCAGAGCAATTCATCAGAATAATAAGTCAGGAATACTTTCAGGAATCAGATTTTTCAGATCCGGAAGCTTTCTTTTTCTTCTGGCCGAAATTGTTAGCCACACCAGCGTATTTTCTCTGAAATCGTTCCACGCGGCCAGCGGTATCTATCAGTTTCTGCTTACCCGTGAAAAAGGGGTGGCAGGCGGCACAGATTTCAACTCGAATTTTTTTGGCTGTAGACCCGGCCTCGAACTCATTGCCGCAAGCGCAGCTGGCTTTTATAATGTTGAATTCCGGGTGAATGTCCTTTTTCATGATTTCCTTAGTCCTCCATCAATCAATAAATTTTTTATTATACATATTTTATCAACAGTTTCAATTCATTTCCCGGGTTACCATGTATTGAAAAGCATAAATTTGGTTATAGCGATTCTTATGAGTCCCGGCCTAATCAATTCAATGCCATATTGAGACCTCTGCAAAACTTCGTTCTTTAGCCGAACTCATGAACACCGCTTCGCTCATGCTGCAGCGGTTTTGAGCACTGTTTCGCTGACGCTGCAGCGGCATATGTCAGGCTCAAAATTAAGTCCTCGAAATACTTGGTAATATTCCTGCGGGTTAATTTTTCGCCTTCCACGATTTCAACAAAATTACTGATTTTGCAGCGGTCTCATATTATTAAACGGCAATAGTGATTGCCGATTGGGTTGTGAAAAATATTTCTGGCAATCGCGTTGATCCGCTAAAATAGCCGAACGGGTCGTCTGTCAGTCGATTTTTAACCGGAACGTACCTCTCGCCCGGAGTTTCACGGGTGAGACAACCTATTGTTTTGACGGGAGAAAGCTTTCAGGACATATAAGACACAAAAGGCTAACTGTTCATGGAGCTGAGAAAGGCTTTATTGTTTTTGGTGCCGCGCATCTTATCCAGTAGAAAATCCATGCTGTCTATGGGAGTCAGCGGCGAAAGCACCTTTCGCAGGACCCAAGCCCGGTTGAGTTCTTCCGCCGTAAGAAGGAGTTCTTCTTTTCGGGTTCCTGAACGGTTGATATCTATGGCGGGGAAGACTCTTCTATCCGCGAGTTTACGATCCAAATGGAGCTCCAGGTTGCCAGTGCCTTTGAATTCCTCAAAAATGACCTCATCCATCCGGCTGCCGGTTTCTATCAAAGCGGTGGCGATGATGGTAAGAGAGCCGCCTTCTTCTATGTTGCGCGCCGCGCCAAAAAAGCGTTTTGGACGATGCAGGGCGTTGGAATCAACACCGCCGGAAAGAATCTTCCCTGATGGCGGGACCACGGCGTTATATGCCCGAGCCAGGCGGGTGATACTGTCAAGCAGAATAATGACGTCCTTTTTGTGTTCGACCAGGCGTTTGGCTTTTTCCAGAACCATCTCAGCGACCTGCACATGGCGCTGCGCCGGTTCATCAAAGGTGGAGCTGATGACCTCTCCCTTGACCGACCGCTGCATGTCCGTCACCTCTTCCGGCCGCTCGTCAATGAGTAGTACGATCAAAGTCATATTCTTATGATTCGTGGTGACGCTGTTGGCCAGGTCCTGGAGAAGCATTGTTTTACCGGTTCGGGGGGCAGCCACAATCAAACCGCGCTGGCCCATACCAACGGGGGTCAAAATGTCCATAACCCGCATACAGTAATTATCCGCACTCGTTTCAAGATGAATTCGCTCGTCAGGGTACAGTGGAGTCAGGTTGTCAAAAATGATTTTATCCCGAGATAATTCAGGGTCATCAGAGTTGACGCCATCCACCTTAAGCAACGCATAATAGCGCTCATTCTCTTTGGGAGGTCTTATCTGGCCGGTAACCGTGTCACCGGTGCGCAGATTGAAACGCTTGATTTGACTTGGAGAGATATAAATGTCATCCGGTCCGGGGAGGTAGTTGGATTCAGGGGCTCTCAGAAAACCAAAACCATCAGGCAAGGTTTCCAGAACTCCGCCGCCGTATATCAAACCGTTTTTTTCCGTTTCCGCCTGAAGAATGCTGAAAACCAGCTCCTGCTTCCTGAGGCTGGCCGCCCCATCGATATTGTATCCCTTAGCCATAGAGGTCAGTTCGGATATTTTTTTAACTTTCAATTCAGCTAAGTTCATTTGAATGCTGTTCCTTTCCTTAGGGGTGAGTATCGTTGCGGTAACATCTCTTTTTAATCTAACTTCCTTTCATTACATTACAATTTAATATTTCTAGCGCCCAATGATCATGGATTACTTACTTCTTATGGATTTGGGCAATGTTGTTTATTTTTTAACAAACTCAAAAAACTTGAGTTCTCAGATAAGCCTTTTTATTTCATATAGAAATGTTTTTTACTGGCACAAATTACTCAGGATAATCTATGGTTGGCGCCCATCTGTTGTATTTGATCTGCCGTAATATGCCGCCCAGCGTTAAATTTGGGTCAAGTGCGGCCTTGTAATTCGCGCCAAGGTAAATCAAGGCAGGCGTTCTATTTTTTCTTGGTATCAAAATACTCTATTCTCAATGAATAAAGTCTGATCTTGTTGTTTCCACTAAAGGATTTCCTGAGAATCTAGGAATTATAACCAAGCAGTCTAATGGTAAGTCCTTAATAATATATCTAATTGGAGTGGATTTGTCTCCCGGCGCGAGAAGAACGCGCACTATAATTTGGATTCAGGTTAAATATAATCTGTACATTGAAAATTGTCAAGCTAATTCGGATTGATATCCTCTGTTTTCAATCTTGATCCGGATAAAAAATCCAGACAGAGACCTCTGCAAAACCAGTAATTTTGTTGAAATCGCGAAAGGCGAAAATGTAGCCCGCAGGAATATTGCCAATATTTCGAGGACTTAAATTTGAGACTGACATATGCCGCTGCAGCGTGAGCGAAGCGGTGTACATGAGTTCGGCTAAAGGACGAAGTTTTGCTGAGGTCTCAGACAGACTCACCTCACTAAAGCACTCCTCCTTCAAGGGCGATTGCCAAAAATATTTCCCATCAATAAAGACAGTTGATTTGATGTACAATGAACCCGAAGACAGCGATGATCATGGAAATCGCCCGGGATTCTTTTTGATTATCAAAAAGCCGCGCTCGCATTCGCAACCTCTGCGGACATTTTAACTCACCCTTCAATCGTAACCAAATTTTGGCTATCATTCTAACTAGATATATCCTCAATAAGCGGGAAGCCTGAAATCGCCGTTCTGTTGTATTCATTAAAGTTCCGTCATATAAATAATTAATTTATCTCATCTTTTTCCAAAGACTCAAGAACACGGGACATATCTTCAGGCACATCCGTCTTAAAAGTCATCTCATGGCCGGTAACCGGGTGAAGAAAACTGATACTCTGAGCGTGAAGCATCTGTCTTTTAACCAGACCCTTTAACGGTCCGCCGCCCTTCTTGAGCCATCCCAGACCAACACCATAAACGCGGTCACCAAGGATTGGACAACCAATGGAAGCTAGGTGCACCCTTATCTGGTGAGTTCTGCCGGTCAGAATATTCACACGAAGCAGTGAAATCCTCTGCCCGAAACGACGCAGGACCGTAAAACGGGTCAAGGCTGACCTGCCTGAATTCGATCTGGTTGACATCTCTTTACGCCGCACCGGATGCCGGCCAATAGGCGCGTCGATTTCACCTTGATCCATCTTGGGCCAACCCCGGCACAACGCCACATAGAATTTGGTTATGCGACCGTCCGTAAACTGATTTACTAACGATTGATGAGCCCTATCCGTCTTAGCCACCATCATGATCCCGGAGGTGTCTTTGTCCAGACGGTGTACGATCCCGGGCCTGGCCTCACCTCCAATGCCGGTTAAATCAGGACATACAGCCAGCAATCCCTGAACCAATGTGCCGGTACGATGACCGGCCGCCGGGTGGACAACCAGGCCAGCGGGTTTGTTGACAACGATCACGTCCTGATCTTGATATATTATGTCGAAAGAAATGTCAGGCTCAGGTACCAGCTGACTGGGAATCGGGCTTGGCACAAACAGGGTTACTGTCTGCCCTTCTTTTAGTTTTTGGCTGGCTTTCACCGGAGCGTTATCAACCTGGACGTGACCTTGATCGATCAAGCGCTTGAGTTGAGACCGCGAAAGGTCAGGATTTACGCCGGCTAAAAAGCGATCCAACCGCTCGCCGCTGGTATGTTTGGGGACAAGGTATTGCAGACTTTGGGCCACTGGCTTCTTTAAGGATAAGACAAATAAATAACGGCCGTTATTCGGTTATAGCCGCATAACAAGGCAATCTCGAACCGGAAGGGATGGTTTTATTCAGCAGATAGATAGTAATGAGTGTTTATATCCCGCCCTTTTAATAAAAGTTAAGCGGAATCAGGACTTGCGTTCTAGTTACGGAAACAGCCGAGTATCTTGCTCTCAACTTTACTCTCAGTCAAATCCTCAGCCGCGGAAATCTCCTTGACCAAAAGATTAAGAGCCGTATCCAGCATCTTCCTTTCACCAAAAGAAAGTTCCTTGATGGCCTTTAGCAGAATTAAGTCTCTTAAAACCATGGCCACCTCAAAAACAGACCCGGTTTTTATCTTATCCATATATTCACGGTATCTGCGATTCCAATTTTGTGTTTCCAGGGAAATATCCTGTTCCTTAAGGATGGTGTAAACCTGAGATACTTCTTCTGGCTCTATTATTTCACGCAAACCGACGTTACTTACGTTATCCGTCGGGATCATGATAATCATATCATTTTCAAGGATTCGCATCATATAAAAGCTTTGCTGGAGACCGGAAAAATCCTTGTTTTCGATAGCCTCGATCCTGCCAACTCCATGGGCGGGATAAACAGCCAAATCTCCCACCTTAAACATTAAATAATTTCCTCCTATTTCCAAATAACAACATAACAATTAAATATACTACTTTTTCGAAAAAATTACAAAACAAATCTGAAAACATCAAACAGAATTCCAATTTATTGATTTCGTTTTATTAGTCATAAAAAACAACATGAACAGGGTTAAATAAAAATGAATTGATAAAAATATAAAATATATTCCCGGATTATATTAATTTAGTTGCTCTTTTGTTTTTGGTTGGGCGCTGAAAGAAAAATTTATTTTTTAATGTAATATCAAGCTGTTACAAAACAAGTAACAAACTATATATTTGACTAAGGCCGCCTTTTGGGGCATAATTTTTTCTATTACTCATTTAACTAAAGATTTGTGTTTTTAAAATTGTATAAAAAGTGATTAAATGAGGCTAACTTGCTAGAAGCTAACTCAAAATTAGTGTCTTGATCTAAATCGAGGAAGGCGAAAATTTAACCCGCAGGAATATATTTAATATTTCGAGGACTTAATTTTTCGTACGACATATGCCGCTGCAGCGTGAGCGAAGCGGAGTTCAATACCGATGCAGTGTCAGCGAAGCGGCGCTCATGAGCTAGGGTAACCAAACTTTTTTGAGATGATTTCTAATAACAAACCATCTTAATTATAATTCTCAAAAAATTAAGGCCTAAACTGAAAAATAAAAAAAACAGCTAAAACCCCCTGGCAACTAAATTTTTAATATACTAAAGCGGTATTTTTTTAGCTGTGTGCATGTGAAAAATTTTTTCGCTTAAGCTCAGAAATAAAAAAACGACATTAAGGTTAACCGTTAAAATAATAGACGTGACGAAAAAGAGGACTTAAAGGAAATAGCGTTATAGAGCAAGCGCCAAAAAAATGTTCGCTTTTATAAAGGTTTTTGATTTGAGTTGTTGTTAAAAAAAATTTCGTTTGAGTCGGAAAGGAAAAAAAGGACCGGTCACGCATACTTCCGCATGATCCGATCCTTTGTATTTTTTTATCGGCCTGGCGTTCTCCGGCCGATAGTTGGTTTAAATTACATCAGCCACCCGGAGTATTTGGCCAGCAGGGGCGCGAGAACCAGGGCAACGACGGACATCAGCTTGATCAGGATGTTCATCGCCGGACCGGAGGTGTCTTTGAACGGGTCGCCCACGGTATCACCGACCACGGCAGCTTTATGGTTATCAGAACCCTTTCCGCCGAAATGGCCTTCTTCGATGTACTTTTTGGCGTTATCCCAGGCGCCGCCGCCATTGGCCATAAACAGGGCCAGGAAAGCGCCCATAAGCATGGCGCCGAGCAGCGTCCCGCCGAGAGCTTCCTTACCCAGGAGAAAACCGACCATCACGGGAGTTAGAACGGCGATAAAACCGGGCAGAATCATCTCTTTTAGGGAAGACGCTGTAGCAATAGCCACGCAGGTTTTAGAATCAGGCTTGACCCCGGGTTTACCTTCCAACAAGCCAGGGATTTCGCGGAACTGACGGCGAATTTCTTCCACCATCTGGAAGGCGGCCTTACCAACCGAGTTCATGGTCAGTGAAGCGCACAGCATGGGAACTATACCGCCTATAAAAACGCCAATCACAACAATCGGGTTGGTGATATTGATAGATTCAAGTCCTGCCGCCTGGGAGTAGGCCACAAACAGAGCCAGAGCCGTCAGGACAGCCGAACCGATCGCGAAGCCTTTACCGATGGCCGCGGTTGTATTTCCCAGGGCATCGAGAGAGTCCGTGATTTTTCGGGTTTCAGGTCCAAGGCCAGCCATCTCAGAGATACCGCCAGCGTTATCGGCGATAGGTCCGTAAGCGTCAACGGTCATCGTGGCGCCAACAGTGGCCAGCATACCGACCGCGGCAATACCGATACCATACATACCGGCGAATTTATAAGAGATGAAGGTGGCGATGCAGATACCCATAATAGGCAGCCAGGTTGACTGCATACCCAAGGCCAGACCGCTGATAATGACCGTGGCCGGACCGGTGTCGGTCTGAGCTGCGAGTTTTTTAACCGGCGGACCGGAGGTGTAGTATTCAGCCAGAAGACCGATAGCGACACCTACCAGAAGGCCGGCCAGGATCGCATAGAAAACTCCTATCGGCAAGCCCAGGGTCCGATTGATGAAAAAGCTAACGATAACCAGGAAGACGGCCGCGATAAAGGTTGTATACCTCAAAGCGGAAGCCGGATTGATATTTTTTAGAATCTGGATGGAAAAGACGCCGATAAAAGAACAAACGAGTCCGGCTATAACCACCATGAGGGGCATAGCCATATAGGCCGAACGATCAACACCGCCCAGCGCCGCCACGCTCATGGTCGCGCCGATAGCGATGGTGGCGATAATCGATCCGACATAAGACTCGAAGATGTCAGCGCCCATCCCGGCAATGTCACCCACGTTGTCGCCAACGTTATCAGCTATAACACCAGGGTTACGCGGATCATCCTCAGGAATGCCCGCCTCGACTTTACCCACGAGGTCGGCTCCCACGTCAGCCGCTTTAGTATATATACCGCCGCCGACACGCGCGAACAGGGCAATGGAACTGGCGCCCATGGCGAATCCGTTGATGTATTTGGCTGTTGTCGGATCTCCGCCGAACACCCAGAACCAGAAACCTACCCCCAAGAGGCCCAAAGAGGCCACGGATAAGCCCATGACTGCGCCGGAATAGTAAGAAACATTCAACGCTGCGGCCTGGCCGCTCTTGTTGGCCGCTTCCGCTGTCCGGGAATTACCCCGTGTGGCCGCAAACATTCCCATCAGACCGGCGACGATGGAGCAAATTGCCCCGGTAAGAAAGGCTATGGCGGTCCTGTAATCAACGAACAAGAACAAAAGAATGAAGACGACGACGATAAAAACGGCCAGATAAGTGTACTCTTTCTTCAAGAAAGTCATGGCCCCGTCGTGAATCATCTTCTCCAGTTCTTGCATGGTCTCGTTACCGTTAGGTTGTTTCTTTACATAAAGATAGACCAGGTAAGCCATAATCAACCCAAAAATCCCCAAAAATGGAGCAATAACGGTAAAATCAGCTAGCTGGTTCATTAAACTACTACCTCCTCATTAGAATTCTGTCACTTGCGGTTAAAACGCTCTTGAGCCTCAGCCAATCCTTTGACAAGAATCATTTCAGCGGCTAAAACAGCATCATCCACCGCATTCTCAATGCTTTGTTCTTCCTCGGATTTAAACCGACTCAGCACAAAATCCTCACCTGTCATAACTGGATCAGGCCGGCCAATGCCGATTTTTATACGGGAGAACTCACTATTTTTAAGGTGCTCTATTATGGAACCAACACCTTTGTGCCCACCGGCCCCTCCATGAGCCACAACTTTTATTGCCCCAGTTTCAATATCCAGATCATCATGCAGGACGAGGATGTCAGCTAAAGCCAGATCAAAATAACTGGTCAACTGTTTGACCGCCTGGCCACTCAAATTCATGTAAGTCTGTGGTTGGGCGATTAGAACCTTGATCCCAGCCACAAGACCCTGGCCAAGAAGACTCTGATGCTTTTCCTGAGCCAGCCTGATTCCATGCCGTTCAGCTAAACGTTCGACAGCCCTGAAACCAAGGTTGTGCCGGGTACTGACATACTCTGGACCAGGGTTGCCCAAGCCGATCACCAGGCGCACTTAACCTCCAAGGGATTGACCCTTAAAACTAATCCTCTGATTTTGATTTTTCCGAGGCGGATGTATCTTCTGAAGTCTCGGCCGCTACTTCTTCAGCTGCACCTTCTTCCGCCAGTTCTTCCTCAACTTCTACTTCTTCTTCGATAACGCCCTTTGGCGGAGCCACGATGGCAATCGTTATCGCCCCATCGGTAACGGCCTCAACACCAGACGGGCACTCAATATCACTGACATGTATAGACTGTCCATTGTCCAGGTTAGACACGTCCACAACAATCTCATCCGGGATTTCACTTGGCAGAGCGGAAACAAGCAGCGTTCGTCGAATCTGCTGCAAGAGCCCGCCGCTGTCCAAACCAATCGGTTTGCCGACCAGATTTACAGACACTTCGACCTGAATCGGCCTGTTAAGATCAACTTCATAAAAATCAATGTGCAGTACCTCTCTCCGGACAGGGTCAACCTGATAATCCTTTATCATTATCATGGATTCTTGAGACGAACCGTTGTCTTTAACGAGGAGCCGAATAAGAAACCTGCTGTCTTGGGCGGAGGACAAAGCATTTTTAAGCTCGGAAGCTCTGACGGTGAGCGCCTGGGCCTCTCGATTGGGTCCATAAAATATAGCCGGGACAAATCCCTGACTGCGAAGCCGCCGATTTTGCCCTTTTTTCTGAGGCGTGCGAACCGTCGCGTTGATAGTTAGGTTAGTTTTCATTTTTTAAGTTTCCTCCAAAATGACAGACAACTTTTTTTACTCTGAATCTGAAATCAAACAAATAATGAACTGACAGAGTCCTCTTGATGGATGCGGCTAATGGCTTCCCCCAGCAAGTTTGCCACGGATGTCGTTTTGATCTTTGGGCATTTTTTAGCCTCTTCTGAAAGGGGGATGGTATCTGTCACTACTAAATATTCGATTGAGGAGTTTGCAATTCTTTCAACAGCCGCGCCGGAAAGAACCGCATGGGTGGCTAAAGCAATAACGGTTTTAGCCCCTTTGCTCAAAACCGTGTCAATGGCCCTGACCATCGTCCCGGCGGTATCGACCATATCGTCCACCAAAATCGCCACCTTGTCTTCAACGTTACCAACCAGAGTCATGCTCTCAACTTCATTAATTCCGGATCTGCGTTTATCAATAATGGCGATTGAACAATCTAAACGCTTGGCATAGGCCCGGGCCCTTTCCACGCCCCCGGCGTCCGGGGAGATTATGACTATGTCATCAAATTGTTGCTCTCGGACGAAATCCAGGAGCAAGGGCGCGGCGAAAAGATGATCCACAGGTATATCAAAAAAACCTTGGATTTGCCCGGCGTGAAGATCCATTGATAGTACCCGCTTGGTCCCGGCCACAGTAATAAGATCGGCTATGAGTTTGGCGGTGATGGGCACGCGCGGGGCAACTTTACGGTCCTGGCGAGCATAACCGTAATATGGGATAACGGCGGTGATGCGCCGGGCCGAGGCGCGCTTCAAGGCGTCGATGAGGATAAGCAGTTCCATAATATTTTCATTTACCGGCAGACAGGTGGACTGAATTACAAAAACATCCCGGCCGCGAACGTTTTCACCTAATTCAACCAGAATCTCTCCATCAGAAAAACGACGCACGTGCGCCAAGCCCAGCGGCAGTGACAAATAATCACAGATTGATTTCGCTAAGGCCGGATTAGAACGGCCAGTAACAATAATTAGTTCATTATTCATGGATAATTCAGATCAATCGCAGTTTTTTATTTTTTGGCTGGGGTGGGAGGATTCGAACCTCCGAATGCAGGCTCCAAAAACCTGTGTCTTACCACTTGACGACACCCCAGTAAAAAGCTTCAATTATTTTAGAGATGCAAGTTAATCTCAAGGTTGAAACTCGCTAATGGTAATTTGTACAATCATTAAAGCGAGGCAGGTTTCACGGTTTAGAAAACTGCCTCTCACGATTTTTAAAACTGGGGCGATTACAGATTTCGGGTCATTATGGCGACCCACTTTCCTCTTTCCAGTCCATTTAATCTGATTCGGGCTTGTTTAGCTTCATCCCTTCGGAGAAAAACCCCAAAGACAGTCGGTCCGCTACCGGTCATCAGGGCTTCAACCGCCCCCTCAGCCAGTAAATGATCCTTCATGGCCTTCACTTCCGGATATCGAGGAATTACAACCGATTCCAAATCATTATGCAGGACACGGCTAATTGTGAAAGAACCCTCATTCACCTGTGAATATATAAGCCCTTTGTGTCTAGATGTCAACTTTAAATTACAATTTTCATATACCCATCTGGTAGATAACGGCCAGCCAGGATTCAACAGCACAAAATAAAAGGTTTCCGACATGACCGGACCGGGTGACAATTCTTCCCCAATACCGCTGGCTGCAGCCGTGGTTTCGGGACATATAAAAAAAGGCACGTCAGCGCCCAGGCTCAAGCCCAGGTCCAAAAGCCGGTCCTGCGTTAACGGTGACCCGTAAAGTTCATTAAGGCCCTTCAAGGCGGCTGCCGCGTCCGAACTGCCTCCACCCAGCCCCGCCGCGACAGGAATATGCTTTTCCAAAATTATTTCCACGGCGGGTTCGATCCCCGCGGCCTCGAAAAAAACCCTGGCGGCCCTGACGACCAGATTTTCCTCACCAGCCGGTAGGTCGGCCCCCTGTATGTCAAGATGAATCCCTCGCCCCTTTAACGCCAGAACGAGTCTGTCAGCCAGATCCAGCTTCACCATAAGGGTTTCGAGCAGATGGTAACCGTCAGACCGGCGTCCGACAATGGAAAGGTGCAGGTTCAACTTGGCCGGCGCGAGAAGTTTAAGGGCTGTTGGAGGCATATTTTCGATTATGACCTGAACTCCCACCCGCCCGAGAGACAGGTGAAACCCCTTTAGAAGTTAGCCGACCTTCAGAGTGTAAAAAAGAGTGTTAGCCCCTCGCTTGACCAGAAAAAGAACGATATCGTCCTTTTTAATCCTATTTACGGTGTTGCTGTAAGCTCTCAAGCTGTCTATGGGCTGGCGATTAATCTCCAGGATAAGATCGCCCGGCCTGAGCCCGACTTCAGCTGCCGGGCTGCCTTCGGCGATCCGGCTTATAATCACGCCAGTTTTTTGGTCTACCCCAAACCGCTCAGCGAGTTCGGGTGTGAGCTCCTGCACGGCCAGCCCGAGCACTTCTTCCCTGACCGGCTCCCTGCTGGCGATTCTTCCTTCCTTAAGCTCGCCGAGCTTCACCTTGATCGTCTCACTCTTGCCTTCACGAATGACCTTGACCTCAACCTCGGTCCCCACACGCGTCGAGGCGACCAGAGCGGGCAGGTCCGACCATTCCTTGATTTTTTTCCCATTGAAAGCGATGATAACATCGCCTCGCTTGATCCCGGCCTTGCTGGCCGGACCATCTGGATCAACATCAGCTATCAGAGAACCTGATTGATCCTTAAGTTTGAAGGATTCGGCCAGTTCCGGGGTGATTGGCTGGATAACAACTCCCAGCCAGCCTCGGACAACCTTTCCTTTTTCCCTGAGCTGACTTACTATATCCCGTGCCAGGTTCGTGGGGATGGCGAAGCCTATGCCCTGACCGGCGGCGCTGATGGCGGTATTGATACCAATTACTTCACCGTCCAGATTCAAAAGAGGCCCCCCGGAATTACCCGGGTTGATGGAGGCGTCGGTCTGAAGAAAATCATCATAAGGACCGGCTCCGATAACACGGCTCTTAGCGCTGATAATTCCGGCTGTGACGGTATGATCAAGCCCAAATGGATTTCCAATGGCCACTACCCAGTCGCCAACATTGAGACGGTCCGAATCCCCCAATTTAACGGAAGGCAGAGAATTCTCGGTATTGATTTTTATTAAAGCGATGTCGGTTTTGGGATCCCGGCCAACAATTTTGGCCTTATATTCCTTTCCGCTGGATACCAGCACCAGGATCTCCTGGGCATTCTCAACAACGTGGTTATTGGTAATGATGTATCCTGAAGGATCGATAATAAAACCAGAACCCAGTGACCGTTGTTTTCTTTCCTGGGGCGGAGCCTGCCTCCCGAAAAATCTGTCAAAGAAATCGAAAGGTTCTCCAAATTCCTCAGGTTTTCCCGGCTGACGCGGCGACCGGAAAATAAAGCCCCGGTCTTTGACGACTCTGACGGCGGATATATTCACCACGGCGGGCGAAACTTTTTTCGCCAATTCCGAAAAAGAAGCGGGAATCATCCGGGTAGATTCGGAAGCCTGCGCATACTGGAATTGAGAGCATAATAGAAAAGCAGACGCTAACAGGATGACCAGCGCCAGGAATTGTATCCCGGTATGTTTATAAAGGAATAAGCCTGACAGCTTCTTAATCCTCATTTTTTTCTCCTTTTTTCGTGAGACCGCTTAATGCTTGCTTGCGGCTACATATTTCATTCTTAATTCATAAAGAAGATTTTCAAGTAACTTTGACTCATCTTCCTCAAGGTTGCCCTTGGTTTTCTCTTTAAGCATCCCGATGATATCAATAGTCTGTTTCGCCAGACCCAAATTCATTACGGTCTGGTTGGTGTTGGGATCGGGTATCTCCCCCAGGTGCAGCAAGGCGGACGTGCTCAAAGAAAAAATGAAAGTGGATAAAGTCACCTCTGGCAGAGGACCAGCCTCTTCCCTCTCTTCCCTTCAGGCGGCTTAACGGCCTCGCCTTCAGCAGGAAAAAGCCTCCGGTCTTTAATCACAAACCCTTTCTCTTCTTCGTCTGACATAAGCTGACTCCTCACATGAAACGGCCCCGGGTGCAACCCCCGGCCGGGTTGTGGACGCGTGAAAAACAGGCCCTTTGCCTTCCCTGAATAAAGGATATCAAAGCACCTGCACCCGCCGACTCATCTCACGCAATTCCCTAATAAGAAAAGCATGATTTCTGTTTGAAGTCTATCATACAACGAACACGCTATCAAGATGCTTACCTGGAGGTTTTGCTTAATAAAAGAGTCGGTATTACGCTTTTTGCAATCGGGCAAGCGGACGATTTGGCGAATTGTTCCTCCCTGAAAGATCAACGAGGGGCAAATAAGAAAGAATATCAGCGGCCAAGCAGGTCCCGGTAGACTTGTTCCGTTTTATTAATCGTTACTTCGAGTGTCCCGGTGCTAAGGACCTTTTCCCGGGCCGCTCGCGACATGGCTCTCGCTTTTTCAGGGCTCCGGTAAATGGCCAAAATCGCCTCCTTAAGAGCCTCGGGATCTCTTGGCGGCACGAGAAATCCGGTGCGATTATGTTCGACCGCCTCGGTGAGCCCGCCAGCAGCCGCCGCGACAACGGGGATCCCAACCAGCATGGCTTGAAGTATAACCTGCGGGAGACCTTCGCCAACGGCGGGCAGGATGAACTGGTTCATAACCGCCAGCAGTTGCGGCGTATCCTCTCGAAACCCGGTAAAAATCACCTTGTCCATGACATTAAGCCGCCGGGCGTGCCCCTCCACATACCCTGTGGATGGACCGTCCCCCACCACCAGCACTTTGACGTTCGGGATCTCGTCTCCCAAAAGCTTCACCGCCTCAAACAGAAACTCATGGCCCTTGTTGCCGCGAATAATGGCAATGATTCCAAGAATATAATCATCTTTCGACAGATTGAATTCGCCGCGTACCGGCCCCGGGTCTATCCCGGGCTGGAATCGGTTGGCGTCCACCCCGCTGGGAATGGAAATGATTTTGTCTGGATTGTATCCGTTCACCCGCACCATATTGTCTTTTATGGCCTGACCGCTGGTTATGACCCGGTCAGCCAGCCGCATGTAGAGCAGTTTTGAAAAAAATGAACCCCTGATCTCAGCCCCGATATGGCGGCTCCGAATCACCGGTATCCCTACGATGCGGGCCGCGAGCGAAGCCGTCCAGCTGTCAATGGAGCTGTGCGTTTGAACCAGGTTCACCCGATTCTTTTTCAAGTAGCGGGCCAGGGGAATGATGGTCGTTACATCCAGAGGGGCTAAGAAGGGAAACGTGACCACGGGAACGCCTTTTAAAGAAGCGGCTTTCAGGATAGGGCTGTCTTGCTTGCAGGCCAGGGTGACATGATGCCCTTTCTTCAAAAAGCCCTCGCAGTCAGACAGAATGCGGATTTCCTGTCCGCCCCAACCGCGTGACCATTCCGTATGCAGCAGAAGATTAAAAATCCACGCCACTCGCCCAATCCGCCCATAAAAAAAAGCCCCGGAAACCCGGGGCTTTGGTTCAGGTTAAGGTTAGAGGAATTAGAACTCCAGTTTGATCTCACCACTCAGGTGAAGGTGGTTATCCGCTGTTCCGCCGTTCAGGTCTTCCCAACCATCCAGAGGCATGAAATAACCGAAGTAAACTCCCACGGTTAAGCCCTTGGTGAGGTTGTAAGCAACGGCGAAGTCAACTTCATGACCCAGCGCGTCGTCTGTATTGCCGTCCGTAAAGTCAGCCATGATGTAACCGTAAGCCCCGTGAATAATCAGCTTCTCGGTCAGGTTGTAATCGGCAAAGAAGTAAATGAAGTCAATACCGGTGGCGTCATCTACTCCGTTAAGGTTCCTGTCACCAGACGTGCTCCAACCTGTCGAAGTAGGAGTGGCGAACATTATGCCGTCGTAAATACCAAAGGCGGCGTAAAGAGGATTAAACCACCATCCGGTGCTGCTGTGAGTCGTGATGTCATTGCTGTCATCCTGGCCATCCATGTGGGTGTACATGAAACCGGCCAGCAGGGGACCCGCTTTGTACTCAGCGGTGAAGTACCAATCCCAGGCGTCAATATCCTGATCAGCCACACCGGCAGTATACCATTCCCGGGTGCCAAGCCACTTGGAAACGTAACCGCCGATGGTCAGGGGGCCAAAATTCTGAAAACCGCCAACATTAATCTTGTACTCATTGTCCTTAAAAGGCGCACCTATGTTCTCATACCATTTCTTAATGTACCAACCCAGGTTTAACCAGACCTCACCGCTCTTCCAGTTGTAATGGAACTTGGCCCAGTGGAGATCATAGTCTTCATCTTGAGTCCCATTGGTAGCATCAAACTCCATGATCTTCTGGAAGAAGTACTTGGCGGTGAATTTTCCCCAGGTGTTCTGCCAGTAGAAACGGTCGTTGTAGCCCCTGTCTTCATGGTAGCGCTGCGCGTTGACTTTGGACTTCTGCATGCCGCCAATTGAACCGGGCACGTCCACGCTTCGTCCGAAGTGGAAGTAACCGATGGGCTGTGCGTAATAAGTGATCAGGGCGCGGGTCCAACGAGCGTCGTTACGGAAAACACTGTCCTGCCCCGCGTTGTGATCGGTGTCCGTTGTATACAGCGCGCCATAGGGCCAGCCGGAGTTTCCCCACCTCTTTTGAAGACCTTCAAAGGTGGCTACAAAATTCGCGGCTCCGCCGGGCGAAATGCTGAAGTTTAGGACATAATACATGTCCAGGAAATGGGCAGAATTGGTTAGATCCTCATCCCCGGCTCCAGGGTTTGAAAGATAAAAAGCACGGCTTTTGGCAAGACCACTTACGTTAAAAGTGGTTTTGGCCGCGGCAGGCAATGTAAAAGCGACCACCAGCAAGACGGCCAACGTGAAAAACAAAAATTTCTTCATAAAATCAATTCCTCCAAAAATGCTGATTAATTAACCTAAAAAAAACCCAAAAAAATACATACCTTTCCTCATTTCTCAAGTTAACCCTTATGACCCTACCACCCCCTTTCTTTCCCATATATTCGGAAACACCGAACCTATATTTTGCCGACTGAAAAAAGAGTAACATGATTATTGTAGGAAAGTCAACGAAAAATTTCTGTCCCTTTCTTTAATGATGTCAAAAACTCTCCAACCCTTAAAAAAACCCGCGATCCCCAAAAAAACCTGCGGGCATGGCTCTCAAAAGCGCGGCGGCGGCATCACACTCAAATCTAGAGCGATTCCCATAAATATTTTCCTTTTGCCCCGGAGGTTTGACATAATGTTCAACAAAACCGAAAATGGCGATTGAGACGGGAACCCCTCGGATGTTT